>JBBQRV010000168.1:0-8496 GCA_038214475.1 Propionibacteriales bacterium | reverse complement strand
AGGTACCGATGACGTTGCCGACGACGAAGGTGAGCGCGACGCCGATGTAGACGCCCTGGTTCTGCATCAGGTCCTGAACCTCGATGTTGTCCGGACTTGCTCCACCGTGCGAGGCCAGGGCGATCGTGGCGTAGCCCTGGAAGAGCAGCGCGAAGTAGCAGATGTAGCCGGCGATCATCAGCACACCACCGACAAGACCCACTCGCGCCGCCCTCACCCGCACCAGGCTCATCACCCCCAACACGGCCGGCACGAGGAGCAGGCAGCCGACCATCGCGGCGAAGGTGAACCACTTGTCCGCCACCGGGTGCGCGGCCGAGATGAGCAGCGCGCCCCGCGGTGTCGTGTCGTCCAGACCCGGCTCGCTGGTGACGATGCCACCGCTGTTGGCGATGACGAACATCCACGGCGCCAGGATCAGGGCGAGCCCCTGGCTGAGGCGTCGAGTCCGTTCTGTTCGCGGTTCGTGGCTGAGGTCGTTCACGCTGGGCTCCTTCATGCCTGCTGAATGTCCGGGACAGGCGATAGGCGACGCCCGGGCCTGGCTATTGCTGTCAGCCTCGCCCCGGGCGGAACTGGCTCGCATCGGGCGTCGCACCTTAGATCTGCGGGCGTGCCCCTTAGTCGTCTGCAATCCGCCGGGGCCTGGGTGGCGACAACAACGGGGTGAGGCGGGAGACTGTTGTCGTGGTGCCGGTGCGGCAGTGGCCGATTCTCGCGGGACGTCTCTCCGAGCAGGCGCGGTTCAAGGACCTGCTTGACGGGGCCGCCGAGGGTCGTCCGAGCGCTGTTCTGCTGCACGGCGAGACTGGGGTCGGGAAGACCGCTCTCGTTCGGGGCGTTGCGGACGCCGCTGTCCGCGATGGGTTCCAGGTGCTGTGGGGAAGTTGCCTTCGCTTCGACGCCAGCAACGCATTGCTGTTGCCGCTGACCATGGCGCTTGAACGATGGCTGCGTGACGCCGGGCACGAGGTCCAGGAGTCGGTACGGTCCGGCGTACCCGAGCTGGGCGCCCTGCTCCCGAGGTTCGGGCCGGCTGCCGGAGGGACGACGGCCGCTGCGCCGATGATGATCGTCGACGCGTTGATCGACTACGTGCTCACGCTCGGACCAACACTTCTCGTTGTCGACGACGTCCAGTGGGCCGACGCGACGTCGTTGAGCTGCCTGTCGTATCTCATCGCAGGCTTCTCCCGCCAGCGGTTGGTCGTGATCACCATCTTCCGCGACGAGGACGTACCCAGGGATGACCGGGTCCGGGTGTGGGCCGCCGACATGCGACGGTTGCCCGCGGTCGACGTGATCTCGCTGGGACGGCTCAACCGGGAAGCCACGAAGACACAGGTCACCACGCTGGTGGGTATCGGAGTCTCCGAGAGACTCATCGACGAGGTCTACGTGCGCTCGGGAGGCAATGCCTACCTGACCGAACTTTTGGTATCCGGGGTCGATCCAGACAGCGACGAGCTGCACGACCCGCTATCGGCCGCGCTGCGCGATGCCCTGCTCGCCAGGTGTGAGCGGCTCACTCCCGCCGCTCGGGCGCTCGTGAATGTGCTCGCGGTGGGCGGACGCCCCTCGGAACTGCCGGTCCTGGGTGAGGTGTTGTCGGTGTTGGATGCACCAGGATCGCTTCCGGTGGTTCTGCGCGAAGCAGTGGAGGCAGGAGTCGTCCTCAGGGAGGGACCCCTGGTCTGGCTCCGCCATCCCCTGCTCGCCGAACTCCTGGCGGAGTCGGCGCTCGACGAGGAGGTAGCGCCGATCCATGCGGCCTGGGCGAGCGTTCTCTCGCGGGCGTCATACGAGGGATTCGACGAGATCCGGCGACTCACTTCTCTGGCGCTCCACTGCGACGCATCAGGTGATCACGGGTCTGCCTTCGCCACAAGCATGGCCGCGGCGGACCTGGCCGCGGAACACGGGTCGACTGGCGACGTCGCGCGAAACCTGGTCCGCGCCACCAGGCTCTGGCAGGCAGGCTCCCCCGACCCGGGCGACACTTCGATGAGACTCACCCTGCTCGAGCGCGCGGTCGTCGTCTGCAACGCATCCGACCGGGGCCAGGAGGCACAGGCGCTCGTCGAGGAGGCCCTGACGCTCGTCAACGAGAGCGACGACCCGCTGCGTGCCAGCCGTTTGCTCATGCATGCCGCCGACATCGCCTGGGAGACAGGCGCACGAGACGCCCCTCCGGTCGACATCGTTACCCGTGCCGTCCAGCTCGCCAGCACCGCGCCCTACAGCAGAGAGCATGCCGAGGCGCTCAGCATGCTCAGCAACGGACTGCGCTGGTCGGGGCAGTGGCAGCAGGCCGCGTCGCAGGCCGAGGAGGCCGTGAGGGTCGCGCGCCGTTCAGCGTCGCCGCAGGCTATCGCCAAGGCGCTCGACTCCCACGCGTGGACGCGGAGCTCCCCCGCGGTGGCTGACGCCGAGACGCACGAGGCGCTGGCCTCTGCGCTCGAGTCCGGCGACGACGCAGCGATCAGCTATGCCTACGGCGCGCGCGCCCTCCTGCTGCGCCACCTTGGGCGCCACAATGAGCTGGCCGACGTCCTGCGTCGATCACTGGAGCAGGCACTCGCACACGACCGCGGGACAGCGGAGAGCGCCATGCTGGTCGGCAGCCTCCTGGTCAGCGGAGACCTGAGAGCCGCAGCCACCGTGCTACGTCGAGGTCTCAGCCTCGGAGGCATGGCCAGCTGGGCGACACGGCTACGCCTGCATGGTGCTGTCCTCGCCGCCCGCCGCGGCGACCTCCGAGTTGCTCGGATGCACCGGGCCCGCGCCTACGAGCTGATGCCGGCTCTCGAGCAGCGCCTCGGCGGCTACGCCGTGCCCAGCCTTGCCGAAGTCCTCGTCGCCGAGTCGCAACCGGCCGCCGCACTCGAACTGGCCCATCGCGTCCTCAGCGACCACGCGGTGGACCCAGGTTCCGTGTGTGAAGCACTGCTGTGGGGCGCTCGGGCAGCCGCCGACCTCGCCGAACTGGGCCAGGACACCCGCGACGCCCGCCTCGTGAATGACGCCCGACAGGGTCTCGCCGACCTGCTGAAAGCCGGATCCGCGGCGCCGGTGCCGGCCATCACAGTGACCCACGAGGCCGAACCGATATCTCTGGCCCTCGAGGCACTTGTCGAAGCTGAGCGAAGGCGTGCCGTTGGCGAAAAGAACCTGGCGGCAGCCTGGCGTCTGGCCGCCGACCTGTGTAGTTCAGCTGGCCTCACCTGGGAGGAGCAAATGGCTCGATCGCAACTCGGAGCAGAACAAGTCCGTATGCGTCAGCACGGCAACGAAACAGCCGCGTCCCTTCGCGCCGCCCACCACTTCGCCGTTGCCCAGGACGCCGCCCCGCTGCGTGAGCGAGTAGAACGAGCAGCAGAGCTGGGACACATCCCCCTCAACGAACCCGCACACCAGGTCGACCACTCAACTCGTCCCACCGCCTTCGCCGACCTGACCAACCGGGAGGCCGAAGTGCTGGTGCTACTGGTCGCCAGCAGAACCAACACCGAGATCGCCGCCGCGCTGTTCATCAGCGCCAAGACGGTCAGTGTCCACGTGACGAACCTCCTGCGAAAGACGTCGACTACTTCCCGGCAGGAGCTGGCCGCACTGGCGACCCGGCTGGGCTGGCCCGAGCACACGCCCCGCACGACCGGGCGCGATTGAGCCGGATCGACCCTGAAAGCAGTTGTCGAAGCACAGCTCCTCCCAGGCTTCGCGCCCGAGGAGATCCCTACTCGCAACGACTGCACACCGGGTGGCGGTGCTGGTGAACGGAATGCTCCACCGCCGTGGTCCTGCCGTTCCCGTGAGTGGTGGCGCCGGGTTCGGTGCCGCCACATGCCGTCACGGTGCCAAACACGATCATGGCCAGTGCAACGCTGACGATGAAGCGGCGGTTGGTGTTCATGGTGTCCTCCGATGCCACGGGTCCGCCCGTCCCGTTGACGAGGTCTGGCCCTTCTTCTCAGCCTCGGTCCGGGCGAGCCAACCTCACATCGGGCGTTCATCCTCAGATCTGACGCCACACGCCTTAGCCGAGTCCGCGCGACGACCAACGGCCCGTGACACGCAGGACGCACACGCCCGCAGCACATTGTTCTCGAGCCCACTACCGCCGCCTGGTGAAGAAGCAGCAGGTTGCCCGTCGGCCCAACGGCAGCTTGATGCTTCCTTCTGCGTCCATCGACGCGCAGGACTGACTCGCGCGGCCAAGTTGACGGCGGCAGGTCCGCACCCGCCAGCGCTCATCCAGTTCGGGCCGCAGGCGGAGACGCTACTGATCAACGCAGGCAGTAAATGTGGAACCCCGCGCAACGGACGGTGTCACCGACGCCCGGAAGAGCGAGCGGGATGGGCGATCTGCGCACGTGGTGAGCGTGGCCCATCACCCGCACCATCAGGCGAGACGCTGGCGAGTGCCGGTGTCGACAGATCCTGCTCCCACCGTCCGAGGATCAGGTCTGCGTCGTCAGTCCTCCGTCGATCACGAAGTCGGAGCCGGTGATGTTGCCGGCGACACGGTCGCTGGCCAGCATCACCGTCAAGGCGGCGATCTCATCGGGACGGGTGAAGCGCCCGGTGACGGACTGGCCGGCGGCGTCCCGTGCGACGGACTCGGGATCCCGCCCCGTGGCGCGTCCGACGGCGGCGGCGACGCCGACGTCTCCGAGCCAGAGGTCGGTGGAGACCGGCCCAGGGCTGACGGTGTTGAGACGTACGCCGCGGGGGCCGACCTCCTTGGACAGTGCCTTGGAGAAGTTGGTCAGGGCTGCCTTGGCCGCCCCGTAGTCGATGACCCCGGGGTCGGGAAGAAACGCGTTGACCGAGCTGATCGTCACGATCGCTCCGTGCCCCGCGGTCAGCATCGCCGGAAGGGCAGCTCTGGTGGTGCGTACCGGAGCCAGCAGGTTGAGGGTGAGGGACTGCCACCACTGCTCGTCGGTCACCATCAAGAAGCCGTTGACCCGGGGCGAGACTTGGCCGACGTTGTTGATCAGGATGTCCAGGCCTCCGCGGTCCAGGGTGGCGGCGACCCGGTCGGCCGGCCCGGTCGCCGTCGCCAGGTCCACGGGGACGGCATGGACGCTCCCCTGGTCGACGAGCGCGTCCAACTCGTCGCTGGAAGCACGCGCGCCCGCCACGACGTACACGCCCTCGGCCACCAGAGCCCGGGTGATGGCCAGCCCGATGCCCTTGCTCGCACCGGTGACGACCGCGGTCGTGCCCTCGAGGCCCAGGTCCATGGCGATGCCTCAAAGCCCCTTGCTCTTCAACCAGTCGAGGACGGCGTCGGCGACGTCCTTCCAGCCGCTGTCCACCGTGAGCGAGTGCCCGCGACCCTCGAACTGGCGAAGCTCGGTCACGGCGGTGGAGGCGCGGTACTGCTTCAGCGTCGACCTGGTCACGACGTCAGGCACCGTGTGGTCCTCGGTCCCCGAGATCAGCAGGAGCGGCCCACGGTCCGCGTTGTCGGTGTCGACCTCCGCCTCTGAGTGGAGCGCGAAGTTGGCGGCTGCCGCCTGGAACAGGGGTCGCGCGGGGGACGGGATCGTCCACTGCTCGAAGAGCGCGTCGGACTCTTCCTCAGAAACCGCATTGCCGAACCCGTAGCGGAACTGCTTCTTGGTCAGTGACACGGCCTTGTGCAGGTTTGCGGGGTTGCCGAGCGCAGGCAGTCCCGCACGGAGCTGCGCGAGCGGCAGCGGCAGCACGCCCTTGATCTGCGCGGGGTCGATCGCCACGCCGGCCGCGCCAACGCCCTGACCGAGCAGCTTCTCGGCGATCAATCCTCCGAACGAGTGACCGACGATCACGGGGGGCGTTTCGAGCGCCTCGATCAGCCCGGCGTAGTGCGCGGTCGCGTCATCGATGCTGGTGTTCGCGACGAGCTCTGGTCTCTCCCGCGCCTCGGCGACGGTCGGCGGCTCGTTCGGCCACCCGGGAGCCACGGGCTCGTACCCGACCTCGTGGAAGTGGTCGATCCAGGGTTCCCAGCTGGTGGCGTGGAGCCACAGACCGTGGATGAAGACCACGGGGGTTCCGGATTCGGTCATGACATCTCCTTCAGCAGGTGCGGGGTTCGGTCAGTTCGTAGCGCGTGCGGCCGCAGTGATGACGCCGGCCACCGCACCCGGCCGGGAGACCATCGACAGGTGCGAGGCCTTCACGCGGGTCACGTGGGAGCCGGCGCGGTCGGCCATGATCTGCTGCTCGGCCGGAGGCAGGACATGGTCGAGGGTGCCCACGAGTGCCCAGCTGGGGATCGTCTGCCAGGCCGGCTGCCCGGACGGGGTACCGAGCGCGCTGAGTGTGACCGGGCGCTGGGTCGCGGCCAGCACGGCGGCCCTGCGTGGACCGAGGTCGTTGGCGAAGGCGGACCGGAAGACGCTCGGGAGGACATAAGCGTCGAAGTCGCCCGCGGGTGCACCGGGGTACGGCACCAGCTTGAACACGGTGCTCGAGTCGGCGACGGCCAGGGCTGACCCGGGCTCGGCGCCGGCCAGCTGGACGACGGACTCTCCCTGGTCGGGGATGAAGGCGTTGACGTAGACGAGCGCCGTGACGTGTGCGTTGCCCAGCGCCGCGTTCGTGATCACGGCTCCGCCGTAGGAGTGCCCCACCAGCACCACCGGCCCCTGGATCGTGCGCAGGACGGCGGAGATGTACGCCGCGTCGCCGGCAAGGGAACGCAACGGGTTCGGTGGGACGGCGACGGTGTAACCCTCCCGCCGCAGCCGTCGTACGACGCCATCCCAGCTCGAGCTGTCGGCCCAGGCACCGTGCACCAGGACGATCGTCGGTTTGAGGGCGGGCTCGTGATGGCCGCTCCGCCCCGCATCAGCAGGTGCGGTCACCGTCAGCAGGGCCAGCAGTGAGACGAAGGCGACGAACGCACCCCACGTAGCGGGCTTCCGGTGGGCGATCTTGGAACGCGGTCCGGACATGGGTCCTCGGCTCTCTCGTCGTCTGCTGTCTGCGTCTCGTGCGCGCTGCCAGCTACGACCAAACAACCCGGGCGCGAAGGTGTCCAAGACCTAGACCGTCGCGATCAATAACCGCACTGGTCGAGACCAGCCTGTGCCGCTAGCGTGAGACCGAGAAAGGCACGCGATGGACCTTGACCTGCGACTGGTGAGGTACTTCGTGACGGTCGCCGACGAGCTGCACTTCGGTCGAGCCGCGACGAAGCTCTACATCAGCCAGCCAGCGCTCTCCAAGCAGATCCGCAAGCTCGAGAGCGATGTCGGGAGCCAGCTCCTGGTGCGCGACAGTCGGCACGTCGCCCTCACCCCACGCGGCGAGCGCTTCCTCGTCGACGCACGCCATCTGCTCGCCCTCGCCGAGCGGATGCGTCGGGTCCCGGACAGCAACTCCCTTCGCATCGCGCACATCTTCGAGCTCGACACCAGCCGGCTCGTGGCCGACGACTTCTCCCGAGAATTCGACTCGGTGCAGCTGGTCGAACGCTCCATGGACAGCGCCCGGCAGCTCGAGGCCCTCATGACCGAGCGGCTCGACGTGGCCATCATGCGCGTCACCTCGCGGATGCTGGCCGAGCATCCGACCGGATGGCACCGACGTCTGATCCGGCTCGAACCGATGCTGCTCGTCGGCCGAGCCGGTGACCCGCCCAAGGCGTCAGCGTCCCTCCACGAACGTCGCGTGGAAGTGTTCGCCGACCCCGAGGGCTCCGGCCTCTACAACGCACACGGGGAGTTCCTCGCGGCATTCGAGCGTCAGACCCGGGTGGCCCTGCACTGGCTCGGCAACCCCGGCACCTTCCAGCACTGCCTCGCGGCAGTGCGCCGGGCACGGCACCCAGCCTTCACCCTCGAGTTCGAGAGCTATGCCCACCGGTATGCCGAGGCCGCCATACCGGTGAGCCGGCCCGCAGAGCTCCAGCCGGTCTACCCGTGGTGGGTTGCTTGGCGCGACGAGAACCCGTCCGAGCTGGCGATGGCATTCGTCCGGACTGCTCTGGAGACCTCGCAGCGACGTGACTGGCTCCGACCGGGCAACCGCAACCGTGCCCCTCTGTGGCTGCCGTCGGACGATCCCGGTCTCCTTGAACAACTGCCCACCTGAGGCTGGGAGGCACGCACACCGGCACAGCAGGCACCAGTCTCGGATTGACGTAGGCCACAACGGGCTCACCACAGCTGCGCGTCCACTTCTCGAGGTCCTCGGACTTCGCCAGCTCCGCGAGCTCGTTCGACTCGGGGTAGCTGAACCCCGTCATGTCGCAGCGCGAGACCTCGAGATCGCTCTCCAACTCGCGCAGGGCTTCGATGGTCTTCCCGTGTCTCCAGAAGGCGGGGGCGGCTGGCGGGAACACGAGCGATGAGGTGGTTGTCGCCTGCCATGAGCATGGGACCGCTGTAGTCGGTTTTCTGCCAGCTTCATGGGACCACCTGGGTTGCCAGTCATGGGACCACCCGGCGCGCCGCGTCGAGGGTTCCTCGGCCTGCTCGTTGACTCGCCACGTCTTGT
>JBBQRV010000167.1:0-8569 GCA_038214475.1 Propionibacteriales bacterium | reverse complement strand
CAGGGCCGGTGAGTTCGTGCCGGGCAGCAGGTCGCCGCCGTAGGCGTCGACGGCCGCGGCCACCTCGCCCCGACGCAGCAGCTTCAGCACCGCGTCGATGTCGGTGCGCACCGGCATCGTGAGCCGGTAGGGACGCGAGGCCAGCTGACCCGCGAGCGCGCTGCGCAGGTGGGAGACCTCGGCCTTGAGGGTCGACATGGTGACCGAGGAGTCGCCGTACAGCAGGGCGTGCAGATGGTCGAGCGACAGGCCCTCGGGGTGCACCGCGAGCAGGGCCAGGATCTCGGTCTGACGGCGGTTGAGCAGCAGCCGCACCCCGTCCAGACGCGCCTCGGCGGTGCCGAGCAGGGTGAGCCGGAGGCCGGGCTCCCCGGTGTCGATGTTCCCGGTCACCAGCCCCGCGGAGGTGGCCGGCATCGCGGTCTCGATCAGGCGGGCCAGCACCCGCGCGGTGGCCAGGCCGATCGGGTGGGTGCGGTCCCAGGTGGTGGAGAGGTCGATGACGCCCAGCTGCTCGCCGGTGGCCGGGTCGTGCACCGGCGCGGCCCAGCAGACCCAGTTGTGCACGATGGGTGCGTAGTGCTCGGCGCTGAAGACCATGCTCGGGGCGTCGGTGCGGTTGGCCAGGTCGAGGGCGTTGGTGCCCACGCTCAGGTCGTCCCACCGGGCACCGGCCACGAAGTTGACGCTCTCGGCCTTGCGGCGCATCACCCGGCCGCCGTAGGTCCACAGGATCCGGGTCTCGGCGTCGGTGACCGCGAGCACCAGGTCGCCGTCCTCGGCGGTACGCCGCAGCTCCGACTCGACCCGCTCGACGGCGGTCTGCAGTGGCGAGTCCTTCCACAGCGAGCTGGTGTCGGACTCGTCGGCCAGCGGGGCCTCGGTGACCGACCGGGCGGCAGCCGCCTCGGAGCGCTCCCAGCTGCGCAGGATCTCGGGTCGCACCAGGTCCTCGGCGCCGTCTCCGTGCTCGACGAACGTGGTCCAGGCGCGCACCGCCGCGACGCGACGATCCTGCAGATCCCTGCGGTTCACCTGCATCACTGCTCCTGTGGCCGGCCCGTGTCGCCACGGTAGCCCAGCGGTGGGCGCGGCGGTACCGGTTCGGGAGCCCGGCGCGGACGGTCGCTGCACCGCCCGAATCCGCGCAACCGGGGCAACAGGGCACGAATCGACCCGGCTCGGGCGGCGCCCCACCACAGGCCCGCCCCGTAGGCCAGGTCGTCGAGGCGGTGCGCGAGCAGGTAGCGGGCCGGATCGAGGTCGGCCCGGCAGCGCCGCCGGTCGGCGAGTCCCTCGGCGACGGCCGCGACCAGCAGGGCCCTCCTGGCCCGCCGCGAGCGGGTGGCGGCCAGCACCGCCAGCGGCCAGTGGTGCCGGGTCAGCACCGAGGCGGTCTGCCAGGCGGTGGCCACGGTGCCCTCGAGGGTGAGCACCGCCGCCGCCCGCACCGGGTGCGCGCTGCGTCCGAGCCGGCGGCTCACCCCGCCGGTCGCCGCGGCCGCCGCCACCGCGGCCACGGGGAGCGACCAGCGGCGCTGTGCCAGGAGCGAGACGGCGAGCACGCCCGACCAGGGGGAGACCACCATCGGCGCCACCGCCGAGCCGTGCCGGGCTGCGAGCGGGGCCGCGGAGGTGCCGTAGAACGCCTTGCGCCGCAGCCAGGGCAGCAGCCGGGTCCGGTGCCGGTGCCGCACCAGGGCGCCCGGCTCGTAGCGCACCCGCCAGCCGGACTCGAGCAGCCGCCACACCAGGTCGACGTCCTCCCCCACCCGCATCGCCTCGTCGAAGCCTCCGGCCAACGCGTCCACGCGGGCCAGCAGGCAGGCGCTGGGCAGGTAGGACACCGCGCCCTGCACCCGCACCGCGGCGGGCCGGGGGCCGAGGTCGAGCGACGACCGGGCCTGCTCGTAGCGGTCCAGCCACGAGTCGTCGGGCAGCGGCTCCGAGCCCAGGATCCGGGGCGCCACGACCGCCAGCGCCGGGTCGTCGAGGTGCCGGCGCAGGGTCGCCAGCCAGCCCGGCTCGGGCAGCACGTCGGAGTCGCAGAACGCGACGTACGGCGTGCGCACCTCGCCCAGCCCGGTGTTGCGCGCGGCCGCCGGTCCCCGGTTGTGGCCGTGGCAGACCAGCCGGACGCCCGGACGGTCTGCGACGGCGGCCACCGCGGCGGGGGAGCGCGACCCGTCGTCGACCACGACGACCGGGACCCCGTGCGGCAGGGCGTCCAGCAGCCCTGCCAGCTGTCGCGCGCGGTCGCGCACGGGGACCACCACGGTCACGTCGCCCACGGTCTCGTCGCCGGCCGGCGGCACCGGCCACCAGGGGTCGGCGAAACCCCTGTCGAGCAGCTGGCGCGACACCGCCGCGCCCAGCGGGTCCGCACCCACCACGAGCGGTCCCTCGCTCACCCGAGCCGCGGCCTCGGGTGCCAGGTAGAGCACCGCGCCCGCACTGCCACCCACCAGCGAGCGGCCGTCGTCGCACACCCGCACCCGGTCGGACAGCCGGGCCCCGAAGCCGGCCGGCAGGGCGAGGTCGGTGGGGCCGGTCACGTCCGCGACGGCGTGCGTCGGGCGCCGGGCGCCAGGCGGCCGTCCTCGCCGACGTCGATGTCGGTGAGCTCGTCGACGACCCGGTCCACCAGGCCGGCGAAGACCTCCTTGCCCTCCTCGACGCTGCTGGTCGTGGCGTCGCCGAGCACGCCGGTGGGCGAGACGGCCCGCACACCGTCGGCGCGCAGGGTGGCCATCAGCTCGGTCACCGGCTGGACCGCGCCGGCCACCATCAGGTCGGTACGCACCGACCAGGGGGCGAGGAACCGGAGCAGCGACGTCTCGGTGCGCCCGGCGTGCGCGTCTCCCCCCGGTACGGCGCAGGCCGTCCAGGCGACCGCCCGGCCCTCCTCACGCAGCTGGCGAACCGCACCGACCAGGGTGGGCACGTTGCCACCGTGGCCGTTGACGAAGACCAGGCCCTCGGCCCAGCGGCAGGCCGAGCGGGCGAACTCCACCAGGAGCAGGCGCAGCGCGTCGTGACCGATCGAGATGGTGCCGGGGAAGCCCTCGTGCTCGCCGCTGGCGCCGTAGCCGAGGGTCGGGGCGACCAGCACCTGGGTCCCCGAGGCGTCCAGGCGCCGGGCGGCCTCGCGGGTGACCGCGTTGGCCACCATCGAGTCGGTGCCCAACGGCAGGTGCGGCCCGTGCTGCTCCATCGAGCCCACCGGCACCAGCAGCAGCGGCCGACGCCCCTCGAGCGCCGGCCAGCGCAGCTGGCCGAGCGCGAGATGGGTGACGGAGGGATCGGCCACGTCAGCCCCAGCCCGGGGTCCCGGTCCCGCGAGCCGGCGCCAGCGGGCTCTCGTCGCAGGCACTCGCCGGTCGACCGGCCCGGGTCGGCGACAGGGTCAGCGGCACGGGGGCGTTGCGCACGGTTCCCGTGTGCGAGTGGTCCTGGCTGGTGCCCGGGAGCGAGCCCGGGTCGACCGCGGCCAGGGAGCCCTCGGCGTTGCCCTTCACGCACTCGGGGTCCGGGCCGTCGAGCGGCAGCCCGGTGAAGAACTTGGCCGCCATGCAGCCGCCCCGGCACGAGTCGTAGGACGAGCACGTGGTGCAGGCGCCGCCGGTCTGCGGGTTGCGCAGGTCGGCGAACAGCTCGGAGTGCTTCCACACGGTGTCGAAGCCGCCGGTGTCGCGCACGTTGCCGGCCAGGAACTGCTCGTGGATGGCGAACGGGCAGGCGTAGACGTCACCCACCGGGTCGACCAGGCACACCACCCGCCCGGCACCGCACAGGTTCAGCCCCGGCAGGGCCTCGCCGTACGCCGACAGGTGGAAGAACGAGTCTCCGGTGAGCACCTTCTCGCCGTTGGCCAGCAGCCAGTCGTAGAGCTCGCGCTGCTGCTCCGGCAACGGGTGCAGCTCCTCCCAGACGTCGGCCCCGCGGCCCGAGGGCCGCAGCCGGGTGAGCCGGAGCTGCGCGCCGAACCGGTCGGCGATCGCCTTGAACTCGTCGAGCTGGCTGATGTTGTGCCGGGTGCACACGACCGAGATCTTGAAGTCCTTCATGCCCGCCGCCTGCAGGTTGCCCAGCGCCTTCATGGCGGCGTCGTAGGTGCCCGCGCCGCGCACCGGGTCGTTGACGTCGGCGGTGGCCCCGTCGAGGGAGATCTGGACGTCGACGTAGTCGGTGGCGGCGAGCTTCGCGGCCCGCTCCGGAGTGATCCGGAAGCCGTTCGTGGAGAACTTCACCCCCACGTGGTGGTCGACGGCGTAGTCGAGAAGCTCCCAGAAGTCCGGGCGCACCGTGGGCTCACCGCCGCCGATGTTGACGTAGAAGATCTGCATCCGCTCGAACTCGTCGATCAGCGCCTTGCACTCGTCGGTGCTCAGCTCGCGCGGGTCGCGACGACCCGACGACGACAGGCAGTGCACGCAGGCCAGGTTGCAGGCGTAGGTGAGCTCCCAGGTCAGGCAGATGGGAGCGTCCAGGCCGTACTCGAACTGCTCGACCAGGGGGCCGGTCGTGGGCCGCTGCGTGACCGGCCGGGTGGGGGTCAGGGTCATGCTGCACGCTCCTGGATGAGCCCGCCGTGGGCGAGGTTGTCGAGGGCGGCGAGGTACGCCGCCCACTCGGTGCCGTCCACTCCGGCGTCGGTCATCGCCTCGGCCACCGTGGCGCTGGTGGCGAGGCGCCGTACGACCTCGACCAGCGTCGGTGTCTTGAGGAAGCTCAGCTTGCGGGTGACGAAGTCGTAGGCCAGCGCGCCGAACGGCTCGGGGCGCAGGGCCACCGAGTCGCGCAGCTGCCAGGCGCCGTCCTCACGCACGCGGGGCTCCCGGACGCCGGAGTGGGCAGCCGGCATCAGTAGACGCCGCACATGCCGTCGATCGAGACCTCCTCGACCAGCGTCTCCGCGGTCACCGGCTGGGGCTCGGTCGTGATGTCGGTCGGCTCGAGGTGGTTGGGGTCGGTCATGTCACCCTCCAGGATTCGCTCGTCGCGCGGGTCGAACGACCCGCTCATGGGACGACGCTAGGAACATACGCCCGCGAGCACACTCCTCGGCAGGGTCGCGCCACCTGTCGGAACGGACAGGTGCGGCACTGCCCCGCTGGCGCGTTTCCCGCAGGCATGCTCGGGTTCAGCAAGACCCTGGGGCCCCGGGCTTGCCGGCGGGGTGCCGGGTCCCGCCGCGCCCACGGCGTGCGCGCGCACCGCGGTGGCTGGTCGCGCGGACGGCGCTGACGAGAGGTGACCGGCTCAGTCGGTGGGGATGCCGGCGGCCATCGCGGCCATCCGGATCGTGCTCGCGAAGAGCGCCTCGCGGGCCTCGTCACCCATCCAGTCGAAGTGGCCGTAGGCGTCCAGCGACGTGATGCCGTGCAGGGTCGCCCAGGCGTGGATCATCGCCTGGAAGCTCTCGGGCGGGACGATCCCGTCGAGCTCGGGGTGCTTCTCATGGGCGCAGGCGGCCATCTCCGGGGACACCTCGGGGAGCAGCGGCTGACCCAGTCGGCCCAGTCCTGCCGCCCGCACGAACAGATCGGCGAGCTGGGCCATCGCGTCGCGGGCCGCCTCGTGGGTCGGCCCGTCCTCCGGGGCGACGTACCCGGGCACCGGGAGACCGAGGATCAGGGCGAACTGCTGGGGCTCCGACCTGGCCCAGTCGCGGTACGCGGTGGCGGCGGCCAGCCAGCGTCCGGCCACGTCGTCGTGCTCGCGGCCTTCCCGGGCGGTGGCCACCGCGCGGCCCAGCTCGGTGTAGGCGTCGGCGATCAGGGCGGTGAGCAGCTCGTCGCGGTCGGCGAAGTAGCGGTAGAGCGCCGGCGGGGTCATCCCCATCACCCGGGCGATGTCGGTGAACCGGACGTCGGTGGTCGACTGCTCGCGCATCAGCTGGCGGGCGGTGGCCTTGATCTCCTCGACGGTGGCCGCCCGGGTGCGCTCGCGCCGGGTCGGTACGACGGCGACCTCTGTCATCGGCTCCTCCTCGAGCGCAGGTGAACGTTGTGTAAATCATCTTCACAGACGTGAAGTGGGTTGACAAGTGACGTCTCATCCTGTTTGTTATGAGCCATAACACTTCTAGTCCCCTTCCGTCTCCTCCTGAGGGTGTCCCGATGACCACCACCGCTCCTGCCCGCCCCACCCCGTCCCGCACCGACGACACCCCTGCCGTCGGGCCGCTCGGTCGGCTCGCCCGGGTGACCTTCCGTCGCCGTGGCCGGGTCGTGCTCGCCTGGCTGGCCGCGCTCGCGGTCGCGGCCGGTCTGGCCGCCGCCTTCGGCGGCGAGTTCAAGGCCGACTACTCGGCTCCCGGCTCCGACTCCAGCGCGGCCCAGCAGCTGCTCGAACAGCGCTTCCCGGCACAGGCGGGCGACACCGTCGACGTGGTGGTGCGGGCCGAGGCCGGCGCCCGCGACGCCGGCGTGCAGGGCGACGTCCGGGCCCTGCTCACCGGGCTCGGCAGCGTGCCGCACGTGGCCGGCGTCAGTGACCCGTTCACCGACCCGGGCGGGGTGAGCCCCGACGGCCGCACCCTGGTCGCGCACCTGCGCCTGGACGTCGCGAACCCGGTGGACATGCCGGTCGCGGACTCCCAGCGGCTGCTGGCGCTCGCCGACCACGCTTCCCATGACGGCCTCCAGGTGTCCCTGGGCGGGCAGAGCATCCAGCAGGCCGAGCAGGGCGACATCGGCTCTGAGGGCATCGGCCTGGCCGCTGCCGCGGTGATCCTGCTGGTGATGTTCGGCTCGGTGGTGGCCGCCGGCCTGCCGATCCTGGTGGCGGTCGCGGGCCTCGCCGTCAGCAGCACCCTGACCACCGTGGTGATCTCCTTGGTCGACGCCCCCGACTGGTCGACCTCGCTGGCCACCATGATGGGGATCGGCATCGGTATCGACTACGCACTGCTGATGGTCACCCGGTTCCGCGAGTGGCGCGCCGCCGGTCTCGACCCGGAGGCCGCCACGGTGGCGACCCTCGACACCGCCGGCCGCGCCGTGATGGTCGCGGGCAGCACCGTCGTGATCAGCATGCTCGGCCTGTTCGCAATGGGGCTGTCGTTCATGCGCGGGGCCGCGATCGTGACGATCCTCGGCGTCCTGGTCGTGATGGCCGCCAGCGTCACCCTGTTCCCGGCACTGCTGGGCTACCTCGGCCGCCACGTCGACCGGCTCCGGCTTCCCCTCACCCGGGCAGGGAAGGTCGACCTCGCCGTCGGCGGGCACGTGCAGCCCTCCCGCGGCTGGCTCGCCTGGAGCCGGCTCGTGTCGCGGCACCGGGTGGTCGCGGCCGTCGTGGGCGTCGCCTCGCTGCTGGTGCTCGCCGCGCCGTTCCTCGACGTCCGCTTCGGGTTCCCCGACGCGGGCAACAACCGCGAGGACACCAGCACCCGGCAGGCCTACGACCAGCTCGCCGCGGGCTTCGGTCCGGGCATGAACGGCCCCCTGCTGCTGGTCGCGGAGCTGCCCCCCGCGGGTGGCGTCCAGGCCCTCGACGCGCTGGCGCAGACCGTGCGCACGACCCCCGGGGTCGCGGCGGTCACGCCCGCGTCCCTCAACCCCGACGGTGACACCGCGGTGCTGACCGTGCTGCCCGTCGACGGCCCGCAGGACCCGTCGACCCAGGACCTGGTGACCACGCTGCGCGACGACGTGCTGCCCGCGGCCACGGTCGGCACCGGCCTCTCCGTGCACGTCGGCGGCGTCACCGCGGCCTCGATCGACAGCACCGACAACATCGCCAAGCGGATCCCGCTGCTGATCGGCGGAGTGGTGCTGCTCTCCATGCTGCTGCTGCTGGTGTCGTTCCGCTCGGTCGCGGTGGCCGTGAAGGCCGCGGTGATGAACCTGCTGTCGGTGGCCGCGTCGTACGGCGTGGTCGCGCTGGTGCTCCAGGGTGGCTGGGCCGGGCACCTGGTGGGCATCGACACCCCGACGCCGCTGCCGGCGTTCGTGCCGGTGCTGATGTTCGCGGTGCTGTTCGGCCTGTCGATGGACTACGAGGTGTTCCTGGTCAGCCGGATGCGGGAGGGCTGGCTGCGCACCGGCGACAACGACCGCGCCATCCTCGACGGACTGGCCGGCACCGGACGGGTGATCACCGCCGCCGCGGCGATCATGGTCGCCGTCTTCGCCGCCTTCGTGCCCTCGCCCGACGTGGTGCTCAAGGTGATCGGCGTCGGGATGGCCTCGGCGATCTTCGTCGACGCCACGGTGGTCCGGCTGCTGCTGGTGCCGTCGGTGATGCACGTGCTCGGCCGGGCGAACTGGTGGATGCCCGCGGGGCTGGCTCGTCGCCTCCCCGAGCTGCACATCGAGGGTCGCCCCGAGGTGCACCTGCCGGCCGCGGCCGCCGCTACCCCGGCTCCGGCCCCGGTCAGATGACGCCCATCGCGGCGGGGGGGGCGGGGCCGGGCGGGGGGGGGGGGGGGGGGGGGGGGGGGGGGCGGGGGGCGGGCGGGGGGGGGGGGGGGGGGGGGGGCGGCGGGGGGGGCGGGCGGCGCGCCGCCGGCCCCCGCCCCCCCCGCTTCGGTGGGCTTGGCGACAGTTGGCGGCGACGTGGG
>JBBQRV010000166.1:0-8639 GCA_038214475.1 Propionibacteriales bacterium | reverse complement strand
CGGAGTCCTCCATGGCCCTGATCGACAACACGACCAACCAGGAGGTGGCCACACCCGAACTCATCGCGTCATAGTTAGACAACCCCGCGAAGCCGAACACAACAACCACCGGCAGTTACACCACGCGGAGGGACGTCACCGCAAGGTCTCAGGTCATGCGGCGACCGTGCCGAGACCGCGGCGGCGGTAGCCTCGCTCACAGCGATTGCTTCCGCGAACCGCGCGGCACGACGAGCCTTCGAGCCGGCGAGGTCGTCGAATGAGTGAGGTCTGGTTCCATGAGCGTTCGTCGACCTGGCTTGCGGGCTGCCTATCTGCTGACGGCTGCGACGGCCGCCACGATGACCGCGGTGTCGGCGGTCGGTGTCTTCGCCACGGACTGGCTGTACCGGGACAACGCACTGGTCACCGCCACGTTCCGCGGTCAGGACATGGTCACCCTCGTGGTCGCCGTTCCGCTGCTGTTGGTCGGCCTGCTCTGGGAGATGTGGGGGTCGCCGCGGGGCCGGGTGCTGTGGTTGGGCATGCTGTTCTACTCGATGTACGGCTACCTGTTCTACGCGGTGGCCGCCGCGTTCAACCAGTTCTTCCTCCTGTACGTGGCCAGCTTCGGTCTTCCCCTGTACGCCTTGCTGTTCTCGGTGCCCCGCCTTGACCTCACCGGCCTCGGTGGCTCGATGAGCGGAAGGGCTGCCCGGGTCGTTGCCATCATCTACACGAGCACGGTGGCCATCGGTCTCGGTCTCCTGTGGGTCGGCATCTCACTCAGCTACCTGATCACCGACGATGTCCCCCCACCAATCGTGGACTCCGGGCACCCGACCGGGGTGGTCTTCGCCATCGACCTCGTGTTCCTCGTGCCACCCATGCTGCTCGCCGCTCTCTGGCTGGCCCGTCGACGGGCGCTCGGCTGGCTGTTGGCCGGGATCCTGAGCGTGGGAGGGAGCGTCTACACCCTCACCCTCGCGTCTGCGAGCGTCGAGGTCGCGCGCCAGAAGGTGGGAGTGGGTTCCGAGCTGCCGATCTGGGCGGGCCTGACGATGCTGGGTACCGTCACGGTTGCCTTGCTGTTCGCCGGCATCCGCCGAACTGGCGTCGCGACCTGACCGTCTGGGCTGGCCGGAGAGCTGGCACCCCACCTAGCAAACTCGCAGCCTGATCACGGCCGACGTCGCCGACGTGCTCGAAGAGCTGGGTCGCCTTGAAGGTGGCTGAGCCGCCGCACGCTCGAGAAGGCTCGCGGAGTAGATGCGTGGAGAGATTTCAGGTTCAAAGGCAGGGTGGCGCTCGGCGGACCGGTGGCTACTGAGTCGCGACCGTCAGACCCCTGGCCGCGATACGTTGACGAACATCGGAGAGGAACACTGATCTCGTCGGAAGAGAGAGGCCATGAGTGAACAGGTGAGGACAGATCGGATCACCGGCGCCTGGTACCTGGGCCTGGCCATCACGGGAATCCTCGGCTTCTTGCTGGTCCGCCCCGCGATCTATGTCGAGGGAGACGCAGCAGCCACGTTGGCGAACCTGCAGGACAAGGAGGGGCTGGCCCATCTGGGAGTCATGCTGGAGATGGCCATCGTCGTCACCCAGGCACTGGCGGCGATCTGGTTCTACAAGCTGTTCCGTGAGGTGCGCAATGTGGCCGGGGTCTCGGTCGCAGCGTTCGGACTCATGAACGCGGTGGCCGTCATGGCCAGTGCCGCCTCCTGGCCACGGCCGTCGCCGTCGCCCACGATGCCTCGCTCGCACCGGCCGGCGACGCGGCCGCGACTGTCGGTGTGCTCTATCAGCTCAGCATCAACGCTTGGGGCATCGGTGCGTTGTTCTTCGGCCTGTGGCTCATCCCGATGGGGTGGACAGCGATCACATCGGGCCGCTTTCCCAGAGCACTGGGTTGGATCCTGGTCATCGGCGGCGCCGGCTACCTGCTCAGCAGCATCGTCGACTACGGCTTCGCCAGCCCGCCGAGCCTCCTGGTCGACTCACTGGCCTTCCCCGCGACGATCGGTGAGTTCTGGATGGTCGGGTATCTCCTGCTCCGCGGCATCCGACCAGAGCCTCGGTGACGACCCTGGTCTCCCGCGACCACGACATCGCCAAACCTACGGTCTGGGCCGACCTCTCCACGCTCCTGGAGACGCTGGCCCAGGAGGACGAGCCAGGCCCCTATGTCTAGCCGCCTGGATCGTTGACGACGAGTACGACCAGTCTGGCCTCCTACGTCAGAACGAGAACCGCCTCTGACCCGCGTTTCCGCAGGTCAGAGGCGGTTTCCTTCGGTCGGGCTGACAGGATTTGAACCTGCGACCCCTTGACCCCCAGTCAAGTGCGCTACCAAGCTGCGCCACAGCCCGAAGGCACTCCGTGGTCAGGACAGGCCCGATCACCGAGAGCGAGTGAACCTTATCGCAGGGCGATCGGCGACACGGAATCGGCCTCCCCGGCGGACGGCGTGGCAGGCTGATCCGGTGTCCGACGCCGAGATCCTGCCCACCGAGCGGGTGAGCGCCTTCGTGCTCCGCCTCGACGGCGCCGACCAGTCACACGTCGACCTCGACGACCCGACCCTGCTGGCGTTCGACTACGTGCGCCGGATCGGCGACGTGCTCGACGCCTGGGAGCCACCCGGCGAACCGGTCCGGGTCGTGCACGTCGGGGGCGCCGCGATGACCCTCCCCAGGTTTGTCGCCGCCACCCGCCCCCGGTCCGCGCAGATCGTGCTGGAACCGGACGCCGCCCTCACCGAGCTGGTGCGGGCCCGGTTGCCACTCCCCCGCCGCAGCGGCATCAAGGTGCGCCCGGTGGACGGCCGCTCAGGAGTGCAGGCGCTGCCCGACTCGTCGGTCGACGTGCTGATCCTCGACGCGTTCGCCGGGGCCCGGGTGCCCGCAGACCTGGTCAGCATGGAGTACTTCACGTCGGTGGCCCGCGCGCTGCGTCCCGGAGGCTGGTTCCTGCTCAACCTGGCCGACCGGGCGCCCTTCGCCCACAGCCGCCGGGTGATCGCTGGGCTGCGCACGGTCTTCCCCGAGCTGATGCTGAGCGCGGAACCGGCCACCTTGCGCGGTCGCCGGTTCGGCAACCTGCTGGTGGTGGCCTCCGCAGGCGGCGTACCGACCACCGCGCTGGCGACACGAGCCGCGCGCTCGCCCCTGCCCTACCGGGTGCTCGATGCCGAACAGGTGAGCAGCTCGTTCGGCGGCGGGCGGCCCTTCACCGACGCCGACACCGAGCCCTCACCTGCACCGACTCGCTGAGGTCAGTGCACCTGGGCGCTGCCGTTGCTGACCTTGAGGCTCGAGGTGTCGACCGCCACGAACGCGCGGGCCGGGATCTTCTTGAGGTCCGCGACCAGCGAGTCGGGCCAGGCGCCGTTCCGCTCGCCCTGGAAGTACCAGGGCGAGCCGTTGTCGGCGAGCACCAGTCCGTAGGTCTTCATCGCGCGTACGACGACCCGGGCCCGGGCACCCAGGTGCGCCGCCGACCAGGACTTCTTCAGCCGGAACCGGGCCCCCATCGGCGGGTAGGAGGCGATGCCGCCCGACCCGGCGTCGTGCCGGGCCGGCCAGAGATGAGCCCGGGCGGTGCGGTCGGTGGTGAACCGGATGGCATGGTCGACGTGGCCCACCTTCACCTCGTTCCAGCGCAGCAGTCCGGGGAGGATCGGCAGGCCGGCGGCGTCCGCGGAGGTCCAGCCGTTGGGGCGCAGCGCGTTGCTGGTCAGCGACCAGGTGGCGCCGGAGCCGGCGCGCCAGTGCCCGTTCCTCCTGCGCGTCAGCCAGGTCTCGTAGAGCCGGCAGGTGGAGCGGTCGACCACCACGGTGTGCCGGTCGCCGCCGGAGGCGAGCCCACCCTCGACCCGGGTGTCGTTGCCCAGCGGGTAACGCCGGTGGTCGCTCTCGTCGGCGTAGTCGAAGCGCACCGCCAGCTTCTGGTGTGCGCCCCCCACCACGGTCACCGGGATGCCGTAGTTCGGCCCCGCGCCGTACGACGGGCCGAAGTCGGGGTGCAGGGCGCGACCGGTCGACATGTGCGCCAACCACGCCCGACTGCGGGCGTGCACCGGGAGCGCCGAGACGTCGGCGTGCCACCAGTTGTCGGCCGGGAACGCCGTGCACGAGGAGCCGGCGACCGGCTTCGCCACCGGCGCCACGACCTCGCCGGGCCGGGCGAGCGCACCGCCGCCCAGCGAGGCCGCCAGCAGGCCGGTCACCAGCAGACCGGTGACCAGCACCAGGACGGGAAGCGCGTGGGGTCTCTGCACGCGCCGCACGCTACCGCTTGCGCTTCTCCCGCGCCTTGACCGTGATGTTGATGGGCGTGCCCACGAAGCCGAACTCCTCGCGCAGGCGACGCTCGATGTAGCGCTCGTAGCCGGCGTCGAGGCGCCCGCTGGTGAACAGCACGAACGTCGGCGGGGCCGACGTGGCCTGGGTGCCGAAGAGGATCTTGGGCTGCTTGCCGCCGCGCACCGGGTGCGGGTGCTCCTGCACCAGCCGGCCCAGGAAGGCGTTGAGCTGGCCGGTCGAGATCCGGGTCTCCCAGCCCTCGATGGCCCGCTCCAGCGCCGGCACCAGCCGGTCGATGTGCCAGCCGGTGCGGGCGGTCAGGTTGATCCGGGGCGCCCACTGCACCTGGACCAGCTCGCGCTCGATCTCGCGGTCGAGGTAGTAGCGGCGCTCCTCGTCGACCAGGTCCCACTTGTTGAACGCGATGACCAGGGCGCGGCCGGCCTCGCGGACGGTCTGGATGATCCGCTGGTCCTGCTCGGAGATCGACTGCGAACCGTCGACCACCAGCACGGCCACCTCGGCGCGGTCGATCGCGGTCGTCGTACGCAGGGAGGCGTAGTACTCGTGACCGGAGGCCTCCTTGACCCGCTTGCGGATGCCCGCGGTGTCGATGAAGCGCCAGTTGCGGCCGCCGAAGTTGATCAGCTCGTCGACCGGGTCGACCGTGGTGCCGGAGGCGTCGTCGACGACGACCCGCTCCTCGCCCGCGAGCTTGTTGAGCAGCGACGACTTGCCCACGTTGGGCCGGCCCACGATGGCGATGCGGCGGGGTCCACCCGGGGGGTCGTAGTTGATGGCCGGCGTCTCGGGCAGCGCCTCGAGCACGGCGTCGAGCAGGTCGCCGGAGCCGCGGCCGTGCACGGCCGACACCGGGTGCGGCTCGCCGAGCCCGAGGTTCCAGAGTCCGTAGGCCTGCGCCTCGGTGCGCTCGTCGTCGACCTTGTTGGCGGCCAGCACGACCGGCTTGCCGGAGGCGCGCAGGATCCGGACGACGGCCTCGTCGTGGTCGGTGATGCCCACCGTGGCGTCGACGACGAAGAGCACCGCGTCGGCCAGCGAGACAGCCACCTCGGCCTGGTCCTTGATCCGCTCGGCCAGGCCCTTGGCGTCGGGGTCCCAGCCGCCGGTGTCGACGACCGTGAAGGCGCGCCCGTTCCAGTTGGCGTCGTAGGACACCCGGTCGCGGGTGACGCCGGGCCGGTCCTCGACGACCGCCTCGCGGCGGCCGATGATCCGGTTGACCAGCGTGGACTTGCCGACGTTGGGCCGGCCGACCACGGCCAGGACCGGCACCGGTCCGTCGGGCGCGTTCGTGGGGTCGGTGACGTCAGTCATCGAAGTGCTCCTTGGTGGAAGCCGGGGCTGGTACCCGGCTTCGTGTGGATGGGCCCCGGCGGACTCACCTGCGGTGAGTGCCCGGGCAGCGTCGAGTCGGGCCCGGAGGCCCTCGTGGTGGAACACCCGAGCGGGTCGGATTGTTCCGCGGTGGGTGGGTGCTGGGTCACGACACGTCCGACTGCTCGGGGACGAGCGCGACGATCTGGGCGATGACCTCGTCGAGGCTCAGGTGCGTGGTGTCGAGGTGGACCGCCCCGTCGGCGCGCACCAGCGGTGCGGTCGCCCGGCCGGAGTCGATCCGGTCGCGCGCGACCAGCGAGGCCTCGGTGCGGGCCAGGTCGGCCCCGCCCTCCTCGGCGGCGCGGCGCGAGGCCCGGGCGGCAGGATCGGCGGTGAGGTAGACCTTGACCGCCGCGTCGGGTGCGACCACGGAGCCGATGTCGCGGCCCTCGACGACGATGCCGCCGGCACCGATGATCTCGCGCTGCAGCGCCAGCAGCCGCGCCCGCACCTCCGGTACGACGCTCACCGGGCTGACCGCGGCAGTCACCGCCTCCCCGCGGATCGCCAGGGCCACGTCGACGCCGTCGACCGCGATCGTCGGCTCCCCCGGGTCGGTGCCCGACTCGATGACGGCCTCGCCGCACCGGGCGGCCACGGCAGCCGGGTCGTCGATCGACACGTGCTGGGCCAGCATCCAGTGCGTGAGGGCCCGGAACTGGGCCCCGGTGTCCAGGTAGCGCAACCCGAGCCGAGCGGCCACCCCACGCGAGGTGCTGGACTTGCCGGAGCCGGACGGACCGTCGATGGCGATCACCAGGTCGGTGGGGACGCGGCGCACGGTACCTGCTCTCGAAAACGGGGAAATCGGCCGGGAGCAGACTACCGGTGAACCGCCCAACCTCGGGCTTCGAGAGCGCCGAGCAGCTGCTCGACAAGCTCCTGGTCGACCACCAGCTCTACCAGACCGGTGGGTCGGCCGGGGTCGTGGTCGATGCGGATGTCCTCGATGTTGACCTCACTGGCGCCCGCGTCGGCGAACAGCCGGGCCAGCTCGCCCGGGTGGTCGGGCACCGAGACGAACACCGGCGCCATCGGCCGCACCGGCCCGCCGTGCTTGCCGGGGATGGCCCGGGTGCCCCGCTCGCCACGCTCCAGGACCTCGGCCACCCCTGCACGGGAGCCGGAGCCCACGGCGTCGATCAGCGCGTCGAGCTGCCCACGCACCTCGCCGAGCACCTCGAGCACGGCGGCGGAGTTCGCGGTCACGATCTGCTGCCACAGCTCCGGGTCACCGCCGGCGATCCGGGTGACGTCACGCACCCCCTGGCCCGACATCGCCAAGTGGTCGACAGGGGCGTCGGCCAGCCGGCCCGCGGCCAGCGCGGCCAGGAGGTGCGGCAGGTGCGACGTACGGGCCACCGCGCGGTCGTGCTCCTCCGGCGACAGCAGCAGCGGGACGGCGCCGCACAGCGCCACCAGCTCGGTCACCAGTGCGACCGCCGCCGGGTCGGACGTCGCGTGAGGGGTGACCGCCCACGGCCGGCCGTCGAAGAGCGCTGCGCTGCCCGCCAGCGGTCCGGAGCGCTCGGAGCCGGCCATCGGGTGGCTGCCCACGTAACGGCTGCGCTCCCCCGTCACCGCTGCCAATGGCTGCGACTTCACACTCCCCACGTCGGTCACCACCGCACCGCTTCCCAGCGCCTCGCTGATCGCCGCGGCCAGGTGGTCGGGCGGCACGGCGACCACGACGAGCTGGACGGCCCGGCCGTCGTACGCATCCCCGGCGCCGAGCCCTGACGCGGTGCGCAGATGGTCGTCGCGCACGTCGGAGAGCACCACCTCGAGCCCGGCCCGGCGGCAGGCGAGGCCGATCGAGGTGCCGAGGAGTCCGGCCCCGACCACGTGCACGGGGCCGGTCAGCTGACTCATGCGCACAGGCTAGCGAGCCCGGCGGGGCCTGCCGTGGCCGAGTCGACGCGGCGAGACACCGGCACGTGACCGCACCGCGCCCGGATCGGCACCGGAGTGACCGTACGTGCCGTCACCGGGGCGACCGCGGTCGGGCTCAGAGCGACGCGGTGTCGAGCAGTGAGCCGAGCTCGTCGCTGGTGAGCGGGCGCAGCTCGCCGGCTCCGAGGCCGGTCAGCGTCACCGGACCGAACCGGGTGCGGGTGAGCCGGCGCACCGGGTGACCCACCTGGTCGAGCAGGCGACGGACGATCCGGTTGCGGCCCTCGTGGATGACCAGCTCGACGATCGAGCGGCCGCGGCCCTCCTGGACCAGGCGCGCCGCCGACACCGCCACCGGGCCGTCGTCGAGGGTCACACCCTCGCGCAGCCGAGCCAGCGTCGCCTTGGTCACGTCACCCTCCACCTCCGCGACATAGGTCTTGTCCACCTCGAAGGACGGGTGCGCCATCCGCTGCGCGAAGTCGCCGTCGTTGGTGAGCAGGATCAGCCCGGCGGTGTCGGTGTCGAGGCGGCCCACGTGGAACAGCCGCTCCGGGCGGTCGTCGACCAGGTCCTGGAGGGTGCGCCGGCCCTCCGGGTCGGACATCGTCGACACCACGCCGCGAGGCTTGTTCAGCACCAGGTAGACGTGCGCCGAGACCGGGGGCAGCCTCCTGCCGTCGACGCGGATCACCGCGGTGCGCGGGTCGACCTTGGTGCCCAGCCGGGTGACCACCTCTCCGTCGACCTCCACCAGCCCGTCGAGCATCATCTCCTCGCACTTGCGCCGTGCGGCCACCCCGGACTGCGCCAGCAGCTTCTGCAGGCGGATCAGCCCGTCCTCGTCGATTGCCGGCTCCTCGCCGCTCACGAGGGCCCCGTCCCGGTCCCCGGCGTGGGAGTCGGCACCATCTCGGTCAGCTCGTCCTCGAGGTCGTCCATGTCGGGCAGGTACGGCGCCAGCTCGGGCAGGTCGCCGAGGGAGGTCACCCCGATCCGCTCCAGGAAGTAGCCGGTCGTGGCGTAGAGGTGGGCTCCGGTCTCGTGGTCCGCCCC
>JBBQRV010000165.1:0-8704 GCA_038214475.1 Propionibacteriales bacterium | reverse complement strand
CGTCCTCAACCTGCACTCCGCACACTGACCTGTCGCATATGTACGCTTGAAACGCCGCGCCCCGTCGCAGTTGTACACGGTGCGGTGTAAATCTGCGACGGGTCAGCGCGTGGTGCGGGTGCTCAGCCGTCGGACTTCTGGACGTCGATCGGGCCCGGCGTCTCGTCCTCACCGTCGCCCCGTCCGTCGGGGCCGACGTCGACCTGCTTGGTCAGCTCGACCGCGACCCCCTCGAGGGGCGGCAGGTCGGGCATCTCGCCCAGCTTCTGGCCCTTGAACGTGAACTTCGCGTCGAGACCGTCTCCGTCGGTGTCGACCAGCACGATCTGACCGGGACCGATCTCCCCGAAGAGCATCTTCTCGGCCATCGTGTCCTCGATCTCGCGCTGCACCGTGCGCCGCAGCGGGCGCGCACCGAGCACGGGGTCGAACCCACGCTTGGCCAGCAGGTCCTTGGCGCGCTGGGTCAGCTCCAGGGACATGTCGCGGTCCTTGAGCCGGAGCTCGACCGACGCGATCATGTTGTCGACCATCGAGATGATCTGGTCCTGGGTCAGCGGCGGGAAGACCACGATCTCGTCGACCCGGTTGAGGAACTCCGGGCGGAAGTGCTGCTTGAGCTCCTCCGTCACCTTGTTCTTCATCCGGTCGTAGGAGCCCTGGACGTCCGAGGACTGCTGGAAGCCCAGTCCGGCGCCCTTGGAGATGTCGCGGGTGCCGAGGTTGGTGGTCATGATGATCACGGTGTTCTTGAAGTCCACGACCCGGCCCTGGGAGTCGGTCAGACGACCCTCCTCCAGGATCTGCAACAGGCTGTTGAAGATGTCGGGGTGGGCCTTCTCGACCTCGTCGAAGAGCACCACGGAGAACGGCTTGCGGCGCACCTTCTCGGTGAGCTGGCCACCCTCTTCGTAGCCGACGTACCCGGGAGGCGAACCGAACAGCCGCGAGACCGTGTGCTTCTCGGAGTACTCGCTCATGTCGAGCTGGATCAGGGCGTCCTCGTCGCCGAAGAGGAACTCGGCGAGCGTCTTCGACAGCCACGTCTTGCCGACACCCGAGGGCCCGGCGAAGATGAACGAGCCGCCGGGGCGCTTGGGGTCCTTCAACCCCGCACGGGTACGACGGATCGCCCGGCTGAGTGCCTTGACGGCCTCCTCCTGGCCGATGACGCGCTTGTGCAGCTCGTCCTCCATCTTGAGCAGACGGGTGGACTCCTCCTCGGACAGCTTCACGATCGGGATGCCGGTCGCGACCGCCAGCACCTCGGCGATCAGCTCCTCGTCGACCTCGGCCACGACGTCCATGTCGCCGGCGCGCCACTGCTTCTCACGCTCGGCGCGCTTGAGGATCAGCTGCTTCTCCTCGTCGCGGAGCCGGGCGGCCGCCTCGAAGTCCTGGCCGTCGATCGCGGCCTCCTTGCGCTGGCGGACGTCGCCGATCTTGTCGTCGTACTCACGCAGGTCCGGCGGCGCGGTCATCCGACGGATCCGGAGCCGGGAGCCGGCCTCGTCGATCAGGTCGATCGCCTTGTCGGGCAGGAACCGGTCGGAGATGTAGCGGTCGGCGAGCGTCGCCGCCGAGACCAGGGCCTCGTCGGTGATCGTCACCCGGTGGTGCGCCTCGTACCGGTCACGCAGCCCCTTGAGCATCTCGATGGTGTGCGCGATCGACGGCTCGGCGACCTGGATCGGCTGGAACCGGCGCTCCAGCGCGGCGTCCTTCTCGAGGTACTTGCGGTACTCGTCGAGGGTGGTCGCGCCGATGGTCTGCAGCTCTCCACGGGCCAGCATCGGCTTGAGGATGCTGGCGGCGTCGATGGCGCCCTCGGCCGCGCCGGCACCGACGAGGGTGTGGATCTCGTCGATGAACAGCACGATGTCGCCACGGGTGCGGATCTCCTTGAGCACCTTCTTGAGGCGCTCCTCGAAGTCACCGCGGTAGCGGGAGCCGGCGACCAGAGCACCGAGGTCGAGGGTGTAGATGTGCTTGTCCTTGAGCGTCTCGGGCACGTTGCCCTTGACGATGTCCTGGGCGAGCCCCTCGACGATCGTGGTCTTGCCGACGCCGGGCTCACCGATGAGCACCGGGTTGTTCTTCGTACGGCGCGACAGGATCTGCATCACGCGCTCGATCTCCTGCTCGCGACCGATGACCGGGTCGAGCTTGCCCTCGCGCGCGGCCTGGGTCAGGTTGCGACCGAACTGGTCGAGCACCAGCGAGGAGGACGGCGCCTCGGCACCGGCGCCGGCGGGCGCCCCGGCGGCGGAGCTCTCCTTGCCCTGGAAGCCCGAGAGCAGCTGGATGACCTGCTGGCGGACCCGGTTGAGGTCGGCGCCGAGCTTCTGCAGCACCTGGGCGGCGACGCCCTCGCCTTCCCGGATCAGGCCGAGCAGGATGTGCTCGGTGCCGATGTAGGAGTGACCCAGCTGCAGTGCCTCGCGCAGCGAGAGCTCGAGCACCTTCTTGGCGCGCGGGGTGAACGGGATGTGGCCCGAGGGTGCCTGCTGGCCCTGGCCGATGATCTCCTCGACCTGGGCGCGCACCGCCTCGAGCGAGATGTCGAGAGACTCCAGCGCCTTCGCAGCGACGCCTTCGCCCTCGTGGATCAGGCCGAGCAGGATGTGCTCGGTGCCGATGTAGTTGTGGGAGAGCATGCGGGCCTCTTCCTGGGCCAGCACGACCACCCGACGGGCTCGGTCTGTGAACCGCTCGAACATGTTCGCATCGCTCCTCGAAAACGCGGGGCCGTCACACCGGTCCGGTGTGGCGGGACAAGAGTTCTAACCCCGGATACACCCTACGCGTTCCCGAAACGGACCACGGGTCGATCCGCTGACAGCGAACACGACCCGCCCGCGCCCGGAGGCGCGAGCGGGTCGAGGTGCTGCGTGGCCCGGCCGAGGCTCAGTGCGCGGCGTCGTAGGCCTGGCGCACGTCGGCGCCCACCCGACCCCGGTCGGGGACGTCGTGGCCGTTGGCCCGGGCCCACTCGCGGATCTCGGCGGCACTGACGCCACCGGGCGCGGAGCTCGCGGCCTTGCGGCCGGCCCGACGGCCGCCCACCTTGCGCGCGTGCCCGACGTACGTCGCCAGCGCGTCGCGCAGCGCGGCCGCATGGGCGGAGTTCAGGTCGATCTCGTAGCTGACGCCGTCGAGCGAGAACGACACGGTCTCGTCAGCCTCGGAGTCGTCGATATCATCGACCAGAACAATGTTTACCTTTTGCGCCATTTACCTTTTCCTCACGGATGTGTTTTCCGAGATCTGACGGCGCAATCATGGCACAGGAATGCGTGAATACCCCACTCGGACTTTTCGGCAGGCTCCTCGGGAATGGCGCGGTCCTCGGAATACCGGGCCAGGCCCCAGGTATTACCGGCGCCGCGAGCCGTCGCCCTGGTTCCGCGCCCGCTGCAGGCGCGCAGGCGCGCAGGCTCGCCCGGGCGGCACCGGTCAGGCGCCAGACACCGCGAGCAAGAATGCAGAATGCACAGGAATGGCCGCATTCGTGAGCCGCGGACCGAAAGCGGAACCACTCAGGTGTTGCGGCGATAGACCAGTTCGAGGCCACGCACGGTCAACCACGGGGCGTGATCGGTGAAACAGCCGCACTCCTCCATCACCACCGGTGCGAGATATCCGGTGGCGATCACGTTGACGTCGGCCCGCTCGGCGCCGAGCTCGGCGATCATCCGCCCGACGATGCCCTCGACCTGGCTCGCGACGCCGAAGAGCATGCCCGACTGCAGTGCCTCGACGGTGTTCTTGGCGATCACCGACCGGGGCCGGAGCAGCTCGACGTTGCGCAGCTGCGCGCCGCGGCGGCTGAGCGCCTCCATCGAGATCTCGATGCCGGGGGCGATCGCGCCCCCGATGTACTGACCCGCGGCGCTCACCACGTCGAAGGTGGTGGCGGTGCCGAAGTCGACCACGATCGAGGGACCGTCGTAGAGGGTGGCGGCGGCGAGCGCGTTCATCACCCGGTCGGCGCCGACCTCGCGCGGGTTGTCCATCAGCACCGGGACACCGGTGCGCACCCCCGGCTCGACGACCACGTGCGGGAGGTCGGCGAAGTAGCGGGCCAGCATGTCGCGCCACTCGTGCAGCACGCTGGGCACCGTCGCGCAGACCGCCACCCCGTGCACCTCGCGGTCACCGAGCAGGCCGCGCACCAGCGCCGCCCACTCGTCGGCGGTACGCCGTTCGTCGGTCGACACCCGCCACTGACCGGTCACCTCGGTCTCGGTGACCAGGGCGATGTGGGTGTGCCCGTTGCCGATGTCGGCGCACAGCACCCCCATCAGGTGTCCCGCAGGTCCATGCCGAGGTCGAAGACCTTCACCGAGTGGGTCAGCGCACCCACGGAGATGAAGTCGACACCGGTCTCGGCGACCTCACGGGCCCGCTCGAAGGTCAGTCCGCCGGAGGCCTCGAGGCTGGCCCGCCCGGCCGTGATCCGCACCGCCTCGGCCATCGTCGGCGAGTCCATGTTGTCGAGCAGGATCCGCTCGCAGCCGACCGCGAGCAGCTCCTCGAGCTGGGCCAGGTCGGTGACCTCCACCTCGACGGGGACGTCCGGGAAGGCCGCCCGCACCGCCCGGTAGGCGGGCACCACGCCGCCGGCGGCCACCACGTGGTTGTCCTTGACCATGGCCAGGTCGGAGAGGCTGAACCGGTGGTTGACGCCGCCACCGCAGCGCACGGCGTACTTCTGCAGCGCGCGGTACGTCGGCAGCGTCTTGCGGGTGTCGAGCACCCGGGCTCGGGTGCCCTCGAGCGCCGTGACCCAAGCCGCGGTCGCGGTGGCGATCCCGGACAGGTGGCTGGCGAAGTTGAGGGCGGTGCGCTCGGCGGTGAGCAGTCCGCGGGTCGCGCCGCTGACCCGCATCACCACGTCGTCGGCGGCCACCTGGGTGCTGTCGGTGAGCCGGTCGGCGATGGCGACGTCGTCGCCCATCACGTAGTGGAACACCATCGCGGCGATCCCGAGCCCGGCCACGGTCCCCGGCTCACGGGCGGCGAAGTCGGCGGTGCCGCGGGCGCCGTCTGCGATGGTGGCGGCCGAGGTGACGTCGTCGGCACCGTGCGGGAGGTCCTCCTCCAGCGCGGCCACGACGGCGTCGTAGACCGGGCGCGGGTCGAGGCCGGCCACGTCGAACTCGGCGAGCAGCGCGCCCGGCAGGGCGTCGTACGGCGTGCGGGCGATCACGCGGTGACCTCCTGGGGATCGGCGCCGTCGCTGGCCGGCTCGGCGTGGAAGCTGAGGTCGAGCGCGCCGTCGACCAGGCGCACGTCGAAGTGCCCGGCCCAGAACTCGTCGTCACGCTCGGGGAAGTCCTCGCGCCAGTGCGACCCACGGGTCTCCTCGCGCAGCTGGGCGGCCAGGGTGAGCGCCATGCTGATCGTGACCAGGTTGGTGGTCTCCCACTCCTCCTGGGCCACCTGGCCGGCCTCGTGGCCGGTCAGCTCGTCGAGCGTGGTCGACGCCTCTGCCAGTCCGTCCGCGGAGCGGAGCACCCCCACCTGCGAGGTCATCACCTGCTGCATGGGGGTGCGCACGTCACCCGGCAGCAGCCCCGGCTCACGGGGGTCAGGGGCGGCGTCGGCCCAGGGGCGCAGCTCACCGGGGAGCACGTCGGCGATCCGGCGCGAGAACACCAGGCCCTCCAGCAGCGAGTTGGAGGCCAGCCGGTTGGCCCCGTGCACGCCCGAGCAGGCCACCTCGCCGGTGGCGTAGAGCCCCGGCACGTCGGAGCGTCCGTAGAGGTCGGTGGCCACGCCGCCCGAGGCGTAGTGCTGGGCCGGGGACACCGGGATCAGGTCGGTGACAGGGTCCACCCCGTGCGAGCGACAGGTGACCAGGATGGTCGGGAACCGCTTCCCCCAGAACTCGGCCCCCAGGTGCCGGGCGTCGAGCCACATGTGCGGCTTGCCGCTCTCGTTCATCCGGCGGGTGATCGCCTTGGCCACCACGTCGCGGGGCGCCAGGTCGGCGAGCTCGTGCACGCCCCGCATGAACCGTTCACCCTCCCAGTCGACGAGGAACGCGCCCTCCCCGCGCACCGCCTCGGAGATCAGCGGCTGCTGACCGCGGGAGTCGGCGCCGAGGTACATGACGGTGGGGTGGAACTGGACGAACTCGAGGTCGCGCAGCCGGGCGCCACCGCGCAGCGCCAGCGCCATGCCGTCCCCGGTCGACACCGCGGGGTTCGTCGACTGGGAGAACACCTGGCCCAGGCCACCACTGGCCAGCACCACGGCCCGGCAGCGTACGGCGCCCACCCCGTCGCGCTGGCCCTCGCCGAGCACGTGCAGGGTGACGCCGGCGACCCCGCCGTCGGCGGACAGCAGCAGGTCGACGGCCAGCGCGTGCTGGATCACCTCGATGCCGGGGGCAGCCTCGACGGCCGCGATCAGGGCCCGCTGGATCTCGGCCCCGGTGGCGTCGCCACCCGCGTGCGCGATCCGGTCCCGGTGGTGGCCGCCCTCCCGGGTCAGCGACAGGGCGCCGTCGTGCTGGTCGAACACCGCACCCCACGAGATCAGCTCGCGGACGGCCTCGGGGCCCTCGGTGACCAGGGCTCGCACCGCGGCGGCGTCGCAGGCGCCCGCACCCGCGACCAGGGTGTCGCGCTCGTGCTGCTCGGGGGTGTCGCCCGGGCCGAGGGCGGCCGCGATGCCACCCTGCGCCCACTGGGTGGAGCCAGCGTTGAGGACGTCCTTGGTGACGACCAGGATCTTGTCGACCTGGCCGTAGAGGCGCAGCGCCGCGGTGAGGCCCGCGATACCGGAGCCGACGATGACCACGTCGGCCTCCGTCGTCCAGCCGGGCGGCGGTGCCGCAAGCCGTGAAGGAATCATGTCGGCAGGCTAGCGGTCCGGGCATCGACCGCCCCGAGGGTGAGCGGGAGGTTGTCGATCAGGCGGGTCGGGCCCACCCGTGCCGCCACCAGGATCCGGGCCGGCCCCGAGGACGGCGGTGCTCCCAGGTCGGGGGCGGTGAGCGCCAGGTAGTCGAGCTCGACACCTTCCGCTGCCTCGAGCACGCCCCGGGCCCGCTCGAGCGCGGCGCCGGCGCCCCCCGCTGCTGCCGAGCGGGCCGCCCGCAGCGCCCGGGAGAGGGCCAGTGCGTGGTCCCGCTCGGAGGCGGAGAGGAAGCGGTTGCGGCTCGACAGGGCCAGCCCGTCGTCGTCGCGCACCGTCTCCGCCCCGACCACCTCGACGCCCAGGCAGAGGTCGTCGGACATCCTCCGAATCAGGGCCATCTGCTGGTAGTCCTTCTCCCCGAACACCGCGAGGTCCGGGCGCACCAGGCCGAACAGCTTGGCCACCACGGTCAGCACGCCGCGGAAGTGGGTCGGTCGCGAGACTCCCTCGAGGGTGCCGCCCAGCGGCCCCGGGTCGACCGTGATCTCGGGCGACCCGCCCGGGTAGACCTCGTCGACCGCGGGGGCGAAGACCAGGTCGACGCCCTGGCTGGCGCACAGCGCCAGGTCGTCGGGGAGCGTGCGCGGGTAGCGATCGAGGTCCTCGCCCGGCGCGAACTGCAACGGGTTGACGAACAGCGACACCACGACCGGGCCGGCCGTGCGGGCCCGGGCCGCCCGCATCAGGCTTGCGTGCCCCTCGTGCAGCGCCCCCATCGTGGGCACCAGGGCGACCGGGTCGCCGACGCGGCGGGCGTCGGCGAGCAGGCCGGCCAGCTCCGCACGGGTGCCGGCCAGGACCGGGTCGGTCATCGGATCCGGGAGACCCGGGGGGCGATCCGGCCGGACGGCGACGGTGCGGCGGCCTCATCGAGCACCAGCCGGATCTTGGCCGCGCGGATCGGCAGCAGCCGACCGTCGGTGACCACCCGGTCGAGGGTGGCCCGGGCCAGCGCGACGTACGACGGGAGCGCCTGCGGGGAGCTGGTGGCGAGGTCGGCCAGGTGCGCGCGGACGGTGTTGACGTCACCGCGCACGATCGGGCCGGTCAGCGCGGCGTCACCCGCATCGAGGGCGTTGTCGAGCGCTGCGGTGAGCAGCGGTCGCAGGGTGCCGGACGGGTCGTCGCACCCGGCGGCGCCGAGGATCTCCATCGCCTCGGTGACCAGGGTGACCAGGTGGTTGGCGCCGTGCGCCAGCCCGGCGTGGTAGAGCGTGCGCATCTCCTCCGGGACCCACGTGCAGCGACCGCCGAGGTCGGCCACCAGCCCCTCGGTGACCTCGCGCTCTCCGGCGCCGGCGGTGACCCCGAAGACGCAGTCACGCAGTCGGGGCAGGTCCACCGCGGTGCCGGTGAAGGTCATCGCAGGGTGCAGGGCGATCGGTCGGGCACCGACGGCGGCGGCGTCGGCCAGGACGGCCAGCCCGTGGCGCCCCGAGGTGTGCACGACGTACTGGCCGGGGCGGATCGCGCCGCTCGCGCTCAGCATCGCCGCCACGTTGGGCAGCATGTCGTCGGGCACGGTGAGCAGCAGCAGGTCGCAGCGGCGGGCCACGGCGCTGGGCTTGGCGACGGGCACGCCCGGCAGCAGCGCGTCGATCCGGTCACGGGAGGCGTCGGACTCACCGGCCGCGGCCACGATCTCGTGGCCGGCGTCGCGCAGGGCCCGGGCGAGCACGGCGCCGACGCGTCCAGCGCCGACGACTCCCACCCGCAGCGCACCGACAGGGAGCTGCGTCATCAGTGAACCTTTCGTTCCAGTCCCGCCGACCAC
>JBBQRV010000164.1:0-8712 GCA_038214475.1 Propionibacteriales bacterium | reverse complement strand
AGCTCGGACAACGCCGACTCCAGTGCGGTCGGCACCGTGCTGACCCCCTCGAGCGACAGCTCCAGCGACTCGAGCGACTCGGGGAGCTCGAACAGCGTCGAGGCGATCGCCAAGGCGGTGACGCCGAGCGTGGTGCTGCTCGAGGTGTCGGGACCGCAGGGATCCGGTGAGGGCAGCGGCATCATCCTGTCGTCCGACGGCACCATCCTCACCAACAACCACGTGGTCGCGGCCGGGGGCGGCGGCCAGATCCGGGCCGTCTTCAGCGACGGCTCCACCGCGGCGGTCAAGGTGGTCGGCACCGACCCGGTCACCGACCTCGCCGTCGTCAAGGCCCAGGGCGTGAGCGGCCTCAAGGCCGCCACCCTCGGCAGCTCGTCGAGACTGCAGGTCGGGGAGTCGGTGGTCGCCATCGGCGCGCCGCTCGGCCTCCAGGGCACGGTCACCACGGGCATCGTCAGTGCGCTCGACCGGCCGGTGAGCAGCACCGGCGAGACCGGTCAGGCCACCGTCATCGACGCGCTCCAGACCGACGCCCCGATCAACCCAGGCAACTCGGGCGGTCCGCTGGTCGACATGCAGGGCCGGGTGATCGGCATCAACTCCGCCATCGCCTCCCTGGGCAGCAGCATGGGCAGCCAGTCCGGCTCGATCGGGCTCGGGTTCGCGATCCCGATCGACGAGGCCAAGCGGATCGTCGACCAGCTCGAGTCCGGCCAGCCGGCCACCCACGCCCAGCTCGGCGTGCGGATCGGCGACTCGACCGACCCGCCCGGTGCGCTGATCGGCAGCGTGGACGCCGGCTCGGCGGCGCAGTCCGCCGGCCTGCGGCCCAACGACGTGATCACCAAGGTCGGCGACCGGTTGGTCAACAGCTCCGACGCCCTGGTCGCGGCGATCCGCTCGCAGTCGCCCGGCGCCGAGGTCTCGCTCACCTATGTCCGCGGCAGCAAGGACCAGACGGTCACCGTGACACTCGGAAGCGACCAGCCCGCGGCATGATGACCGGATGACCTCGACAGGACTGAAGCCCACCGGCCTGCCGGTGGGCTTCACCCGTGCCCTGGTGCTGATCGAGCTGGCGCTGGTGCTCGGGGTGTCCCTGGGGCGTTCCGGCGTCTACGCGCTGGTCAACCTGATCGCGGCAGCGACCGCGCCGGGGCCGCTGTCGGGCCGGCAGGCCGTGATGAACGGCAGCCTGGCCCCGGGCCGCGAGTGGCTCGACCTCACCTACCAGCTCCTCGGGGTGTTCTTCGGGGTGGTGCCCGCGATGCTGGCGGCGTACCTGCTGGTGCGCTCGGGCGTGCACCTTCGCGACGTCTGGTTCGACCGGCGCGAGGGGCTGCGCGACACGGGGCGCGGGCTCGCGATCGCGGCGGTCGTCGGCAGCACCGGCGTCGCGTTCTACCTGATCACGCACGCGCTCGGCGTCGACCTCACCGTGGTGGCCTCCGACCTGCCCGCGGTGTGGTGGCGCTACCCGGTGCTGGTGCTCTCGGCCCTGCAGAACGCGCTGGCCGAGGAGCTGGTGATGCTCGGCTACGTGCTGGTGCGCCTCGACCAGCTCGGGATCTCGCGTCGTACCGCGATCGGCACCAGTGCCCTGGTCCGCGGCAGCTATCACCTCTACCAGGGCCTCGGCGGATTCTTCGGCAACCTGGTGATGGGCCTGCTCTTCGGCTGGCTCTACCACCGCTGGGGCCGGGTCACCCCGCTGGTGGTGGCGCACGCCGTGCTCGACATCGGTGCGTTCGTCGGGTACGCCCTACTGGCGGGCCGGGTCGGCTGGCTGCCGACCTGACCGGCACAATCGCGGCCATGGACCTCGACGCGCTGCTGGCCGACGTGCACGCCGCCGTGACCGACTCGATCGGCAAGGGCTTCGTGGCCGACTACATCCCGGGGCTGGCCCGCGTCGACCCGCAGCAGTTCGCGATGACCGTGGTGATGAACGACGGCCGGGTGCACTCGGTCGGTCACTGCGACACGCCCTTCTCGGTGCAGAGCATCTCGAAGGTGTTCAGCCTGGCCCTCGTGATCGCGGCCGAGGGCCACGAGATCTGGCGCCGGGTGTCGCGGGAGCCGTCGGGAAACCCGTTCAACTCGCTGCTCCAGCTGGACCAGGAGTTCGGGCGCCCCCGCAACCCGTTCATCAACGCGGGCGCGCTGGTGGTCACCGACCGACTGCACCGGCTCACCGGCGATGCCTGCGGAGCGATGCGCGACTTCCTGCGCACCGAGACCGGCAACCCGGTGCTCGACGGTGACGCCGAGGTGGCCCGGTCGGAGAGCGAGCGCGGACACCGCAACGCGGCGCTGGCGCACCTGGTGGCCAGCTACGGCAACCTCGACTGCCTCGTCGACGAGGTGCTGGAGCAGTACTTCTGGCAGTGCTCGCTGACGATGACCTGTCGTGAGGTGGCGCTCGCCGGCAGCTTCCTCGCCCGGCACGGCGTCCGCGCCGACGGGAGCCGGATGCTCTCGCTGAGCGAGACCAAGCGGATCAACGCGGTCATGCTCACCTGCGGTACCTACGACGCGGCCGGCGAGTTCGCCTACCGAGTGGGGCTCCCGGCCAAGAGCGGTGTCGGCGGCGGCATCCTGGCCGTCATCCCCGACCGGTGCACGATCTGCGTGTGGAGCCCGGCACTGAGCCCGTCGGGCAACTCGACGGCTGGCCTGGCGGCGCTCGACGAGTTCACGACGCGCACCGGCTGGTCGATCTTCTAGCCCGTCCGCCGGGCCTCCTCGACCCGGCGCGGCACCCGCAGCAGCCGGATCGCGGTGACCAGCCCGATCCCGCCGACCATGTTGCCGAACGCCGACCAGGCCAGCGCCACCAGCCAGCTGCCGACCCCGAAGTCGGCGCCGGCGATCATCGCGGCGAACATGAACAGCGAGTCGAGGATGCAGTGGAACAGCTCGCCGCCGGCCAGCAGCGCGCCGAAGAGGATCGCCGGCACGAGCTGGATGCCGAGGCTCTCGGTGGAGTGCTGCATCCGGGTCATCAAGGTGATCACGGCGCCTGCGAGCACGGCCAGCAGGAAGCTGCGCAGGCTGACGCCCAGGTCGGCGTAGTGGGTGCCGATCTCGATGGCTGCCTCGTGCAGGTCGGGCCGCGCGGTCATCAGGATCCACATCATCAGCAGCCCGCCGACGAGGTTCGTCACCAGGGTCACGCCCCAGAGCCGGCCCAGCGCTGGCACGCTGCCGCTGCGGGCCACGACCGCCGTGACCGGCACCAGGAAGTTCTCGGTGAACAGCTCGCTGCGGGCCAGCAGCAGAGCGACGAAGCCGATCGAGAACGCGAGCCCCGCGAGCAGGGTGTCGCCGGTGTGCTCCTTGACGATCAGGTAGGCGAGCACGCCGGTGCCCACGTCGATGCCGCCGAGCAGCCCGGTGGCCACCATCGCCAGCAACGGCCGCTCCAGGCGCTCCTTGCCCTCCTCCACGATCCGGTCGAAGGCCTCCTCGACCTCCGGCTCCGGTCGCTCGTCGTGCGCAGTCACATCCGGAGAGTAGCCGCAGCCCCCAGCGGCGCCGGGCCTTGCTCGCGTCCTGTCGCGCCTATCCTGAGCCCCATGGACCTGGAGTTCGCCGGCGAGATCTGGTTCTGGAAGGGCCCGTCGCCGTGGCACTTCGTCACCGTGCCCGACGACGACGCCCTCCAGCTGCAGGAGACCTCCACGCTGGTGAGCTACGGCTGGGGGATGATCCCGGTCACCGCCGGGATCGGCGACACCGAGTGGGAGACCTCGCTCTTCCCCAAGGACGGCTCGTACGTCGTGCCGGTCAAGGCCGCGGTCCGTAGGTCCGAGCGGCTGGACGTCGGTGACCGGGCCGTCGTCCGGCTGGGGGTCCGGGTCTGACGTCAGCCCCCTGCCACGCCCGCGGGCATTATCGTCGTGTCTGTGACCGAGCTCCCCGTCCTCGACCCCGAAGACCAGCGCGTCCTGGGCAGCCTGCTGGAGAAGCAGACCACGGTGCCGGCGTCGTACCCGCTCACCGCCAACGCGCTGCGCACCGCGTGCAACCAGACCAGCAACCGGGACCCGGTCGTCGACCTCGACCAGGAGACGGTGGAGCGGACGGCACGGGCGCTCAAGGAGCGCGGGCTGCTGCGGATCGTGTGGTCCGACACCGGTCGCCGGGTCCTGAAGTACCACCAGACCCTCGACGAGCGACTCGGGCTCGACGCCGACGAGCGGGCGCTGCTCACCGTGCTGCTGCTGCGGGGACCACAGGCGCCCGGCGAGCTGCGCACCCGCACCGAGCGGCTGCACCCGTTCGCCGACCGTGGTGAGGTGGAGGCCTGCCTGCGCCGGATGGCGGAGCTCCCCGAGCCGCTGGTGCGTGAGCTCGAGCGGCGCCCCGGCCAGCAGGACCGTCGCTGGGTGCACCTCCTCGGGCCGGTGCCCGACGGGCCCGCCGCGGTAGCGCCGGTCGTGGTCGACCGCGACTCGGTGATCGCCGAGGGTGCGCAGGCGCGCGACGACCGTGTCCGCTCGTCCTACGACGCCGTCGCGGCGACCTACGCCGACCGGCTGGTCGACGAGCTGGGGCGGCTTCCGTTCGAGACGTGGCTGCTCGAGCGGGTGGTCGCACACGCGGACGGGCGCCCGGTGGTCGAAGCCGGGTCGGGCCCGGGTCACGTCACGGCCCACCTCGCCGCGTCCGGCGCCGACGCCACGGGCATCGACCTCTCGCCGGCGATGGTGGCCGAGGCGCAGCGCCGGTTCCCCGACGCGACCTTCGAGGTCGGCGACCTGCGCCGACTGGGCCGGCCGGCCACGAGTGCCGGCTGGGCTGCCGTGCTGGGGTGGTACTCCCTGATCCATCTGGCGGCCTCCGAGCTGCCCGGGGCGGTCGCGGCGCTGGCCCGTCCGCTGGTGCCGGGCGGGTGGCTGGTGCTCGGCCTGCACGCCGGCGCCGAGGTGCGCCACCTCGACGACTGGTTCGGCCACGAGGTCGACCTCGACTTCGTGCTGCACGAACCGACCTCCGTGGTGGGCGTGGTCGAGGCCGCCGGGCTGGTGGACGTCGAGTGGTACCTGCGCGGCCCGGTCACCGCCCGGGGCGAGACCAGCCAGCGTCTCTACGTCGTGGCCCGCACGCCGAGGTGACCGGAGCCACCCTCACCGGGTGGGTCCCGCTTCCGGATGGTGGGCGGTGACAGGACAGCGCGCTTCATGCCGCTGGGCGTTTCTCGGCACGGCTGACGTGCGGGCCCGCCCGCGCCCGAGCTGCGGTCGGACTCAGGGCTGTGTCTCCTCGGCCGAGCGTCACACGCCCCGTCACACACGGGTGCGGTGCCATGGCATCTCGGGGGTGGCGAACCGCGCCGCTCCGGCAACGAGAAGGAGCACGACGACATGGCACTGTTCATGGACGCACACACGGTCGAGGGCGGGGTCTCCGCCGCCGATGTGGCTGCCGCGCACCAGGCCGACCTCGCCACACAGGGGCCCTACGACGTGAGCTACCTGCGCTACTGGGTGGACGAGTCGGCCGGCAAGATCTTCTGCCTGGTCGAGGCACCCGACGCAGAGACCGCCAACACCGTGCACCGACAGGCCCACGGCCTGGTCGCGGAGGAGATCTACGAAGTGGCAGAGGGCATCTGAGCTCAGCCGCCGCGGTGGAGGGGGCCGCATCGTGGGCGGTTCCCTCCCCACACACATCTGCACGACCCCCCACCTGCACGACGGGCCGGCAAGTCTGCCAGCCACGTCGGCACACGAACCCATCGGAGTACCACCGTGAATCAGCTCAACCAGGACGTGGCTCGGGCCATCGTCGCCGCCCGCCTCGCCTCTGCGCGCGAACATCAGCTGGCGAGCGAGGCGAAGCGGGCCCGCAGGCTGGATCGCCCGGGGCGGTCCACGCGCAGCGCACGCTCGTGGCTGCGTCACCACCTGTTCCGCTGGCCGGTCCGCCCCCCGGCACCGGTGCCGGCACCCACGCCCCGGCCGCACGGGGTCGTCGGCAGCCAGAGGTCGACCCCGCGTCCGCTGCTGGAGGTGGAGCTGAGGGCCATCCTGGACAGAACCGCCGAGCAGATCGTCGAGCACGGGACACGCAGTGCCCGGTCGACGCTTGAGGCCATGTCGGAGGCCGTGCGACACGTGAACCCTGGCGCGGCCGCGGCCCTCATCGATGGAGAAGGATCAGAAGTGGCCCGACTGCGCGCCTTCGGCCTCGTCCACGGTCTCGTCGTGGACGAGCTGGACACCTGTGCGCAGTGGTCCCTGCTGAACCGGATCAACGGCTCCGGTCCCATGCTCGGCCTCGCGCTCACCGGATGAACGCGTCGAGAGCCGAACCTCGCGAATTCCGCAGGCCGGCGGGGCCGGCACTGTGCAACGCTGGGCCATGGGCACTACCGCGGCCGCAGACCCCGGGCCCTGCTCGGACAGGTCGTCCCCATGAGTGAGCATGGAGACGGGGTCACGCCCGTGTCGACGGGACTGTTCGTTCACCTGCTGGGTCGGCCGAGCCTCGAGATCGACGGTGCCACCGGCTACCGCTACCGCAGCAGGAAGAGCTGGGCGGTGCTGGCATTCCTCGTGCTCGGCGAGCGCCCACCAACCCGGAGCCAGCTGGCCTCCCTGCTCTTCGGAGAGGCCGACGACCCGATGCGTGCGCTTCGCTGGAGCCTGGCCGAGATTCGGCGCGGTCTCGGAGCCGGGGCCGTGCTCGACGGAGACCCGGTGCGACTGACCCTGCCCAGGGGCGCCGCGGTCGACGTCGACGTCCTGGTGCGCGGCCACTGGCGCGAGGCCATCGATCTGCCAGGACTGGGCGCGGACCTGCTGGACGGCCTCAGCATCCAGCACGCCGCGCCGTACGAATCGTGGCTGCTCTCGGAGCGGCGCCGGATCTCGGCGGCGTCGGAGTCGATCCTTCACGAGGCTGCCCTCGGCCACCTGGCTCGGGGAGAGCTGGAGAGGGCCCGAGACTTCGCGATCCGGGCCGCAGCGATGAGTCCCCTGGACGAGAACCATCAGGCCCTGCTGATCCGCCTCTACCGGCTGTCCGGCGACGACGCCTCGGCCGAACGCCAGTTCGCCGCCTGGGGTGCCACCGCCCAGGAGGAGCTCGGCACGACACCCGGCGTCGCGGTGCGGATGGCGATGGTCGAACCCCGCCGCGGCGTCGAGCCGGTGGAGGAGTCGGCCCTCCACGCCATCACCGAAGCCGGAGCGGCGGCCGTCGCGGCGGGCGCCCTCAGCACCGGCGTCGCCTCGTTCGAGACCGCTGTGCAGATGGCCGACCGGACCGGCTCCAGCCGGCTCCGGGTCCAGACGCGGCTGGTGCTCGCCGAGGCGCTCGTCCACACGCTCGGTGGCCTCGACGAAGAAGGGGTGGCCAGCCTGACCGAGGCCGAAGGCATCGCGCTCGCCAACGGTGATCCCGAGTCTGCCGCCCTGGCGCGCGCCGAGCTGGGGTACGTCGACTTCCTCCGGGCGCGCTACGACAGGGCCGAGCGCAGGCTCAACCAGGTGCTCGCGGACGGGTCGGAGTCGCCGTCGACCTGCGCGAAGGCGATGACGTATCTGGGCTCGGTGGTCAGCGACCGGGCCGAGTACCCTCGCGCAACGTCGTTGCTGACCCGGGCCACCGAGCTCTCGCGCGTGGCCGGCGAGCCGCGCCGCGAGGCGTTCGGGCTCTCCATGCTGGGTCGTGTCCACCTGCTGCGCGGTGAGCTGGACCAGGCCATGACCCACCTGCGGGCCGCCCAAGAGCTGGCGGAGCGCGACCACTGGCTCTCCTTCCTCCCGTGGCCGCAGGCGTTGCTCGGTCAGGCCCTCCTCAACCAGGGCGACCTGGCGGGGGCGTCCGCGTGCCTCGAGCAGTCCTTCGCCCGCGCCTGCCAGATCTCCGATCCCTGCTGGGAGGGCATCTCGGCCCGCGGGCTCGCCCTGCTCGCGGAGGCGAGCGGCGAGGTCGACCGCGCCTTCCGCATCCTGCTCGACGCACGCGCGAGAGCCAACCGGCTGGCAGACCCCTACGTGTGGTTGGACGTGCACATCCTCGATGCCCTGTGCGAGATCGGCCGCCGCCACGCCCACCCCACCAGACCCCGGTGGATCGACGCGATGCACGAGCGCGCCTCGCGCACCGACATGCGCGAACTGACCGTGCGGGCGATGGTCCACGGCGCCGCACTCGGCAGCCGAGCCGACGCGGAGGTCGCCGCGCTTCTCGCCCGCGACATCGACAACCCGGTGCTCGCTCGCCTGGTGGCAGCCGTCGCCTGACCCACCCGCTCAGGCGGTCGCCCAGAGCGCGTTGAGGATGCGCCAGTGGCCGTCGACCCGCACCAGGTGGAGGTAGTCGACGTAGACGGCGCTGGTGACGGTCGCCGTCGCGATGGCTCCGTGCACGTGGTCGACGTTCACGCTGATCCGGCGATCGCCGGGGTCGCGACGCACGCCGGCACCCGCCGCCGTGGCGTCGATCATGTCCCGCGCCGAGTCGACCTCGACCGCACCGTCGACCACGGCGCGCTTGACCAGCAGCGGGTGCAGAGCACGCTCCATCCGCTGGGCGTCCCCGTCGAACCAGCCCTCGTAGTAGTCCAGCGCGGTCGCGGTGATCGCGGCCGCATCGGGCCACAGGTCGTTCGTGCTCATCTGCCCCACCTCCGGTGACAGCGTCCCGCACCGGCCGCGTCGCCGCCACGGGTCGGGCATCATGGCGCCATGACTG
>JBBQRV010000163.1:0-8805 GCA_038214475.1 Propionibacteriales bacterium | reverse complement strand
CCCCTACGTCTGGGGCTCCATCTACCGCTTCGACGGCCAGGCGTCGGTCTTCGCCCCGACGCTCTCCGACGAGGCCCCCTGCTACCGCTGCCTCTATCCCGAGCCCCCGCCGCCGGGCATGGTCCCGAGCTGCGCCGAGGGTGGCGTGCTGGGCGTGCTGTGCGCGAGCATCGGCTCGATCCAGGTCAACGAGGCCATCAAGCTGCTCACCGGGATCGGCGACCCGCTGGTCGGCAAGCTGATGATCTACGACGCCCTGGAGATGGAGTACCGCAAGCTGCGGGTCCGCAAGGACCCCAGCTGCGCGCTGTGCGGCGAGCACCCCACCGTCACCGGGCTGATCGACTACGACGCGTTCTGTGGCGCCATCTCCGAGGAGGCCGCGGACGCCGCCGTCGGCTCGACGATCTCGGTCGTCCAGCTCGAGCAGATGCTCAAGGAGCGCGCCGAGGGCACCCGCGACTTCGTGCTCGTCGACGTGCGTGAGCCGAACGAGTACGAGATCAACCAGATCCCCGGCTCGGTGCTGATCCCCAAGGGCGAGTTCCTCAACGGCAACGCCCTGGAGCAGCTGCCGCACGACAAGCAGGTCGTCATGCACTGCAAGTCGGGTGTGCGTTCGGCCGAGACGCTGGCCATCGTGAAGGGCGCCGGCTACTCCGACGCCGTGCACGTGGGCGGCGGCGTGGTGGCCTGGGTCAACCAGATCGACCCGTCGCAGCCGTCGTACTGATCGAGGAGATCCGGTGATCTCGGGGGCCGGGCCGCGGCGGCTGTAACCCCCGCCCCGGTGGCCTCGTTGAGCAGAGCGCAGCCCCGTCCATCCCCACCGGGCGGGGCTGCCCCACGTCCGGCGCGGCTACCCTGCTCGGATGGATCCGGAGGCCTACGTCGAGGCCGTGCTGGCCTGCGTGGAGCGGGTGCCGCGCGGCCGGGTCACGACGTACGGCGCGATCGCCGAGGTGGTCGGTCGCGAGCTGGGCGGGGGCGGACCCCGTCAGGTGGGTGCCGTGATGGCGACGTACGGCGGCCCGGTGCCGTGGTGGCGGGTGGTGCGCGCCGACGGCACGCTGCCGCCGTCGCACGACGAGGAGGCCCTGCGGGCCTACCTGGAGGAGGGCACGCCGCTGCGTCCACGGGGCGCGTCGGGCACCCGGGTGGACCTCAGGACCGCCTTCTGGCGGCCCTGAGGTCGAGGCGGAGCGTCGTGGTGCCGGGCGCGGTGGTGCAGGCTCAGCCGAGGGCCGCGACGGCGGCGTCGTAGTCGGGCTCGGTACCGATCTCCGGCACCAGCTGGGTGTAGACCACCGAGCCGTCGCCGTCGAGCACCACGACCGAGCGGGCCAGCAGGCCGGCCCACTTGCCGTCGACCAGGCCCACGCCGTAGTCCTCACCGAAGTCGGAGCGGAAGCTGGAGGCGGTGCGCACGTTCTCGATGCCCTCGGCGCCGCAGAAGCGGCCCAGCGCCAGGGGCAGGTCGGCCGAGACGCAGACGACCTCGGTGTTGTCGAGGCCGGCGGCGAGCTCGTTGAACTTGCGCACGCTCGCGGCACAGACGCCGGTCTCGACGCTGGGGAAGATGTTGAGCACCGTACGGACGCCGGGGGTGCGGGTGACGTCGGCGAAGTCGGGGCCGATCAGGGCGTACGGCGGCGCCTCGGTGCCGATCTCCGGGAGCTCGCCGACGGTGTGGACGGGGTTGCCCCCGAGTGCGGTAGTAGCCATGTCACGTGTATAGCAGGGGGGAGGTCAGGCGCCCGCGTTGGCCCGGGAGCGGGTACGGCGGGCCAGCGCGGCCAGCGCCTGCGGGAAGATCTCCGCGGGCGGCGTGACCAGGCCGGCACCCACCTGGCCCACTCCCGCGTGCTTGCCGGCCATGCCGGTGTTGATCTGCGGCAGGATGCCGGTGCGGCAGACCCGGGTCACGTCGATGCCGGTCGGGGTGCCCTGGAAGTCGAGCACCGGCACCGTCCAGCGCGGGTTCTCGCCCAGGGTGATCTCGTGCATCCGCCGGGTGGTGGCCAGCGCGTCGGGCACGCTGCCTCCGACGAACCGGACGATGGCGGGGGCGGTGGCCATCGCGAAGCCGCCGATGCCGGCCGTCTCGGTGATCGCGGAGTCGCCGATGTCGGGGTTGGCGTCGTCGGGGCCGAAGTCGCCGAGGAACAGACCGTCGGCGAGCAGGGCCGGGCCGGTGAACCACTCGTCGCCGGTGCCCGACACCTGGATGCCGAAGTCGGTGCCGTTGCGGGACATCGCCACCACCATCGTGGACCCCTCGACGTCTCGGGCGGCGTCGAGCGCGAGCTTGCACGCCGGCATCGCCAGGTTGAGGAAGAAGTGGTCGTTGCCGCCGATGAAGCGCAGCGCCTGCGCCACGTCGGCGGGCTCGGCGCCGCCCGACACCAGCGCCGGGGAGAGGTCGCGCAGCAGCATCAGGGTGCCGGCCCGGTTGCGGTTGTGGGCCTCGTCGCCCATCTGCAGCATCTGGGTGAGGATGCCGGTCACGTCGACCGGGCCGGTGTCGGCCACCGCCCGGTGCAGCAGCGGTCCGAGCACGTCGGACATCCAGTGCAGGCGGGTGAGCACCTCGGGCGAGTAGGCGCCGTACCGCAGCACCTTGCCGAGCCCCTCGTTGAGCGAGCAGTGCGTGCGCCGGCCGGTGGCGGGGTCCTCGAGGACGAACATCCACATCGAGGGCGTGACCACGCCGGCCATCGGCCCCACGGTGCGGTGGTGGTGGCAGGGCTCCAGGCTGAACCGGCCACCGGCGAACAGGTCGGCGGCGGCCTCGGGGTCGTCGACCAGCCCCTCGTACGCCGCGCCGCCGAGCAGGGCGCCCCGCATCGGGCCGGAGGCGCGCTCCCACGTCAGGGGCGGACCGGCGTGCAGGAACTGGCCGGGCTCGAGGCCGAGCAGCTCGCCGGCGGGCCGCACGTCGACCAGCATCGCCTGTACGTCGAGCATCGCGGCCAAGGCACGTGCGTTGGCGTCCGCGCGCAGCGGGTCGGTGGCCACCGTGGCGAGGTCGTCGTCGGTGCCGGGCATCGGTGGGCGCCAGTCGACCGAGGTGACCGGCACGGCCTGGTCGGCCAGCGCCTCGGCGAACAGGTCGGCGCCGACGTTGACGACGCGGGCGGGGGCGGTCATCGGGGGGCTCCCAGCAGCTCGACGGCCCGGCGGGTGGCACCGGCGTTGGAGAGGTGCACCTCGGCGCCCGCCTCGGCCAGCAGCCGGGCCTGGCGGTCGCGGTCCTGGGGGTCGAGTGCGGTGCCGACGAGGGCGACCACCACCGGCTGGCGCACGGCGGCGATCACCGGGGCCAGTGCGGCGGCCGGGTCGGGCTCGCTGCCGTGGCCGAGCACCACGTCGAGGAGCAGCACCCCGGTGCGCGGGTCGGCGGCGACGCGGGCCAGGTGCTCCAGGCGCAGGGTGGGGTCGATCATCGGGTGCGCCCGGCCTGCGGTGAGTGCGTCGTCACCGAAGTCGATCATCAGGTGGGCGTCGGCACCCAGATCAGGTGGGAGCCCGAGCTCCGGGCTGAGCGGGGTGTTGCTGCGGATCGGGCCCAGGCTGCCGGTGGCGATCAGCATCGCCTCGTCGCACAGCGTGCCGCCGACGAACAGCCCCCTCAGCAGGTCGCCCGTGCCGGCCCCCGCCGCGCGGGTGGCGGCCCGACCGTGCACCGGCCACTGCGGCACCGCCCTGCCCAGCCGGGCCAGGGTGGCCTCGGCGGCCGCGGTCAGGTCCGGCTGGCCCGCGCCGAGCAGCGCGAGGACGACCGGCGTGGTCAACGTCTCCGCGTGCGCCCGGACGGCCGCCGCGACCTCGTCGGCCGGTGGCTTCGACACGAGCAGGATCAGCTCCACGTCGGGGTCGGCGTCGAGGCGGGTCAGCGCCGTCCGCGTGGACAGGCCGCCCACCTCGGCCGACAGGTCGCGTCCACCGACGCCGAGGGCGGAGGTGACGCCCACCCCGGCCTCGGCGAGCAGGCAGAGCAGCTGCTGGCAGCCGGTGCCCGAGGCGGCGACCAGGCCGACCGGGCCGGGGGCGACCGCGTTGGCGAACCCGAGGCCCACGCCGCCCACGACGGCGGTGCCGCAGTCGGGACCCATCACCAGCAGGCCGCGAGCGGTCGCCGCCCCCTTGAGGGCGAGCTCCTGGTCGAGGGGCACGTTGTCGCTGAACACCATCACGTCGTGGCCGGCGTCCAGCGCGTCCATCGCCTCGAGCGTCGCGTGCGCGCCCGGCACGCTGACCAGCACCAGCGCGTCGTCGAGCCGCCTCAGCGCGGTGGCGGTGGTGCGGTGCGGCGCGACCTGACCGGGCGTCTCGTCGCGGCGGCCAGCGGCGGCCAGCGCGGCCTCGACCCCGGCGAGGGCGTCGGTGAGGGAACCATCGTCCTCGAGCCGGAGCGCGACGACCATGTCGTTGGTGGTGGCGCCCGTCGGCACCGTGAAGCCCATCGACGTGAGCACGTCGACGTTGAGCGGGGTGGCCATCGCCACCTGTGCGGCGGCGACCCCTGCGAGCCGGGCGACGTCGCGACTCACCTGGAGCAGGGTGACGGAGTCGGCGTAGGCGCCGCTGCGGAGCTCGACGTGCGTGGTCATGCGGCCTGCTCGAGGTCGACGCCGAGCGCGTCCAGGGCGGCGTGCGCCCCGCGCAGGAGTGCGGCGCCCGAGGTGTGGCCCAGGCGCAGCAGCGCCTCGCTGCGACGTGGCGCGGCGGGCGCGCCCAGGGCGGCGACGTACGCCGCGAACTCGGGCACCACCTCGCCGTGCACCGCGCAGTCGAGCAGGGTGGCCGAGAGCAGCGTGGTGCGCGCCGACGCGTGTGCGACGGCCAGGTCGAGCGCGGGCGTCTCGACGCCTGCGGCCCGGTGCACGGCCAGCCAGCCGCAGAGCTCGTCGTCGGCCTCCGGCGTCAGCCCCGGTCCGCGGCCGAGGTCGGCGACCAGGGCGTCCACGTCGTCGGGAGCCGGGTCGGAGCGAGGACGGACCGGGAGGCCGAGGCGGGGCACGCGGACGTCGACCAGGCGCCCGACCGCCAGCGATCGACCGTCGACGTGCAGGACGCCGGCGTCGACCCACGCCGCCTCACCGACGAGCCCGGCGGTGCGCTCCAGGTCGGCGCCGGCCGTGCGCAGCGCACACGGCACCGCGGCCGCGGACCCGCTCACCACGCCGACGCAGCGGTCGCCGAGCGCGACGTAGATCGCGTGCGGCCCCCGGTGCAGCACCGTCAGCTCCCCGTCGGGAGCGGCCCGCAGCCACGCATCCACCCGGGGTGGGGCGGCCACCGGGACCCGGGTGGGCAGCGGGGCGGGCTGGTGCGTTGGCAGGGGTGCCGCGGGGGCGGCGGAGGCGTCGGCGGGGACCACGCTTCCCGACGCTAGCGGGCGGTATTACGGTTTGCCGATGTGAGGTTGTGCCAACGATCCCGGAAGACAGGTGCAAGTTGTGATAGCCGCTGACGCCACCGCTGAGCTGGCCCGCGTCGACGCCCTGCACACGGCGCTGACCCAGATCGTGCTCGAGGGCGGCGACCTCGACGGCATCGCCGACGAGGTGTCGCGACACCTCGGCGTGGGAGTGCTGGTGACCTCCAGTGACGGGCGGGAGCGCGCGGCCGCCCTGTCCGCAGAGCTGCGCACCGCGCTGGCCGGCGCCGACCTGCTCGACCCCACCGGACGGCTGCGGGTGGAGCGGGTGGGCTCCGGAGGTGCCCCGGCAGGTGCGGGCCAGGTGCGGATGCTGCGGATCGCCGCGGGGGGCACCGACCTGGCCCGGCTGGTCTGCTTCCGCGCCGACGGCCCGATCACCGCCGCCGACGTGCAGGCGCTGGAGCGCGCCGCGGCCGTCGCGGCTCTGCTGATCACCCGCGAGCAGGCCGTCACGGCGGTGGAGAACAAGTACCAGGGCGACTTCCTGCGCGACGTCTTCCTCGGCCGCGCCGGCAACCCGCAGTACGTCGCCGAGCACGCGGCCGGGTTCGGCTGGATCCTGGACCGGCCGGTCGTGGTGGTGGCCGCCGAGCTGGACCCGCCCGGCGAGCAGGGCGTCACCAGTGCCCAGCTCCGGGCCTGGCAGTCGCGCTTCTGGGCTGCCTGGCACCAGGTGAGCGGCGACCTGGACGGCTCCATCCCGAGCGTGGACTTCTCCTCCGAGGTGGTCACCCTGCTGCCGCTGGTCGAGGGCGACGACGAGCCGGTGCCCGGGCACGGCGTCGTACGCCGCGTGGTGACCGCGGTGGCCGGCGACAAGGGCGGCGGCCGTCGCCCCTTCTCGGTCGGGGTGAGCCGGGTGGCGTCGTCACTGGCCGAGCTGCCCGAGGCCTATGCCCAGGCCCGCCGCGCGGTCGAGGTGGGCCGGCGGGTGCACGGCGGGGGGTCGACCACGTTCTTCGACCAGCTCGGCCTGCACCGGCTGATCGCGCTGGTGCCCGACCCTGCCGAGCTGCGGGCCTACGTGCGTGACGTGCTCGGGCCGCTCGACGACGACGGCACCGAGGCGACCGACCTGCGCGAGACGCTCCAGGTGCTGCTCGACACCAACTTCAACGTGGCGGAGGCGGCCCGGCTGCAGTTCTTCCACTACAACACGATGCGCTACCGGGTGGGCAAGCTCGAACGGCTGCTCGGCCCGCTGTCGTCCGACCCGCACCTGCGCCTCGACGTGGCGGTGGCGCTGCGGGTGCGCGAGATCACCGGCTGACCGCGCTGACACAACCTGCCATCGACCACGGCGTTCCTTCGGCACCTGTCGCCGTCGAGGGTGTGTCATGGAGCCCACTACCTTGTGGGTCTTCGGGGGTCGCGCCAGCCAGGGAGGCAGTCCATGTCCATGTTCTCGTGGGAGCTCGTCGACCCCCGTCCGGGTGAGCCGGTCGCACCGCACCAGCGGCTCAGCTGGGGCAAGACAGTGGGCCTCGGCGCCCAGCACGTCGTGGCCATGTTCGGCGCCACCTTCGTGTTCCCGCTCGTCATGGGTCTCGACCCCAACCTGGCGATCCTCTTCTCGGGCGTCTGCACCATCCTCTTCCTGCTGATCGTCTCCAACCGGGTCCCGAGCTATCTGGGCACCAGCGCCTCGTTCGTGGCCAGCGTGGCCGCGCTCCGGGCACAGGGGGGCGACTCCTCCGACGTCACCGGCGCGATCATGGTGGCCGGACTGGTCCTCGCGGGGGTCGGCGTCCTGGTGCACTTCGCCGGCGCCCGGCTGATCCACAAGATCCTCCCGCCCGCCGTCACCGGTGCCGTCGTGATGCTGATCGGCTTCAACCTGGCGCCGGTGGTGGCCGGCGTCTACTGGCCGCAGGATCAGTGGGTGGCCCTGCTCACGGCGGCCTTCATGGTCTGCGCGGCGGTGCTCCTGCCCGGCTTCTGGTCGCGGATCGCGGTCTTCCTGGCCCTCGTCTTCGGCTACCTGGTCTCGTGGGTCTTCGACGGGGTGCTCGGCACCATCAGCTCTGCCCTGCCCGGCCAGAACGTCGACAAGGTGACCGGGGCGGCGGTGCCGTTCGAGCACGACCGGATCTGGGCGTGGTCGCAGGTCGGTGACGCGCACTGGATCGGCTTCCCGAGCGGCACCCTGAGCGACGGCGTCTCGGTCGTGCACGGGCCCAGTCTCTCGCTCACCTTCATCCTGCTGGTGCTCCCCGGCGTGATCGCACTGATCGCGGAGAACACCGGGCACGTCAAGGCCGTCGCCGAGATGACCGGCGCCGACCTGGACCCCTACATGGGCCGGGCGATCGGCGCCGACGGCCTGGCCACCGCGTTCGCCTCCGCGTTCGGTGGCTCCCCGACCACGACCTATGCCGAGAACATCGGGGTGATGGGGGCGACCAAGGTCTACTCCACCGCTGCCTACTACGTGGCGGCCGCGGTCGCGATCCTGCTGGGACTCTGCCCCAAGTTCGGGGCGGTCGTGAACGCCACCCCGGGCGGTGTGCTGGGCGGCATCACCGTGGTCCTGTACGGCATGATCGGCCTGGTGGGCGCCAAGATCTGGGTGGAGAACGAGGTCGACTTCGCCGACCCGGTCAACATGGTCGGTCTCGCGGCCGGGCTGATCGCGGGCATCGGCGGGGTGACCCTGACGTTCTCGTCGGACTTCCAGCTCGGGGGCATCGCGCTGGGCACCATCCTGGTCATCGTGTTCTTCCACCTGGTCAACGGTCGGGCCAGCCGGTCGTCCCGAGACGTGACCAAGGTCCTGTAGCGGGCCGTGGGAAGGACAACGTGAAGCCAGCCCCGTTCGCCTATCGGCGCCCCGTCGACCTCGCCGCGGCCCTGGCCGCGCTGGCCGACGAGCCCGGGGCCAAGGTGCTGGCCGGCGGGCAGAGCCTGGTCCCGCTGCTGTCGATGCGGCTGGCGGCGCCGTCGATGCTGGTCGACATCAACGGCCTGCCCGGTCTCGACGCGGTCACGGTCGACGCCGACGGAGTGCGGGTGGGGGCCCTGGCCCGGCACGCGGCGGTGCTGGCCGACGGGGACGCGGCCGGCGTGCAGCCGCTGCTGGCGCTCGCCCTGGCCCACGTCGCGCACGCCACGATCCGCAACCGAGGCACCACCGTCGGGTCGATCGTGCACGCCGACGCCGCGGGTGAGATGCCCGTCGTGCTCAGCCTGCTGGGTGGCTCCGTCGAGGTGGCCTCGGTGCGCGGCACCCGCACGATCCCGGCCGACGAGCTCTTCGTCGGCCCGCTGGAGTCCGCGCTGGCGCACGACGAGATCGCCACCTCCGCCTTCTTCCCGGCGCTGCCGGACGGTGCCGGCGTGGCCTTCGACGAGATCGCCCG
>JBBQRV010000162.1:0-8811 GCA_038214475.1 Propionibacteriales bacterium | reverse complement strand
GAGCTTCGCGTCGAACAGGTCGCGGGTCTCACCCCCGACGAGCTCGCGGTACTCGGCGACGATCCGGTCCTTCTCGGCGACCAGCGCCTCGATCGGCCGCATGATGTCCTGGCCGTCGTCGACTCGGCGGATGTAGTCCTTGATGTAGCCGAGCGGGATGTCCTGGTGCTCGATCCAGTACTTGTCGTGGCCGTAGAAGCCGTTGCCGACGGTGAAGTTGAACCACGGGTCCTGGGCCGCGACGTACTGCTCCACCCAGGCCTCGCCCCCTGCGTCCCGGACCGCCTGGAGGGTGCCGTCGACGTCGTCGGTGTTCGCGAACGCGCCCTGCAGCCCCAGCTCGACCGCCTTGACGGCGAGCTTCTTCAGCTCGTCGTCGGGCCGGAACAGCTCCATGTCGACGCCTTGGACCATCTTGGCGATGGCCTGGTCAGGGATGTTCGGGAAGACCTCCTTGCAGAAGCCGAAGAAGTCGAGGTAGGCGATGTAGCCGAGGTTGAGGAACTCGAAGTGGTACTGCCAGTTCTGGTAGCACAGCTGGATCAGCCGGTCGTAGTTCTCCATCAGCACCTCGGACCCGTCCATGGCCTTGCCGGTGACGATGTCCTCGAACGGCACGACGTCGGGCAGCGACCTGAACTCCAGGGCCGCCATCTCGTCGATGGTGGCCCGCACCTTGACGTGCCACTGCTCCAGCAGCGAGTCCCAGTTCTGGAAGTAGTGTCCGGCCCGTCTCTCGAACTCGGGCACCCGTGCGGGGATCTGGTCCTCGGGGACACCCACGGGGCTCATGTAGAGGTAGCCGAGGTGGATCTTGAACTCGATGCCGTTGGCCGGCGGGATCAGCAGGTGCCGGGTGTTGTACTGCCCGAGGCACTTCACCGCGAACTCGCCGCCGATGGTCTCGAAGGGCTTGAACACGGTCGGCCAGTGCTGGCTGTCGCAGAACCAGAACTTGTCGTCGCCACCGGGAGCGTTGTCGAACACGAGGCTGTAGGGATAGAGCTGCTCCCAGCCCTCGGCGCCCGCGGGCACCGTGAGCTCGGACGGCTTCGGGAAGGACTTGAGGGTCTGCTGCTCGACGGTCATCTGGGTTTCCTGTCTCAGTTCTTGCCAGTGAAAGCGGAGGTGATGCCGGCCAGGGAGAATCCCGTGGAGCCGGTGGATCCCGAGGTCTGGGTGGCGGGGGTGCTGGTCTTCTTGGAGTGCACGGTCTCGGGTCGCGACTGCAGGACCAGCAGGTTCTCGCCGTCTGGAAGGTCGGCGTCGAGCGCCCACTCGATGTCCTGGGGACAGCCGTAGTGCCGCTCGGTTCGCTTGGCCATGCTCGCCACGGCGAGCAGCTCGGCGTCGCTGAGGCAGCGCACCGCGCGCCGGTCCTCGGACACCTCACGCTCCACCAGCGAACGGGTGGCAGGGTCGGGCACGAGCTCGGCGTGCTTGTCGCCGATATGCAGGCGTACGACGCTGAGCATCACCTTGTCGAGCAGGATGTTGTCCGGCGTGACCGTGCCCGACACCACCATCTCACCCACGCCGTACGACGCGTCGATGGCGATCTTGGAACGGTCGCCCGTGGTCGCGTCCATGGTGATCGCGACGCCGGAGGTCTTGGCGTTGACCATCTTCTGCACGGCCACCGCCATCGACAGGTCCTCCTCGGAGATCCCGTTCTTCAACCGGTAGAGGATCGCCCGGCTGGTGTAGAGCGAGGCCCAGCAGCGGCGGATGTGATGGCGGACCGCGTCGAAGCCCGTGAGCCAGAGGTAGGTGTCCTGCTGGCCGGCGAAGCTGGCGTCGGGGAGGTCCTCGGCCGTCGCCGAGGAGCGCACTGCCACCGGCACCTCCTCGGAGAAGCGCGACTGGAGCGAGTCGTAGGCGCGACGCAGCTCGTCGCGCACGTGGTCGGGCACCGGGCGCGACTCGATGTGCTCGCGGATCTGGGCCGACACCTCGTCGACGTGGCTGAGGTCGTGGTGGCGCAGGGTGTCGATCAGGGCGGCGATCTCGTCCGAGATCCCGGACTCGTGGAGGAACGCGTCGTACGACGCGGTGGTCACCGCGAAGCCGGGCGGCACCGGCATGCCGGCGGCGGTCATCGAGACCAGGGAGGCGCACTTGCCACCGAGGAGCTCGTGGCTCGGCTCGAGACCGGCGTCGAAGAACTGGATGTAGGTCGGCTCGGACATGGGATCAGGCCTCCCAGGCGACGGGGACGGAGACAGGGGCGCGGAACGACAGGTTGGCGCCGAACGCAATGGCGTCCGGGTCGACGAGACGCAGTCCGGGCGCCAGCCGCGCCACCTCCTCGACCGCGACCTTGCACTGGAGCTTGGCGAGCAGGTTGCCCAGGCAGTAGTGGATGCCGAACCCGAACGAGAGGTGCTCTCGGGCGTTGGGGCGGTCGATCTCGAAGGCGTCGGGCTCCTCGAAGCGGCTCTCGTCGCGGTTGGCCGAGCCCATCACGAGCAGCAGGTCGGCGCCCTCGGGGATCGCCACCCCTCCGATCTCGGTGTCGGCCTTGGCCCGCCGCCGCCAGGCGACGATGGACGGGCTGAACCGGAGCACCTCGTCGATCGCGCCGGCGATCCGGGTGGGATCCGCGACCACCTGCTGCCACTGTTCGGGGTGCTCGAGCAGCACGCGCAGGGCGTTCGAGATCAGGGTCGTGGTGGTCTCGTGGCCGGCGAAGAGCAGGCTGTAGCAGACCGAGGCGATCTCGTGGTCGGTGATCGGGTCGCCCTCGGCCTGCATCCGGACCAGGTCGCCGACCAGGCTGTCGGGCCGGGTCGCGTGCGCCTCGGTCACCAGCCGCCGGCACTCGGTCCAGTACTCGACCAGGTTGTGTGCGTGCGGCACCTGCTCGTCGTCGGTCAGGTCGCCCCAGGTCATGGCCGCCCGCGAGTCCGACCAGCGCTTGTAGGTGTCGACCTGGGAGACGTCGGCGCCGATGAGGGTGAGGATGGTGATGGTCGGGACGTCGTAGGCGAGATCACGGACCAGGTCGCCGGTGTGGTCGGGGTGCTGCAGCATCTGCTCGACGAGGCGCACGACGTTGGCCCGGATGGCGGGCTCCAGGGCCTTGTAGCGGCGAGGGGTGAATGCCTTCTGGACCACCTTGCGGATCCGGGTGTGCTCCGGGGGGACCCGGGCGCTCAGGCCGGAGTACGCCGTGAACCCGCCGTCCGCCATGATCTGCTTCGCCGCCGCCCCGCGCTCCCGCACCGAAGCCTGGGCGTTCTCGCTGGAGAAGGTCTCCCAGTCCTCGAAGACCGCCTTGATGTCGTCGTAGCGGGTGACGACCCAGTAGCCGATGCGTTCGTCGAACATGACCGGCTCCTCGGCCCGCAGCGCGGCGTACGACGCGAACGGGTCCGCCTGGTCGAAGGGCTGGAAACCGTGGTGCGCAGGGCAACCTGCGGGCGCCTCGGGCGTGACCTGGGTGGACGACATCCGACCTCCTGGAGATGGTGGTGCGCTGGGTGGACCAGCGCCCTCATCGTGTGCCAGGAACCGCTCCGCCACAATCCATGACTTTCACTGGACGGAAGTGACTATGACCCGCGTCACGCGCGGCCGGACCCCCGCCAGCTGACGCCGATCGGGGGCCGGTCGATCGCCGCCTCGATCCGGCGGGCCATCCCCTGCAGGACCGGGACGTGGCGGGTCATGTGCGGAGCCTGGGTCGACAGCATGACCAGGCCGAGCGCGGCGCCGCCGGGCCCGGCTCGGACCGGGACCGCGATCGAGCAGGAGCCGGACCGGACCTCCTCGAGGGTGGTGGCATAGCCCTGGCGACGGACCGTGTCGAGCTCCTCGAGCAGCCGCGTCGGGTTCACGTGCGTGCGGGTGGTGCTGGCCTCGAGCCGACGCTCCAGGTAGGCCTCGCGGACCCAGTCCTCCTCGTAGGCCAGCAGCACCTTGCCCACAGCGGTGGCGTGCAGCGGCAGCCGGCCGCCGACCCGGGAGGCCCGTGGCACTCGCTTGGAGCTGTAGACCCTGTCGATGTAGAGCGCCTCGTGACCCTCGCGGATCGCGAGGTGGGCGGTCTCCTGGGTCAGCGAGAACAGGTCCTGAAGATAGGGGCGAGCGGTGTCGCGCAGCTGGCGCCCGGCGTTCTGGGCAACCTCCCACAGCCGCAGTCCCACGACGTACCGGCCCCGGTCGTCGCGATCCAGCGCACCCCACTCCACGAGTTCGGCCGCGAGCCGGTGCGCGGTCGGCAGCGGCAGGTCGGCCGACGCGGCGAGCTCGCTGAGCGACTGCGAGCTCGGACCGCGCTCGAAGGCAGCCAGGATGGCGAGCACCTTCGAGGCGACGGTGCGACCCTCACCCCTCACGGCATTCCCCTCCGACCGGGCGCCGCTCAGCCGAGGGCGACGCGTTGCGGGGTCACATCGATCGAGGCAACCGCCGACAGGATGCGCGCCATCGTACGCGCGGCGTCGGTGAAGAGGTGGTCGTGCACGCGGCTGGCGATGAGGACGTGCGCAGCCCCGCGGTCGAGCCCGAACCAGTTCATCACCGTGTCCACGCCGTGGGGCGTGAGCCGCCACAGCTTGTCGGCGTCCTTGAGCAGCGCGTCGTTCAGCGACAACGCCACCAGCCGGCTGTCGTGGCCGTCGATGATCGCGGTGATCTCGTCGGTCCGCCGCGCGTCGTGGCCCAGCTCCTGCAGTATCTCCCGGGCGATCCGGGCACCTTCCTTCTCGTGCCGGACCACGAGGTCGGGGCGGTGGCCACCGGGCACGACTGCACTCAGCACCTCGTCGGGCGGCACCTGGGACCAGCCGGTGTCGTGCAGGATGATCCCCGGCAGCACCACCTCGGGGTCGGCCTCGGGGTGCAGCTCGAGCAGTGCCCGGGCGATCCCGTAGGAGTACGCCGTGTGCCCGTCGTTGCTGCGCACCCTCAGGTACGGCGCGGCCCGCTGCCAGACGCGGTCGTGGCTCTCGTCGAAGCCGAACACGCCGGCCACGGTGGCCGGGTCGGGCAGCCGGTCGGTGACGTCGGAGCCGTGGGCGTTGGCGGTGGGGGTGAGGAAGGGAAGCATGCTCAGAAACCGATCGGGAGGCCGGCGTAGTTCTCGGCGAGGCCGGTGGCACCGGCGGTGCTGGTCGCCACCCAGCGCAGCTGCGAGAGCTGGAGCTGGGCGTCGAACGGGTCGTCGGTGGTGTGCAGCATCGTGGTCATCCACCATGAGAAGTGCGTGCACCGCCACACCCGGCGCAGGGCGGCGTCGGAGTAGGCGTCGGCGAGGGTGGCGTCGTTCTTTCGCAACCGCGCCACGAGGGCCGGGGCGAGAAGGGCGACGTCGGAGACGGCGAGGTTGAGCCCCTTGGCGCCCGTGGGCGGGACGATGTGCGCGGCGTCGCCGGCAAGGAACAGGTTGCCGTGCCGCATCGGCGTCTGCACGTAGCTGCGCATCGGCAGCACGCTCTTCTCGGTGATCGGCCCGGGCGTCAGCTGCCAGCCGTCCTGACCGTGGCCGAGCCGGGTCGCGAGGGAGTCCCAGATCCGGTCGTCGGACCACTGCGCCACGTCGGTGCCGTTGGGCACCTGCAGGTAGAGCCGGCTGACGCTCGAGGACCGCATCGAGTGCATGGCGAAGCCGTCGGGGTGCCAGGCGTAGATCAGCTCGTCGGTGGAGGGGGCCACGTCGGCGAGCACGCCCAGCCAGGAGTAGGGGTAGACCCGCTCGCTGACCTGCTTGGCCTCCTCGGGCACGGCACCGCGCGACGGGCCGAAGGAGCCGTCGCAGCCCACCACCACGTCGGCGTCGACCCGTTGTCGCACGCCCGCCTTGTCGGTGAACGTGACGTAGGGGCGCTCGGTCTCCACGTCGCAGACCGCGGTGTCGCCGACCTCGTAGAGGATCGCCTGGCCGGCGGCGTCGCGGGCCCGGCCGAGGTCCTTGGTCACCTCGGTCTGGCCGTACACCCACACGCTGCGGCCGACGAGGTCGACGAAGTCGAGGTGGTGGCGCTCCTCGGGCCACTGCAGGTAGATGCCCCGGTGCTGGTGGCCCTCCTCGTGCAGGCGCGCGCCGAGCCCGACCGAGTCGAGCAGCTCGACGGTGGAGTGCTCCAGGATGCCGGCCCGGATCCGTGCCTCGACGTACTCCCGGGACTGGCGCTCGAGAACCACCGACTCGACGCCGTCCTGAGCGAGCAGGTGGGAGAGCAGGAGCCCGGCGGGCCCGGCCCCGATGATGACAACCTCGGTTCGCATGGGCCCAGTGAAACCGCACCCGGGGCGCGGGGACCACCCCTTGCTTTCACTCAGCGGAAGTGGTCAGATGCTGCGGCCGATGCCCTGGGCGGCCACCCCCAGGGCCGCCACGAGCCGTGGCCGGTCCCGCTTCAGGCTGGGGACGACGATCCCGAGCGCGGCGACCACCCGGCCGTCGCGGGTCCGGATGGGCACCGCGACCGAGCAGGCCCCCAGACTCATCTCCTCGTTGGTCGTGGCGTACCCGTCGCGTCGCACCCGGCTCAGCTCGGACCGCAGCCGCCCCGGCTGGGTGATCGTGTACGGCGTGATCCGGGTCAGGTCGGCGTACACCGCGGCCTGGAGCTCCGGCGGGGCGTGGGCCAGCAGCACCTTGCCGACCCCCGTGGCGTGCAGGGGCAGCCGGGTGCCGACCTGACTCACCACCGGCGCGGAGGAGTGCCCCGAGAGCCGGTCGACGTAGAGCACCTCGGCGCCGTCGCGGACCGCCAGGTGCACCGTGGCGAGGGTGGCTCCGTAGATGTCGTGCAGGAAGGGCGAGGCGATCTGGCGCAGCTCCGACTGCACCGGGGCGAGCAGCCCGAGGTCCCACATCCGCCGCCCCACGACGTAGTCGCCGGAGGCGACGCGGGAGAGCAGCCCGCCCTCGACCAGCTCGGCCACCAGCCGGAACGCCGTGGCCACGGGCAGGTCGGCTCGGCGGGCGATCTCGCTGAGGCTCAGCCGGCGGTGCTCCTCGTCGAAGGCCCCCAGGGCCGCCATCGCCCTCGACAGCACACTCACGCCCGGCCTCGCGCTGTTGCCCGCCATGATTCCTTTCCATCCAGTGGAAGCCGAGTGTCGCACGCGGGTCCGGTTGGCGCCTAGCCTGCGCCGTGTGAACCAGACAACTGAGCCGGTGGCCGACTCCGACTCCGCGGCCTCGTCGCAGGCCGAGGTCAGCGCCGAGATCGCGGCGCTGGCCGCCGAGTACGCCGGCACCGGCGTGGACGAGACGCAGCCCCGGCTCGACTACCCGCCCTACCGCAGCAGCCTCCTGCGCCACCCCACCAAGAGCCCGCACCTCGCCGACCCGGAGGGCATCGAGCTGTGGGCACCCTGCTTCGGGCAGCGCGACGTCGGGGCGCTCGAGTCCGACCTCACTCTCCAGCACTCCGGGGAACCGATCGGTGAGCGGATCGTGGTCACCGGCCGGGTGGTCGACGGCGAGGGCCGGGCGGTGCGGAACCAGCTCGTGGAGATCTGGCAGGCCAACGCCGGCGGGCGCTACCGCCACCAGCGCGACCAGCACCCCGCGCCGATCGACCCGCACTTCACCGGTGCCGGGCGCGCCCTCACCGACGCCGACGGCGTCTACACGTTCACCACGATCAAGCCCGGTCCCTACCCGTGGAAGAACCACCGCAACGCGTGGCGGCCGGCGCACATCCACTTCTCCCTCTTCGGGACCGAGTTCACGCAGCGGATGGTCACCCAGATGTACTTCCCCGGCGACCCGCTCTTCGACCTCGACCCGATCTACCAGTCGATCCTGGACCCGCAGGCCCGCGAGCGGCTGGTGGCGACGTACGACCACGAGGTGACCCGCCCGGAGTGGAGCACCGGCTACCGCTGGGACATCGTGCTCACCGGGAGCCACCGCACCCCGCTCGACGAGGACGACGCATGAGCCGGCCGCCGACCCCGGGCCAGACGGTGGGGCCGTTCTACGGCTACGCACTGCCGTTCCCCGACGGCCACCTGCTGGTGCCGCCGAGCCACCCGCAGGCGATCCGCCTGCACGGCCACGTGTACGACGGCCAGGGCCAGCCGGTCCCCGACGCGCTGCTGGAGATCTGGCAGGCCGACGCCGACGGCCGGGTCGCCCATGAGCCCGGCTCGCTGCGTCGCGACGGCTGGACCTTCACCGGCTGGGGCCGGGCGGCCACCGACGACACCGGGCACTACGCCTTCACCACCGTCGCCCCCGGACCGGGCGAGTCCGGTCGGGCCGCGTTCATCGCGGTCACCGTCTTCGCGCGCGGGCTGCTCAACCGGCTGTTCACCCGGATCTATCTGCCCGACGACGCGGCCGCGCTGGGCGCCGACCCGTTCCTGGCCGGGGTGCCCGAGGAGCGGCGCGGCACGCTGGTCGCGACGCGGGACCGCGCCGGGCTGCACTTCGACGTCGTGCTCCAGGGCGAGGGAGAGACCGTGTTCCTGTCCCATCCGGGACACTGACCCCATGAGCGACCTCTTCTGGCCCGGAGACGAACGGGCCGGTGCCCTGCTGTCCCAGTCCGCCCTGCTCGACGCGATGGTCGCCGTGGAGGCCGCCTGGCTGGCTGCCCTGGTCGGTACGTCGGTCGCCCCGGCCGCGGCGGCCGACGACCTGCGCGGACTCGTCGGCCCCGACGACCTCGAGGCGGTCGCCCGGGGTGCGGAGAGCGGCGGCAACCCGGTCGTGCCGATGCTGGGCCTGCTGCGCACCCGGCTGGCCGACCGCAACCCGGTGGCCACGACCTGGGTGCACCGCGGACTCACCAGCCAGGACGTGCTCGACTCGGCCCTGATGCTGTGCGCGGTCGAGGCCGTGGCCCG
>JBBQRV010000161.1:0-8826 GCA_038214475.1 Propionibacteriales bacterium | reverse complement strand
CAGGCCCACAAGCGCGGCGACGAGGTGCTGCTGGCCACCCGCAGCCTCGAGGACATCACCCACCGGCTGCCCGAGGTCGTCGAGGTAGTGCGCGGGCTGCCCGCCGATCGCCTCGTCCTCGACGGCGAGGCCCTCGCACTCGGTCCCGACGGACGGCCGCGCCCGTTCCAGGAGACCGCGTCACGCACCGCGTCGGGCGGCGGCTCGGAGAAGGGCGCGGCGACCATCACGCCGTACTTCTTCGACCTCCTGCACGTCGACGGTGAGGACCTCCTGACCCTGCCCGGCTCGGAGCGGCTGGCCCGGTTGCGCGCCCTGGTCCCCGAGCGGCACCGGGTGCCGAGCGTGCCCGCCGACTCCCCCGAGTCGGCCTCCGACACGCTGGCCGCGGCGCTGGCGGCGGGCCACGAGGGAGTGGTCGTGAAGAGCCTGGACTCGCCGTACGACGCCGGCCGGCGCGGGGCGGCGTGGGTCAAGGTGAAGCCGGTGCACACCCTCGACCTGGTGGTGCTCGCGGTCGAGGAGGGCAGCGGCCGGCGCCGCGGCTGGCTCTCCAACATCCACCTGGGCGCGCTAGACCCCGTGACCGGGGGGTTCGTGATGCTCGGCAAGACCTTCAAGGGCATGACCGACGAGATGCTGGCCTGGCAGACCCGGCGGTTCACCGAGCTGACGGTCGAGCGCAACGACGGGGTGGTCACCGTGCGTCCGGAACAGGTGGTCGAGATCGCCTTCGACGGCGTGCAGCGCTCCACCCGCTACCCCGGCGGCGTGGCGCTGCGCTTCGCCCGGGTGCTGCGTTACCGCGACGACAAGCGGCCGGAGGAGGCCGACACCATCGACACCGTACGGGGGTTCCTCGGCGGGACCTGAGCGGCCGAGACGCCCGTCGCCGGACGCGTGTGCAACCAGCAGTTGCACTAGGATCCGGACATGACCGACACGCCGTCCGAGGGTCGCCGCAGCGCTGCCGCGCTCCGCCGTCGCAAGCGCGAGGCCGAGATCCTGGCGGCCACCCGGGCGCTCTTCGACGAGCGCGGCGTCCGCGACGCCCAGATCGAGGACATCGCTCGCGCCGTCGGCACCAACCGCGCCATCATCTACCGGCACTTCTCTGGCAAGGAGGAGCTCTTCGCGCTCACCCTGGTCAGCTACCTCGACGACCTGTACGACGAGCTCGGCGGTGTGGCCGGCGAGCAGCCGCAGCAGCGCCTGGCCGACCTGATCGGCACCTTCGTCGACTTCGGCCTCTCCCACCCCGCCTTCGTCGACTGCGCGCAGACGCTGATGCGCCGCCCGGGTCCGGAGCTGCTCGACGAGATCAGCGAGAGCGCCCTCTTCCGGCTCGGCCGCGCGATCGCCGCCTGCCTCCGGGTGGTGTCCGACACCCTCGACGACGGCGTGGCCCGGGGCTGCTTCGAGATCGAGGACACCGCCCTGCTGGCCAACCATCTCTACGCCTCCGGGCTCGGCGGCCTGCAGCTGGCCCGGGTCGGCATGCTGGTCAAGGAGGTGGCTCCGGGCATGCCCACGATCGCGCCGCTCTCCCCCGACCAGGTCAAGCGCTACCTCGTCGCCTCGGCCGCCGCCCTGGCCGCGCCCGCGAAGAGCCCTGCGTGAGCCCTGGCTGAGCCCTCAGTCGCGTTCCAGGATCGCGGTCACGCCCTGACCGCCGGCGGCGCAGATCGAGATCACGCCCCTGCCACTGCCCTTCTCGGCGAGCAGCTTGGCGAGCGTGTGCAGGATCCTGCCGCCGGTGGCGGCGAACGGGTGCCCGGCCGCCAGCGACGAGCCGTGCACGTTGAGCCGCTCGCGGTCGACCGACCCCAGCGGCGCGTCGAGGCCGAGCCGCTCCTTGCAGAAGATCGGGTCCTCCCACGCCTTGAGGGTGGAGAGCACCTGCGAGGCGAAGGCCTCGTGGATCTCGTAGAAGTCGAAGTCACCGAGCTCCATGCCGGCCCGCTCCAGCATCCGTGGCATCGCGTAGGCCGGCGCCATCAGCAGGCCCTCGTGGCCGTGCACGTAGTCGACGGCCGCGGTCTCGTGCCAGGTGAGGTGGGCCAGCACCGGGAGGTCGTGGGCCTCGGCCCACTCGTCCGAGGCCAGCAGGACGGTGGAGGCGCCGTCGGTGAGCGGGGTGGAGTTGCCGGCGGTCATGGTGGCCGCCACGCCCTTGCCGAACACCGGCTTCAGGGTGGCCAGCTTCTCCACCGACGACTCGGGGCGCAGGTTCTGGTCGCGCTGCTGGCCCCGGAAGGGCGTGAGCATGTCGTCGAGGAACCCGGCGTCGTACGCCGCCGCCAGCTTGTGGTGCGAGGCCGCCGCCAGCGCGTCCTGGTCCTCGCGGGCGATGTCCCACTCCAGGGCGGTGAGGGCGGCGTGCTCCCCCATCGACAGGCCGGTGCGCGGCTCGCCGTTCTGCGGGATCGAGGGCACCACGTCGCCGGGTCGCAGGCTCGACAGGGCGGCCAGCCGGCCCTTGAGGTCCTTGGCCCTGTTCAGCCGCAGCAGCGCCTTGCGGAGGTTCTCCCCCACGGCTATCGGCGCGTCAGAGGTGGTGTCGGCACCGCCCGCGACGCCGACGTCGATCTGCCCCAGGGCGATCTTGTTCGCCACCTGGAAGGCGGCCTGGAGCCCGGTGCCGCAGGCCTGCTGCACGTCGTAGGCCGGGGTCTCGGGCGACAGCCTCGAGCCGAGCACGGTCTCACGGGCCAGGTTGAAGTCACGCGAGTGCTTGAGCACGGCACCGGCCGCGAACTCCCCGAGCCGCTCCCCGTCCAGCCCGTAGCGCTCGACCAAGCCGTCCAGGGCTGCGGTCAGCATCTCCTGGTTGGAGGCGGTGGCGTAGACCGTGTTGGACCGCGCGAACGGGATGCGGTTGCCGCCCAGCACGGCCACCCGGCGAGTTGTGCCCTGCATGTGAGAACTCCTGAGGTCGGGACTCGGACTCCCATCCTTGCTCGCGGAGAGCCGCCGCGGAACGCTCTGGGACACAGATCACCCGGGCCGAACGCTCAGTTACACCGGGATTTGCATACGATCGTTACCAACCAGTAGTCCTGCGGGCCCCGCCCGCACGCCGTCTCGTCGAAGGATGCGCACATGACCGACCGCTACCAGCTCTTCTCCCGCAGCCCCGTCGGCCGGCTGCTGGTCCGCAACCTGGGCCTTCCGGAGCCGGTCCAGCTGGCCCGCTGGACGGAGGGGGCCGACCTCGTCGACGGCACCGTCGTGGTGGGCGGCGCCGGCCGGCTGGGCAAGCCGCTCAACGCCTCCCTGGGCCGGCTCGGCGTCGAGAGCACCGACGCACCGGCGGCGGGCGAGAAGTACCGTGCGCTGGTCTTCGACGCCACCGGGATCAGGACCACCGGTGACCTGGCCCGGTTGCGCGAGTTCTTCGGTCCGCTGATGCGCAGCCTCCTGCCCTGTGCCCGCGCCGTGGTGCTCGGCACCGCCCCCGAGCTGCTCACCGGCGAGGAGCGCGTTGCACAGCGGGCCCTGGAGGGCTTCACCCGCTCGGTCGGCAAGGAGATCGGCCGCGGCAGCACCGCCCAGCTCGTCTACGTCGCTCCCGGCGCCGACACCGCCCTCGACTCGACCCTGGCCTTCCTGCTCTCGCCGAAGTCGGCGTACGTGTCCGGCCAGGTGGTCCGGGTGGGGGTCGGCGGCGCCAAGAAGGCGGTGCTCGTGGACGACTGGGCGCGGCCGCTGACCGGCAAGGTGGCCGTGGTGACCGGTGCCAGCCGCGGCATCGGCGAGCAGATCGCCCGGGTGCTGCACCGCGACGGCGCGACGGTCCTGGGCATCGACGTGCCCCAGGCAGCCAGCGAGCTCAAGACCCTCATGGCCGAGCTCGAGGGAGACGCCCTGGTCCTCGACATCACCCACTCCGACGCCCCCCAACGGGTCGCCCGGCACGTGGCGGAGCAGCACGGCGGTGCCGACGTGGTGGTCCACAACGCGGGCATCACTCGCGACAAGAAGCTCGCCAACATGGACGCCGAGCGGTGGGACGCCGTGATCGCGGTCAACCTGACCGCGCCTGAGCGGCTCACCCGTGCCCTGCTCGACGCCGACGCGATCAACGAGAACGGCCGGATCATCGGCGTGGCCTCCATCGCCGGCATCGCCGGCAACGTCGGACAGACCAACTACGCCACCTCCAAGGCAGGCGTGATCGGGCTGGTCGACTCGCTCTCCGGCGAGCTCAAGCACGGGATCACCGTCAACGCGGTCGCTCCCGGCTTCATCGAGACGCAGATGACGGCCGCCGTACCGTTCGCGACCCGCGAGGTCGGCCGCCGGCTGAACTCGCTCTCGCAGGGCGGCCTGCCGGTCGACGTCGCCGAGACCATCGCCTGGTTCGCCAGCCCCGGCTCCACGGCGGTGCACGGCAACGTGGTGCGGGTGTGCGGCCAGATGATGCTGGGTGCCTGAGCATGTCCGGGCTCACCACGATGCTGCGTGCGGCACTCCCGGCCGTCCCGGTCGTCAACCGGCTTCCGGGTGTGCGCCGCACCGGTGACGGAAGCCTGCCCGCGACCGTGCGGCAACGACGCGGCGTCGTCGAGCGCGACCACGTGGCGGCGTACGCCGAGGTCTGCGGCTTCGCGACCCGCGATGTCGCACCGCTCACCTACCCGCACCTGCTCGCCTTCCCGCTGCACCTCGAGCTGATGACCGATCCGGGCTTCCCGTTCCCCGCCATCGGCACGGTGCACCTCGAGAACGCGCTCACCCAGCACCGCGCGGTGCGCATCGGCGAGGAGGTCTCGGTGTCGGCCCGCGCCCAGGACCTGCGCAGCCACCCCAAGGGGCGGGTCTTCGACATCGTCGTCGAGGTGTCGGCCGGCAGCGAGACACTCTGGGAGAGCACGTCGACCTACCTCAGGGTCGGCGCCGGCGACGCCGATGCCGAGCAGGGCCGCACGTTCGCGGCGGTCGCCGCCGGAGGCATCCCCTGGCAGCTCCCGGCCGACCTGGGCCGCCGGTACGCCGCGGTGTCCGGCGACCACAACCCGATCCACCTCTACCCGCTGACGGCCAGGGCGTTCGGCTTCCGTCGCCAGATCGCGCACGGCATGTGGAGCATGGCCCGCTGCCTGGCCGCGATGGACAACCGGCTGCCCGAGGCGGTCACCGTCGAGGTGGCCTTCAAGAAGCCGATCTTCCTGCCCGGAACGGTCAGCTTCGGCATGCAGCCGACCGAGGACGGCCTCGAGTTCGCGCTGCTCAGTGCCTCGTCGGGTGCCCCGCACCTGCTGGGACGCACCAGCCCGGCCTGACCCGGCCGGGTGCGACGCTCACTCGCGCTCGGCGTCCGGGGCGTCGCGGACGATCCGGATCAGGCCCTCCTGGGCGACCGAGGCGACCAGGCGGCCGTCCTGGGCGAACACCCGGGCCAGGGCCAGGCCGCGCCCGCCGGACGCGGACGGCGAGTACTGGTCGTAGAGCCACCAGTCGTCGGCCCGGAACGGACGGTGGAACCAGATGGTGTGGTCGAGCGACGCCGGCTGGATGGTGGGCGAGCCGATCTGGACGCCGTGCGGGCCGAGCGTGGACCCGAGCAGCGTCAGGTCGCTGGCATAGGTGAAGGCCGCCTGCTGGGTGAGCTCGTCGGCAGCCATCTCGCCGTTGATCCGGATCCACAGGCGGGTCTGGGTGGCCCGGGTCTCGTCGGGCTCCGAGCGGGTGTCGACGTAGCGGACCTCCAGTGCCGACCACTCACGCTCCCAGAAGCCGGCGTCGCGCCCACCCCTGCTGCGCATGAAGTCGCCGACCTCGACCGCCTCGTCGGGACCGGGCACGTCGGGCATCGGGTCCTGGTGGTCGAAGCCCTCCTCCGGCCGCTGGAAGTCGGCGGTCATGAAGTAGATGCCGCGCCCGTGCTGCCGGGCCACCACTCGCCGGGTCGCGAACGAGCGTCCCTCGCGGATCGTCTCGACGTCGTAGATGATCGGCACGCTGGTGTCACCCGGGCGCAGGAAGTAGCTGTGCAGCGAGTGCAGCTTGTAGTCCGACGGCGTGGTGCGGGAGGCCGCGACCAGGGCCTGCGCGGCGACCTGGCCGCCGAAGACCCGCTGCAGCTGCGTGTCGGGCTGGCGTCCGCGGAACAGGTTGACGTCGATGGTGTCGAGGTCGAGGAGCTCGGTGATCTCGTCGGCGGTGCGGGGCACAGGCGTGGCCTCTCAGGCGTCGTCGGAGGAGTCCGGTGAGTCCAGGCCGGCGAGGAACCGCTCGAACTGGGCGCCGATCTCCTCACCGGTGGGAAGGGGACCGCTCTCGGCCAGCAGCGACGAACCCGAGGCCTCGGCCTCGGCGAACGCGTCGTACTGCTGCTCCAGCCCGGACACCACCTGACCGACCTCCTCGTTGCTGGCCAGGTAGCCGGCGATCTCGGCGTCGGTCTGCTCGGCGACCTCGGTCAGGCCGGCCGGGTCGAGGTCGAAACCGGTGGCTGCCTCGAGGTTCTCGAGCAGCGCGATCGCCGCGCGCGGGTAGCCCATCTGCGAGATGTAGTGCGGCACGTGGGCGACGAAGCCGAGAGCGGGGTGCCCCCACTCCCCCAGCCGCACCTCGACCAGCGCATGGGCGCTGGACGGGATCCTGAGCTCCCCCTGCCAGCGGCTGGCCCCGTACAGGTGCTCGGGGTCGGAGGCGTGCGGGGTGATCGCGATCGGCCGGGTGTGCGGCACCGCCATCGGCACCGCCGCCAGCGAGACCACCGAGCTGACCTCGAAGCGACTCACCACGTCACGCAGGGCCCGGGCGAAGCCCTCCCAGCGGAAGTCGGGCTCGGGCCCGCGCAGCAGCAGGTACGGCGCGTCCTGCTGGTCGTGCATCAGTCGCACGGTCATCCGCGGGGCGTCGTACTGCTCGTAGTGGTCACGCACGAACGACATGGCAGGGCGTCGGGCGCGGTAGTCGTAGAACTCGTCGACGTCGAAGGTGGCCACCACCTTGCCTCCGCCCAGCTCTTCGAGGTGGTCGGTGGCCAGCCCGGCCGCGTTGCCCGCGTCGAGGAATCCGTGCAGGACGAGCACCAGCACCGGGGCGCGACCCTCCAGCTCAGGCACGTCATCCACGATGTGCACGAACCTGGAACCGTCAGCCACCTGTCTCCTCCGTCACCGCTGTGTCTCCGCTGTGTCTCAGCATTCCCTCCGGACTGCGGAGAACAGCCTAGGGGAGCCAACCATTCCGCGGGTCGAGGGATCACAGTGACAATGATCCCGACCGAAGGGACCACTCATGCTCCAGCGCACCGTCTCCGGCTGCCTCAGCGCACTCGTGCTGACCCTCACCCTCGCCCTCGCGGCGGGCACCGGCTCGGCGTCGGCCTCCGACGCCGCCGGCCCCCAGGACTGGGTCAGGCACAGCCAGCAGCGCCTCAACGAGCTCGGCTGCGACTCCGGGCCCGCCGACGGGATCGTCGGGAACCGGACCCGGGCGGCGGTGACCCGGTTCCAGTCCCGGCACCGACTGCGGCAGACCGGCCGGTTCACCACGCAGACCCGCCAGGCACTCGGCGCGGCGAAGGCGCGCCGCTGCGACACCCGCCCCGTGCCCGGTCACACCGGCAAGGGCCGGCGAGTGGTGATCAGCCAGCGCCAGAACTGGGTCTGGCTGGTCGGCGCAGGCGGCCGGGTGGTGGGCCAGAGCGGCATGGTCGACAACCCCTCGGTGCTGCACCGTGGCACCACCCGGGTCGGTTCCTACTGTGGGCGCACCGCCCGGATCCGGCGCAACAGCGACGGTGGCGGGCTGTGGCTGCAGAACTTCGTGCGCTTCGCCCCCTGCGGGATCGGCTTCCACCGGATCCCGACGTCGAAGGCGACCGGTGCGCAGATCCACCCGGACTGGCTGGTCGGCACCGACGCGCGCAGCTCGCACGGCTGCATCCGGCTGCCGTTGAGGTTCTCCCGCCAGGTCTGGCACTTCGCCACTCTCGGCACCCGGGTCACGGTGGTACGCGGCTGAGCCGCTGACCAGCCGGTGGGGTGACCGGGCGAGAGGTGCGGGCCGCTGTCCTCAGGACCGCCGTCGGCCTGCCGATGGGGCTGTCACGACAGGAAGTCGATCCTCTCCCCCCAAGTGCGAGGAATTCACCTCATGATGAAGCCCGTAGTGTTCCTCGGCGCGTGCTTGCTGCTCGCGCCCAGCACCCTCAGCCCTGCCCAGGCCGCCCTGTCCGGGGCTCCGCCCGGGTCCGTGACGATCACCCTCCGCACCACCGCCGAGGCAGGCCCCGGCGAGCGCCGGGTCTCCGTGACCTGGCCCGCCGACCACGAGCTGGACATCGGCCAGGCCGTCGAGGCCGGAGTCGAGGTGGCGTCCAGCGAGGCCACCGTCCTGCGCCTCCAGCGTCACGACGACGGCGGACCGGACTGGTTCGACGTGGCCGTCGACGCGGTGCAGGCAGGGGCGGACGCGACGTACTCGCTCCCGATCCCGACGGACACGGCGGCCACCTACTCCCTACGACTGGTCGTCGACGCCAGCGACACGTTCCCGACCCCGGTGATCGCCGAGGCGCTCCCCTCGCCTCAGTTCCGCGTGCGCGCCGGCGCGCCGCCGACCACCGGCTCGGCGGCCAAGGCGGAATCGACGCTCAGCCTGGCGCGCCGGGGCGGACGCAGGGTCGCCCAGGGCGCTCCGGTGACCCTGTCCGGCCACGTGACCGGAGGTGCCGGACGGCGCGTGCAGCTCCAGCTGCGGACAACCCGGGGCTGGATGGCGCTCCGCTCGACCACGACCACGGCCCGCGGCGGCTACTCGCTGGCCGTGCCGACCCACTGGTACCTGCACGGCACGCTACGGGTCGTC
>JBBQRV010000160.1:0-8833 GCA_038214475.1 Propionibacteriales bacterium | reverse complement strand
GGCCAGCAGCTGGGCCTGACCCCGTCGAGTAGGTTCTGACCCATGTTCGGTGTCGGGCTCCCCGAGATGGCGGTGATCGCGGTGGTCGCGGTACTCGTCTTCGGGCCCGACCGGTTGCCCGACCTGGCCAAGCAGGCCGGGCGGTTCCTGCGCCAGCTCCGCACCATGGCCAACGCCGCCCGCGACGAGATCCGCGACGAGCTCGGACCCGAGTTCGCGGACCTCGAGCTGCGTGACCTCGACCCCCGCAACATCGTGCGCAAGCACATCGTCGAGGCCATGAACGACATGGACGACGACCCCGCCCCGGTACGGCGCGGCCTGCGCCCGCTGGCCGACGGCGAGCCCCCGCCGTACGACGTCGACGCCACCTGACCGCACTCCTCCCGCACCGCCCAGGGTCGCCCACGGACGAGCCGGGCCCACTCCCGGGTTCCCAGCATCCGGACTCCGAGGATGTGCGTCCGCGCCCTCGGACACGTACCGTCTCGTGGGGCTAACGAGTCGAGAGAGAGCTGGTGTGAAGACCGTGGTACGTATTCGCTCAATCGTGTGTGTCCTGATCGTGGGCCTGGTGATGGGGGCGTTCGTGCCACCCAGCTCCTCGGCGGCGCAACGGGGAGCACGACTGTCGGTCTCTCCCGGCAAGTACGTCGGCGGTCAGCGGCTGACCTTCCAGGGCAACATCGGACACCCGGGCAAGCGACGCATCCACCTGCAGACCAACATGGGCCGCCCGGGTGACCGGTGGACCGACCTGCCGGGCTCCGGCGCGATGACCAAGGCCAACGGCAGCTTCCGGTTCACCCACCGGGCCCCGTCCATGTTCGGCATCCGGCTGCGCGTGGTGGGCGGTCGCGCCGCCACCGGCGGCTTCCTGTCCACCGCCAAGTCGCAGGACCTGACGATCCGCTCCGTGAACGACGTCGCGGGCGTGGGTTCCGGGCAGGCGCTCGCGGGCCGGCCGTTCTGGATCAAGGTCGACACCACGCCCACGCTGGCGCATCGCCCCGACCTGCCCCCGCCTGCCTTCCCCGGTCGGAAGCTCACCCTGCAGAAGCGGGTCCGCGGCAGCCACTGGTCCTCGGTGGCCACCACCAAGACCACCAGGTCCGGCAACGGGACCTTCAAGGTCAAGGTCTCCCACACCGGCACGGTCGTCTACCGCGTCCGTCAGGAGAACTGGACCGCGAACGGCAACCAGATCGGTTGGTTCCCGTCGTTCCCCACGTACGTGAAGGTGCTGGCGAAGCGACCGGCCCGCAGCACCGCACCGACCCGGAGCAGCACCAGTGGCTCGACCGCGGCGAAGCCGGCCCCCACGGCCGGCACGGCGCTGTCGTCCGGCCCGGCTGCCCGGGCCTCCGGGCCCGGGGGTACCGCGAGCGGCACCAACCGCTGGGGTGCCGCCCGCTGGGACTTCGCCTGGGAGTTCGGCGAGTCGCTGGGCAGTCGCCCCTACCGCGGCACCGTCAGGCGCGGCTGGTGGGCCGACACCTCGAACGGGTCGGGACGGGTCGCGAAGTACAACGGCGGCCTGATGTTCGACAGCCAGCGCGGCCAGGCCGGTCGTGGGGACCACGGCACCACGTCGGCGACCCTGCACGGCAACGCGCTGAAGTACGGACGCTGGGAGACCAAGGTCCGGCTGAAGTCGCCCGAGCGCAACGCACGTGACTACCGCGTCCGCGTCGAGCTGGTCCCCGAGCGGGCACGTGACTACCACTGCGGCGCCCAGAACATCACCGTCGCCGACTTCGCCGCCCACGGGCGCAATCTCACCGTGGGTGCCAAGGCCCGGAAGAACAACCGCAAGTGGAGCTACACCCGATCGCTCGCCTCACTCAACGGCTCGTCGGCCGCGTTCGCGATCGAGGTGAAGAAGGGCCACCTGACCTGGTTCGTGAACGGCCGCTCGATCGCCACCCTGAAGAATCCGGCGGCGGTCTCCGACGTGCCGATGACGATGCGGCTGAGCCTGGTGGGTTCCGGCCAGCGGGAGATGAACCGCACCCAGGCGATCTTCGACTGGCAGCGCGGCTTCTCCGCCGACCGCGGCCGGTCGGTGGTCAGCGGGCACTCCCTGCGCCGGACCTCGCACGTGGCCGGCTGCTGACCGGGACCGGACCGGCCCCGCGGCGATGTCCGCGGGGCCGTCTCAGTCGCGCTGCTGCACTGCCGCGATCGCCGTGAACGCGACCAGGGTGCGCGGTCGCGTGTCGAGTCGCGTGTCGAGTCGCGTGTCGAGTCGGGTGTCGGGTCGCGTGCCGGGCGCGACCTCCACGAAGTCGGCCCCCACCCGCAGCGGGCGGGCGTCGTGGACCGTGCCGTCACGCAGGTGCAGCCGGCAGCACTGGCCGTCCTGAGCCAGCCGGCGCAGCGCTGAGCCCAGCGACAGCCGCGTCAGCGGCGACCAGGCGGCCTCGGGGACCGACCGGTCCGAGCAGCCGTGCGCCTGGTCGACCGCCGCCAGCCTCACGATCCACTCTCCCCCGGCCCCGGACAACAGGCACCACTCGGCACAGACCCGCTGCAGGGCGCCACCGATCCGGCCGGCACCGGTCACCTCGAGGGCCACCTCGTCCCCGACCGACGCCATCAGCCGACTGACGAGGGTGACGCCGGCGTACTCCGCCTGACCGCGTTCGGCGATCTCGAGCTCGCGCTCCGTCCGGAACAGGCCCTCGGCCTGCTGCTCGAGGTCGTCGAGGAGCGCGAAGAGGGAGGCCTCCCAGGTCATGCGGGCAGCCTTGCACGCCCGGGCCCGGTCCGCGACCCGTGATCACCGCGTTGTCCACAGGCCGACCGAACAGCATTGCCAATGCCATCGAACCGTCGTTGAATGAGGCAAACAGACGTAAACACATGGTTCTGGGAGGTATCCATGGCACGGGCAGCGATCATGGCGCGGGCCGCAGCCCTGTGGCTGCTGTGCTCCGCCGCGAGCGGCGCGGCCGTGGCCCTGCTCAGCCCCTGGCTCAGCGAGCTCGCGCGGCTGGTCGGCGACTGGGTCTCCGGCACGACCTCGGGGACGCCGCCCTTCGACCGGCTGCTGGTCCTGGTGGCCTCGGTCGCGACCGCCGCCTGCGCGAGCTGGTGGTGGGTGGTCGTCTCCCTGGTCACGGTCGAGGCGGTGGCGGCACCGGGCGCGTCCACGAGCCGGGCCGACCGGCTCGGTTGTCCGCCTGCGCTCCGGCGGCTGGTGCGGGCCGGCTGCGGGCTCGCCGTCTCCGGTGCGGCCCTCTCCGCCCTGACCGGACCTGCGCTCGCCACACCGCCGGGCACCGGTCCGGACGGGGACGGTGCTCCGGCCCAGCCGGTGGCGCTGGTGCTCGACGGCCTCCCGCTCCCCGACCGCGCCGCGGTCACCGGCCCGCACCCGGCGACCAGCACGTCCACCAGTCCGGCGACCAGCGCGTCCACCGACCCGCCCGTGCGTGTCGTGGTGCACCCCGGCGACAGCCTCTGGGCCCTCGCCGCGGCCAGTCTCGGGGGTGAGCGCCCCGGGGCTCCCGACCCGGTGGCAGTGACCGCCCGGTGGCATGCGATCTACGCGCTCAACCGGGCCGCCCTCGGCCCCGATCCCGACCTGATCCTGCCCGGCACCACGCTCCGCATCCCCGACTCCCCGGAGGGCCCACGATGAACCCCACCCCGTCCCAGGTCACCTCGCTGCGCCGTCAGGTCCCCCTGGCCAGCACGCAGGGCACGCTCGCCCTCGATCTCGAGGCCAGGCTCGACCCGCCCTGCCCCCGCCGGCCGGGGCTCCCGGGGCCGGCCGCCGGGGCCGACGTGGTGCCGATCGACCTGGTCGTACGTCGCCAGCTGGAGTCGTGGGCCCGGCGCTATGCCCAGGCGGTGGTGGAGATCGTCAACGGTGACCGACCGGCCTCGCAGCTGGTGCGCTGGACCGCGCCGCGGGTCCACCAGGAGCTGACCCGGCGCGCCCACGTGGTGGCCCGGGCCGGAGTGCACCAGGCGGGTCTCGGTCGCGGCCGACAGCCCGTGGTCCGCCCGGCGGTACACCAGGTGCACACCTGCTTCGTGACCCCCGGGGTGGCCGAGGTGAGCGTGCACGTGCGCTACGGCCAACGCTCCCGCGCCCTCGCGGCACGCTTCGAGCACCGCGACGTGAAATGGGTCTGCACCGCACTGGAGTTCGCCTGAGCGGTGCAGCCCTACGGCGACGGGATCAGCCGTTGACGCGGGCGGTCAGGCCCGTCGGCCCGCCCGGTGCGCCGTGACACTTCTTGAACTTCTTGCCCGACCCGCACGGGCAGTCGGCGTTGCGACCCACACCCGCGAACTCGTCGTCGGCGTTGCTCGCGGTCGTGCCGCGCACCTCCGCCTCGCCGACCTCGCTCGGGGCCGAGTAGGAGAGATTCGCCGGCGCCTTGGGCTTGGTGAGCCCCTTGACCAGCATCGCGGGTGCCTCCACCGCAGCGGGCTGCTCCGGGGCACGGTCGGCCTCCGAGGGCAGCTGGCGCGCCATCGGCTCGAGTGGCTGCGGCAGGTTCGCCGGGTCGATGACCAGGTCGGCGGGCTCCTCCTCGAACTGCACCTCGGCATTGAACAGGAAGCCGACCGACTCCTCCTTGATGCCGTCCATCATCGCCGCGAACATGTCGAAGCCCTCGCGCTGGTACTCCACGAGCGGGTCCCGCTGGCTGTAGGCCCGCAGGTAGATGCCCTCACGCAGGTAGTCCATCTCGTAGAGGTGCTCGCGCCACTTGCGGTCCAGCACGGCGAGCACGACGTTGCGCTCGAGGTCGCGCATGTTGTCGTCGCCCAGGGTGGCCTCGCGCTCGTCGTACGCACGCAGCGCGTCTTCCTGCACGGCCGCCGCGAGCTCGTCACGGTCGAGGTTCGCCCGTCCGCCGGCCTCCTCCTCGATCGCCGTGTGGTCGAGCGAGATCGGGTAGAGCTGCTTGAGGGCGACCCACAGTGCCTCGAGGTCCCACTCCTCGGCGAACTCCTGGGTGGCGGCCGCGACGTAGCCGGCCGTGACGTCCTCGACGAAGCCGCGGATCTGGTCGCGCAGGTCCTTGCCCTCGAGCACCTCGCGGCGCTCGCCGTAGATGACCTCGCGCTGGCGGTTCATCACGTCGTCGTACTTGAGGACGTTCTTGCGGGACTCGAAGTTCTGCGACTCGACCTGCCCCTGGGCGTTCGCGATCGCCCCGGTGACCCGCTTGTTCTCGATCGGCACCTCGTCGGGCACCTTGAGCATGGTCAGCACCCGGTCGACCCAGTCGGACTTGAAGCGCTGCATGAGCTCGTCCTGCAGCGACAGGTAGAACCGGGACTCGCCCGGGTCGCCCTGCCGGCCGGAGCGGCCGCGCAGCTGGTTGTCGATGCGCCGCGACTCGTGGCGCTCGGTGCCGACCACGTAGAGGCCGCCGACGTCCTTGACGTCGTCGTGCTCGGTCGCGACCTGGCTTTTGATCCGCTCGACCATGGTCGGCCAGGCGGCCTCGTACTCACCGCTGGTCTCACCAACGGGGTCGAGGCCCTGCTTGCGCAGCTCCTGGTCGGCCAGGAACTCCACGGAGCCACCGAGCATGATGTCGGTGCCTCGTCCGGCCATGTTGGTGGCCACCGTGACGGCGCCCTTGTGGCCCGCGAGCGCGACGATCTTGGCCTCGTCGGCGTGCACCTTGGCGTTGAGCACGGTGTGCGGGATGCCGCGCTGCTTCAGCAGCCCGGAGAGATGCTCGGACTTCTCGACCGACACGGTGCCGACCAGCACCGGCTGGCCCTTCTCGTGCCGCCCGGCGATGTCGTCGACGACCGCGGCGTACTTGGCGTCCTCGGTGCGGTAGACCAGGTCGCCCTGGTCGATACGGGCCAGCGGCTTGTTCGACGGGATCTGGACGACGCCGAGCCGGTAGATCTTGTCGAACTCGGAGGCCTCGGTCATGGCAGTGCCGGTCATGCCGGCGAGCTTGTCGTAGAGCCGGAAGTAGTTCTGCAGCGTGATCGTGGCGAGGGTCTGGTACTCCTCGCGGATCTCGACGCCCTCCTTGGCCTCGATGGCCTGGTGCAGGCCCTCGTTGTAGCGCCGGCCCGCAAGCATCCGGCCGGTGTGCTCGTCGACGATCAGGACCTCGCCGTTCATCACGACGTACTCCTTGTCGTGGCGGAACAGCTCCTTGGCCTTGATCGCGTTGTTCATGAACGAGATCAGCGGCGTGTTGACCGAGTCGTAGAGGTTGTCGATGCCGAGGTGGTCCTCGACCTTGGTGATGCCCGGCTCGAGCACCGAGATGGTGCGCTTCTTCTCGTCGGTCTCGTAGTCGACGTCCTTGACCATCCCGCGGGCGATCTTGGCGAACTCGTCGTACCAGCGCACCTCGTCCTGGGTGGGCCCGGAGATGATCAGCGGCGTGCGGGCCTCGTCGATGAGGATCGAGTCGACCTCGTCGACGATCGAGTAGTGGTGACCGCGCTGCACGCAGTCCTCGATCGAGTTGGCCATGTTGTCGCGCAGGTAGTCGAACCCGAGCTCGTTGTTGGTGCCGTAGGTGATGTCGCAGGCGTAGGCCTCGCGGCGCTCGGCAGGGGTCATCGCGGGCAGGATCACGCCGGTGCTCAGGCCCAGGAAGTGGTAGATCCGCCCCATCCACTCGGCGTGGTACTTGGCCAGGTAGTCGTTGACGGTGACCACGTGCACGCCCTGGCCGGAGAGCGCGTTGAGGTACGACGGCAGCGTCGCGACGAGGGTCTTGCCCTCACCGGTCTTCATCTCGGCGATGTTGCCCAGGTGCAGCGCGGCACCACCCATCAGCTGGACGTCGAAGTGCCGCATCCCGACGATCCGCTTGGCGGCCTCGCGGACGGTGGCGAAGGCCTCGGGCATCAGGTCGTCGAGGGACTCCCCCGCGGCCAGCCGCTCCCGGAACTCCGGCGTCATCGCCTGCAGCTCGCTGTCGCTCATCGCCACGAAGTCGTCCTCGATGGCGTTGACGGCCTTGGCGATGGCCTCCAGCTCCCGGAGGATCTTGCCCTCGCCGATGCGGAGGATCTTGTCGAGAATGGCAGGCACGGTAGATGAGCTCCTGGGGTTTCGGTGGCCTCGTGCCACCGGGGGATGGTGCGGGGGCCACTCTACCGAGCCGGGAAAGCGTCCGGGGGGTCCGGGCGCAGGCGCGGCGTCAGCGGCGCCGGCCGCCCACCCTCGGACGGTCCGCGCGCGGCCCCACGGGGGCTCCCGCCGGGCTCACCTGTCGACTGCCCGCTGCGGTCTGCATGCTGGTGCGGTACGTCGGCACGACCGCGCGCAGCACCCGCGGGTCGGGCATCGCCGAGGTCGGGGTCGGGGTGTGGAAGTAGTCGGCCTGCACCCGTTCCGGCGTCACGTCGACCACGAGGAACCCGTGACCGACGCCGTCGAGGTACTTCGTCCAGGGGTTCATGCCCTGGATCTGGGCGACCACCCCGGCCACCAGCCCGACCCGCTGCTCGGGCGTCGCCCCGGGGGCGATGCCCGCCGACAGCTCGTAGAAGCCGTCACTGGTCACCGAGGGCGTCACGAACTCCACACCGGCCGACGTGTACGTCGTGGTCGCCGACGGGTCGGCGGGCAGGTCGGCGGCCCACGAGGAGTGGATGTCGCCGGTGAGCACCACGGTGTCGCCGGCCTCGGCCGGCTGCGCGGCGAGGTGGGCCAGCAGGTCGCGCTGGTCGGCGCCGTACCCGTCCCACGCGTCGGCGTTGACCAGCGTGGTGCCCGGGGCGCCGAAGACCGCACCCGCGAGCCGGAACGGCATCACCATCACCTGGTTGCCCACCAGGTGCCACGGGCGGCCGGTCGAGGACACCGTGTCCTTGAGCCACTGCAGCTGCTCGGGCTCGGGCAGGTGCCGCGACGGGTCGGCCAGCGCCGCGTCGATCTGGGGGACCAGCCCGATGGGGACGAAGCCGGTGGCGCTGGCGCCTCCGGGCGGGGCGACCTGCTCGTCGCGGTTCTGCCGGGTCTCCACCACCGACAGGTCTCCGAGGTCGCCGAACGTGAACTTCTTGAAGAACCTGGTGCCCTGGTGCGGCGCCCGCTGGTCGGGCAGCCGGAACGGCATCCACTCGAGGTACGCCTGGAGGGCCTGCTCGCGGCGGAGCAGGTAGTCGCCCTCGCCGGGCTGGTGGTTCTCCGCGCCGTCGGCCCAGGCGTTGTTGGCAACCTCGTGGTCGTCGAAGATCGTGATCCAGGGATGCCTGGCGTGGGCCCCCTGCAGGTCGGGGTCGGCCTTGTGCAGCGCGTGCCGCAGCCGGTACCCCTCCAGGTCGATGGTCTCGGTCGCGGGCTGCGCGTCACGCACGCCGACCAGCTCGGCGGGCCCGTAGCGGTCGGCTCCGTTGCCGTACTCGTAGATGTAGTCGCCGACGTGCAGCACGAAGTCGAGGTCGTCGCGGCGGGCGATCTCGCGGTAGGCGCCGAACCAGCCGCCCGTGTAGTTGCTGCACGAGGCCAGCGCGAACCGCAGCGCGTGCACCCGACCGGGCTCGTCACCGGCGGTCTGCGTGCGACCTACCGGGCTGCGCTCGCCGCGCGCCTTGAAGCGGTACCAGTAGACGTGGTAGGCCTGCAGGCCGCGGACGTCGACCTTCACGGTGTGGTCGCTGTCGGGGTGGGTGCGCACCTCGCCGCGGCGTACGACGCGGTGGAACTCGGGATCGGTGGCGACCTCCCACTTCACCTCCAGCGGCCGGCCCAGGCCGCTTCCGGGCACGGCCACCGGCTCGTGGCGAGGTGCCGGCGGCGTCGCCCGGGTCCAGATCACCACGGAGTCCGCGGTCGGGTCGCCGCTGGCGACGCCGTACCCGAAGATGCCGCGCC
>JBBQRV010000159.1:0-8861 GCA_038214475.1 Propionibacteriales bacterium | reverse complement strand
ACTCGCGCCCGCTGCCGGCGGTGAACCTCGCCGAGGTGCTCGCCACCAGCGACGTGCCCGGCGGTGTGGTCAACATCCTCACCGGCAAGGCCGCCACCGTCGCGCCCTGGCTGGCGGCCCACATGGACGTCAACGCCATCGACCTGGGCGGGGTCGCCGGTGACCCGGTCCTGGCCACCGAGCTCGAGGTGGCCGCGGCCGACAACCTCAAGCGCGTGCGCCGGGCCCCCGCCACCGAGCCCGACTGGAGCGCCGACCCGGGGCTCGAGCCGATGACCGCCTTCCTGGAGACCAAGACGGTCTGGCACCCGATGGGCGTGTGAGCGACCTGCAGGCGCGGGTCGTCGTGCTGGCCGGGCCCTCGGGGTCCGGCAAGTCCCGCCTCGCCGAACGGCTCGGGCTGCCGGTGCTGCGGCTCGACGACTTCTACAAGGACGGCTCCGACCCGTCGCTGCCCCGGATCACCGACGGCGCGAACGCGGGGATGGCCGACTGGGACGACCCTGCCTCGTGGCTGCTCGAGGCTGCCGTCGCCGCGCTCGAGGAGCTCTGCGCCACCGGCTGGGTCGAGGTGCCGCTCTACGACATCGCCCGCGACGGCCGGCACGGCACCGAGGTGCTCGACCTCGCCGGGGCCGAGATGTTCGTGGCCGAGGGGATCTTCGCCCAGGAGGTGGTGGCCGACTGTCGCCAGCTCGGGATCCTGGCCGCGGCCTACTGCGTGCGCCAGCACCCCATGGTGACCTTCTGGCGCCGACTCACCCGCGACCTGCGCGAGCACCGCAAGCCGCCGCTGGTGCTGCTGCGCCGTGGCCTGGCCCTGATGCGCGACCAGCGCCGGGTGGTCGGCCATGCCGTGGCACTCGGGTGCACGCCGGTGACGCCCGACCAGGTGCTGGAGCGGCACGGCCTCGCGCCGGCGCACGGACAGGCCTCGCGATGACGACCCTCACCGACCTCCTCGTCGCCGGGTCGCGGGCGCTGCGCTCGGCGCTGGCGACCGTGCAACGGGGCACCCTGCACCCGGTGTCGGCACCCCGGGGGCTGCTGGGCGGCCCGGTCATGTCCGACGACGTCACCACGCTGCTGGCCGGCCGACTCCCCCAGCCCGACCAGCGCAGCTGCGGGGCAGCCAGCCTGGTGGTGTCGCGGATGGTGCACGACCCCGGGTACGCCGAGTTCCTGGCCACCGGCCGGCACCCGCGCACCGGTCACGTCGTCGACGGCACACCGGCCGACCGGTTCCGCCTCGAGTGCCTGTCGCAGCACCGCCGCACCAACGGGCCCACCGACGTCCGCGGGCGATTGCAGCTGCCCTGGTTGCTGGCCCTGGGCACCGCCCCGTGGGCGCTGGCCCGCGAGATGTCCGGCAGCGCCGGCGTGCCGGGGACGACGTACCGCACCGTCGCCTTCGAGCCGGGCGACCCGGGGCCGGTCGTCGACGCCGTCGACGCCGCGCTGCGGGCCGGGCACACCGTGCCCCTCTACGTCGGCAACGCCCTGGCGCCGCGGCACGTGGTGCTCGCACTCAGCGCCACCGAGACCGGGTGGCGCTGCTACGAGCCGGCCGCCGGGCGCGTGGTCGAGGCGGCCCGGGGTGAGGTCGAGCGTGGCCGGCTGGCGCTGGCCGGCTGGTCGACGCCGTGGCTCGCGGTGCTCCCGGGCGGCTGAGCGCTACTCGCCGGCGAGCTCGGCGTACCCGGGCTTGACCACGTTCTCGATGATCGCCAGCCGTTCGTCGAAGGGCAGGAACGCCGACTTCATCGCGTTGATCGTGAACCAGCGCAGGTCGCTCAGGGTGTAGCCGAACGCCTCGACCAGCGAGGTCATCTCGTCGGTCATCGAGGTGCCGCTCATCAGCCGGTTGTCGGTGTTGACGGTGACCCGGAACCGGAGCCGGGTGAGCAGGCCGATCGGGTGCTCCGCGATCGACGTGGCCGCGCCGGTCTGCACGTTGGAGGCGGGGCAGAGCTCGAGGGGGATCCGCTTGTCACGCACGTACGACGCCAGCCGGCCCAGCTCGACCGACCCGTCGTCGTGCACGGTGATGTCGTCGACGATCCGCACCCCGTGGCCGAGCCGGTCGGCGCCGCACCACTGCAGGGCCTGCCAGATCGACGGCAGCCCGAAGGCCTCCCCGGCATGGATGGTGAAGTGCGAGTTCTCGCGCTGGAGGTACTCGAACGCGTCGAGGTGCCGGGTGGGCGGGAAGCCCGCCTCGGCGCCGGCGATGTCGAACCCGGCGACACCGCGGTCACGCCAGGCGATGGACAGCTCGGCGATCTCCATGGACCGCGCGGCGTGCCGCATCGCAGTGAGCAGCTGGCGCACCACGATCCGGTCGCCGGAGGCCGCCACACCCGCCTCGAAGCCCTCCTGGACGGCGGCCACCACCTCGTCGAGGGTGAGGCCTCCTTCGAGGTGCTGCTCGGGCGCGTAGCGCACCTCGGCGTAGACCACGCCGTCGGCCACCAGGTCCTCGACGCACTCGCGGGCGACCCGGGTCAGGGCGGCACCGGTCTGCATCACGGCGACCGTGTGGTCGAAGGTCTCGAGGTAGCGCACCAGGCTGCCGGAGTCGGCCGACTCGGCGAACCAGCGGCCCAGCGCGTCGGCGTCCGACGCGGGAAGCTCGTGCCCGACCTCTGCGGCCAGGTCGAGGACGGTCTGGGGCCTCAGGCCGCCGTCGAGATGGTCGTGCAGCAGCACCTTCGGGGCACGGCGTACGTCGTCTCGGGTCGGGGTCGCGGGGCTGGGGGTCTGCACCCGCCCATCCTCGCACCCGTCCGGCACCCGATAGGTTCGGGGCAGTCAACGGATCCCGAGCAGTACGAGGAGTCAGGCATGCGCGTCTTCACCACCCTGGACGAGATCTCGGCCGCCGTCGGCGAGGAGCTCGGCACCAGCGCCTGGGTGCAGATCGACCAGGACCGGGTGGACCGGTTCGCCGAGGCGACCGACGACCACCAGTGGATCCACGTGGACCCCGAGCGGGCCAAGGCCGGACCGTTCGGCGGCACCGTCGCGCACGGCTACCTCACGCTGTCGCTGGTGCCGTGGCTGGGCAGCCAGGTCTTCGGCCTGGAGACGCCCGGCGCCAAGCTCAACTACGGGGTCAACAAGGTGCGCTTCCCGAGCCCGGTGCCGGTCGGCTCCCGGATCCGCGCCCACGTGTCCGTGCTCGACGTCACCGACCTGCCCACCGGCAAGCAGATGACGCTGAAGTACGTCGTGGAGATCGAGGGCAGCGAGAAGCCCGCCTGCGTCGCGGAGACCGTCGTCCTGCTGCTGCCCTGAGCGTCCGGGCGGGCCCATCGCCCATGTAACGCGCAGTTATCCCCTCCGACGTACCCGCGCAGGGGTGTGTTGGACGTGATAACTGCGCGTTACATGGGGCGTGCGGCGCAGTGACCCGGTCAGCAGATCCGGTCGATCACCAACGGCGAGGGCCGGTACGACGCCCGGTCGCCGAGGTCGTAGCCGCCGTCCAGGGACGCCAGTGCGCGCTCGAACCGGTCGGCCTCGTCGGTGAGCAGCGTGAACAGCGGCTGGCCCGCGGTGATCTCGTCGCCCGGACGTGCGTGCCAGACCACACCGGCGCCGGCCTGCACGGCGTCGCCCTGCCGGGCCCGTCCGGCCCCCAGCCGCCACGCGGCCAGGCCGACCGCCATCGCGTCCAGCCGGGTGAGCGTCCCCGACGTGGGCGCGGTCACCACGTGCGACTCCCGGGCCACCGGCAGCGTCGCGTCGGGGTCACCGCCCTGGGCCCGGATCATCGCCTTCCAGGCGTCCATCGCGGAGCCGTCGGCGAGCTTGTCGGCCGGGTCGACGTCGCTGACCCCGGCGCCGGCGAGCATCTCGCGGGCCAGGGCCAGGGTGAGCTCGACGACGTCGGCAGGTCCTCCCCCGGCGAGCACCTCGACCGACTCGGCCACCTCGATCGCGTTGCCCGCGGTGAGGCCCAGCGGCGTGGACATGTCGGTGAGCAGCGCGACGGTGTGCACACCGGCGTCGGAGCCGAGGCCGACCATGGTGCTGGCCAGCTCGCGGGCCCGGGCGACGTCCTTCATGAACGCGCCGGTGCCGACCTTCACGTCCAGCACCAGCGAGCCGGTGCCCTCGGCGATCTTCTTGCTCATGATCGACGACGCGATCAGCGGGATCGCCTCCACGGTGCCGGTGACGTCACGCAGTGCGTAGAGCTTCTTGTCCGCCGGGGCCAACCCGTCGCCCGCGGCGCAGATCACCGCGCCGACCGACTCGAGCTGGGCGAGCATCTCGTCGTTGGACAACAGCGCCCGCCAGCCCGGGATCGACTCCAGCTTGTCGAGGGTGCCGCCGGTGTGGCCCAGCCCGCGTCCCGACAGCTGCGGCACGGCCACACCGCAGGCCGCCACCAACGGGGCCAGGGGCAGGGTGATCTTGTCGCCGACACCCCCGGTGGAGTGCTTGTCGGCCGTGCGACGGGACAGGCCGGAGAAGTCCATCCGCTCCCCCGAGGCGATCATCGCGCCGGTCCAGCGGGAGATCTCGGCGCGGGTCATCCCGTTGAGCAGGATCGCCATCGCCAGCGCGGACATCTGCTCGTCGGCGACGTCGCCTCGCGTGTAGGCGGCGATCACCCAGTCGATCTGGCTGTCGGTGAGCTCGGCTCGGTCGCGCTTGGCGGAGATGACCTCCACCGCGTCGTGCTGCGTCATTGCAGTCCTCTCGGAACGTCAGGTGAGGTCGTCGGGCCCGAACGCATCGGGCAGCACCTCGGCCATCGAGCGCACGCCCGACGGTGTCATCAGCAGCAGGTCGTTGCCGCCGTGCTCGAACAGCAGCTGGCGGCAACGCCCGCAGGGCATGATCACCTCGGCCGCGCCGTTGACGCACACGAAGTGGGTGAGCCGGCCGCCGCCGGTGGCGTGCAGCGAGCTGACCAGGCCGCACTCGGCGCACAGGACCACGCCGTACGCCGCGTTCTCCACGTTGCAGCCCACCAGCACCCGCCCGTCGTCGGCGGTCGCGGCCGCGCCCACGGGGAAGCTGCTGTAGGGCGCGTAGGCGTGCGCCGAGACCTCGATCGCGGCAGCCGTGAGCGAGTCCCAGTCGAAGTCGGACACGCGATCAGCTCTTGACGTACGGTTCGCCGTCGGCCGCCGGCGGGCGGACCCGGCCGACGAACCCGGCCACCGCGACGATCGTCGCGAGGTACGGCGCCGCCCCGAGCAGCTCGCCGGGCAGCTTGTCGACGAAACCGAGCTGGTTCTGCAGGTTCCACATGAACCCGAAGAACACCGCGGCGAAGGTCGCGCCGACAGGGTGCCAGCGGCCCATGATCACCGCGGCGAGCGCGATGAACCCGGTGCCCGCGGAGATGTCGCGGTCGAAGGCGCCCGTGGAGCCGACCGTGTAGTAGGCCCCGCCGAGGCCGGCGAACACGCCACCGAGCAGCACCGCCTGCCAGCGGATCCGGTTCACCTTGAGCCCGACGGTGTCGGCGGCCATGGGGTGCTCGCCCACGGCGCGCACCCGCAGGCCCCACTTCGTCTGGAAGAGCAGCAGGGTGACCACGACCACCGAGACGTACATCAGGTAGACCAGGATCGTCTGGTCGAACAGCGCCTGACCCACCAGCGGGATGTCTGCCAGCCCGGGGATCCTGATGTCGGCGAGGATCGGCGGCTCGTTGAAGTACTTCTTGATGTCCGGGTCTCCCGGGATCTGGCCGAGCAGGAAGCTCGTGAGCCCCGAGGCGAAGGCGACCAGCACCACGCCGAGGACCACCTGGTTGACCTGGTAGCGCAGCGCGAAGACAGCGAGCAGGGCGGCGATCAGGACCCCCGCGACGATGCCGCCGAGGAGCCCCACGACGGCGCTGAACGCCAGGCTGGCGAAGACGGCGGCGAAGAAGGCGCCGGCGAGGAACTGGCCCTCGATCGCGATGTTGATGACACCGGACCGCTCGCACAGGCAGCCCGCCAGGGCACCGAACACCAGTGGCGTCGCGATCCGGATGGTGCCCGGGATCGGGTTGGCGATGGCCGCCGAGAAGGCGCCCCCCTGGTCGGCGTAGGCCCACATCAGGAAGCCGAGGTAGAACGTGACCCCGACCAACAGCCCCAGCATCGACCCCCAGATCCCGCGGGGGAACCGGTTGCTCACCGCGAGCAGGAAGGCGACCGCCGAGACGAGCACGGCCAGCCATGAGACTGCGGTGCCGTTGATCTCCTGGGGCCGGAACTCCTTGGTGACCCGTTCCCCGAGCACGTAGCTCACGTGGTGGTCATGGATGGCCAGCGCGAACCAGACCAGCAGCACCGCCGCGATCAGGAAGGTCACCGAGAGCCGGATCTGGCGACGTACGTCGGCCCGGTCGCGGACCTGTGGTTCGGGGGCGGCCGTCGTCGGCGCCTCGATCACGCTCATGCTCCCCATCCTGTCGCCACGACGCTCGAGCCCTTGCCCGAGCCGCGGATCCTGAAGAGGCCGCGCACCAGGGCGGGCGCCGCCACGAACAACACGATCAGCGCCTGCAGCACCTGGGCCAGCTCCGGCGGGACCCCGGCCGCCGCCTGCATGGCCAGTCCTCCGGACGACAGCGCACCGAACAGCAGCCCGGCGAGCACCGTGCCGAGCGGAGTGGCGCGGCCCAGCAGCGCCACCGTGATCGCGTCGAAGCCGACGGTGCCGGCGATCTGGTCGGTGAGGGAGTCCTGGCGACCCAGCACGGTCATCGTCGCGGCGAGGCCGGCGAGCACCCCCGCGGTCGTCATCGCGGCCACGTAGACCCTGCCGACGTCCATGCCTGCGGTGCGAGACGCGTCGGGGTTGGCTCCCACGGCCCGCATCTCGAAGCCGAGCGTGCTGCGCTCCAGCAGCCACCACACGCACAGCGCGGCCACGACCGCGAGCAGGACGCCGCTGTGCAGGCCGAAGATCCGGGGGAACGACGCCGAGTCGGCGACCGGCGGCGAGAGCAGGTTGTCACTGCCCACCCGCTGGAAGGCCTCCTTGCCCAGGAAGTAGAGCATCACGAACCGGGCGACGTAGTTCAACATGATCGTGGTGATCACCTCGTGCGCGCCGGCCCGCGCCTTGAGCAGTCCAGCCACCGCACCCCACGCGCCTCCCGCGACCAGGGCACCCACCAGTGCCAGCAGCAGGTGCAGGCCCGGAGGCAGGTCGAAGTGGAAGCCGATGAAGCCGGCAGCCAGCGCGCCGATCAGGATCTGGCCCTGGGCGCCGATGTTGAACAACCCGGAGCGGAAGGCCAGGCTCACGCCCAGGCCGGCGCAGATCAGCGGCGCCGCCCGCTCCAGGGTCCTCTGCCAGGCCGCACCGGAGCCGACCGAGCCGTTGAGCAGCGCGGAGTAGCCGTCCCACACGGCGGTGCCCGAGAAGCGGAAGAAGTCCCACGGGTAGCTGAAGAAGTACTGCAAGGACTCGATCACCCGGGGCGTCGAGAAGATGATCAGCACGGCCCCGACGACGAGCGCGAGCACGATCGCGGCGATCGAGTCGGTGACGGTGGGCAGCCAGGCCGTCAGGTCACGGCCGCGGGGCTTCTCCTCCGGCTCGGGCGGCGGGGCCGGTTGCACCTGCTGTTCGGTCATGCCGCACCTCCGGTGGCGGTCTCGTGGGCGCCGGCCATCATCAGGCCGATCTCCTCACGGGCGATGTCGGGGGTCACGGTGCCCACGATCCGGCCGTCGTACATGACCGCGATCCGGTCGGCGAGGGCGTAGACCTCGTCGAGCTCGGTGGACACGATGACGACCGCGGTGCCCTTGTCGCGCTCGGCGACGATGCGCTGGTGGATGAACTCGATCGACCCCACGTCCACCCCGCGGGTCGGCTGGGAGGCGATCAGGGCCTTGATCGGGCGCGAGAACTCGCGAGCCACGACCACCTTCTGCTGGTTGCCCCCGGACAGCGAGCTGACCGGCGCCTCCATGCCCTCGGTGCGGATGTCGAACTCCTCGATCCGCTGCTCGGCGTTCGCGGCGATGGCATCGAGCTTGAGGGCCAGGCCACTGGAGAACTCGGGGTTGCGGTAGAGGTCGAGGACCAGGTTCTCGCGCACGCTGAACGCGCCGACGTAGCCGTCGTGCGAGCGGTCCTCGGGGATGTAGCCGAGGCCGGCCTCGAGGCTCTCGCGGGGGCCGTAGCGGCTGATGTCCTCGCCCTCGAGCCAGATCTCGCCCGCATCCGGCCGGATCACGCCCATCAGGGCCTTGATCAGCTCGGTCTGGCCGTTGCCCTGGACGCCGGCGATGGCGAGCACCTCACCGGCACGGGCCTCGAAGGAGACGTCCTTGACGACCAGGTGCCCACGGGGGTCGATTACCGAGACGTGTCGAGCCTCCAGCACGGCGGCCCCGACCTGGGCCGGGTCCTTGTCGACCTGCAGGTTCACCGAGCGGCCGACCATCATCTCGGCCAGCTCGGACTCCGAGGTGCTCGGGGCGGTGGTGCCGACGAGCTTGCCCCGCCGGATCACGCTGATCCGGTCACCGACCGCCTTGACCTCGCGGAGCTTGTGGGTGATGAAGATGATCGAGGTGCCCTGCGCCTTGAGCTCGCGCATGATGCCCATCAGCTCGTCGATCTCCTGCGGCGTCAGCACCGCGGTGGGCTCGTCGAGGATCAGCACCTTGGCCTCGTTGACCAGCGCCTTGAGGATCTCGACCCGCTGCTGCACGCCCACGGGGAGGTCCTCGACCCGGGCGTCGGGATCGACGGCCAGGTTGTAGCGGGCGGAGAGCTCACGGACCAGTTCCGAGGCGGCGCGGCGATCCAGGAAGCCCGCACCGCGGGTCTTCTCCCGACCGAGCATCACGTTCTCGGCGACGGTGAACACCGGGACCAGCATG
>JBBQRV010000158.1:0-8866 GCA_038214475.1 Propionibacteriales bacterium | reverse complement strand
CGAGCCGTACGGCGAGTCGACGGCGACCCTGGCGTCCCAGTCCCGGAGCCGTCCGACGTCACGCAGCAGCGGCCAGGCATGCGCCAGCAGGTGATGCCCGAGCAGCACCGGCTGGGCGTGCTGGAGGTGCGTGCGTCCGGGCATGATCGCGCCATGGTGCGCCTCGGCCTGGTCGGCGAGCGCATCCACCAGGTCGAGCAGTAGCGCGGTGAGCACCCGGGCGTGGTCGCGCAGGAACACCTTGAACAGGGTGGCCACCTGATCGTTGCGACTGCGCCCGGCCCGCAGGCGACCGCCCACCTCTGCGCCGACCTCCAGCAGGAGCAGCCGCTCGAGCGCCCCGTGCACGTCCTCGTCGGACGGATCGGGGTGCAGGTCGCCGGCGGCGTACCGCTGCCCCAGCACGTCGAGGCCGCGGTGGATCTCCGCGGCGTCCGCGGCCGACAGCAGACCCGCGCCCAGCAGCACCTCGGCGTGGGCGTGCGACCCCGCCAGGTCGTACGGCGTGAGCCGCCAGTCGAACTGCGTGGACCGGGAGAGCGCCTCGAGGGCGGCACTGGGCCCACCGGCGAACCGGCCTCCCCAGAGCTTGCCCTCGTTGGTCGTCGATGCGTCCGTCACGGGGAAAGGATGTCAGTCCAGCGCGCGACCGACGGACCGGACCCGGATGTCGGGCGCAGCGAGCCGTTCGGCGTTGGCCTCCAGGTCGTCGGTCTCGGCCTGCGACTCGCGCTCGGCGGCCACTCGCGCGGTGTACGCCGCCACCTCGTCGTCGACGCGCGCGGAGTCCCAGCCCAGGATCGGGGCCACCAGGTCGGCCACCGACTTGGCGGCGGTGACGCCCCGGTCGGTGGTCTCGATGGAGATCCGAGTGCGCCGGGTGAGGAGGTCGTCCATGTGCAGCGCGCCCTCGTGGGTCACGGCGTAGACGAGCTCCACCCGCAGGTACTCCTCCGCACCCTCGAGCGGCTGCAGCAGGCTCGGGTCGGCCTCGGCAAGCTCGAACAGGTCGGGCACCATCGAGCCGTAGCGGTTCAGCAGGTTCGTGACCCGCCACACCGGGATCCCCTGCTTGGCGGCGATCCGGTCCACCTGGTTGACCAGCGCCGGGTAGCCCTCGGCCCCCAGCAGCGGGATGTGCTCGGTGACGCTGTCCGGCACGGCTTCGCCGATGTCGCCACGCGCCGCGTCGATGGCGTCGGCGCCCATCACCCGGTAGGTCGTGTACTTGCCGCCCGCGATCGAGATCAGCCCCGGTTGCGGGCGGGCCACCGCGTGCTCGCGGGACAGCTGCGAGGTCTTGTCGCTCTCCCCCGACAGCAGCGGGCGCAGGCCGGCGTAGACCCCTTGGATGTCGTCGTGCGTCAGCGGCACGGCGAGCACCTCGTTGATGTGGTCGAGGATGTAGTCGATGTCGGCGCGGCTCGCGGCGGGATGTGCCTTGTCGAGCTCCCAGTCGGTGTCGGTGGTCCCGATGATCCAGTGCGTGTTCCACGGGATCACGAACAGCACGGACTTCTCGGTGCGCAGGATCAGCCCGGTCTCGGAGTTGATCCGGTCCCGCGCCACCACGATGTGCACGCCCTTGGAGGCCCGGACGTGGAACCGACCCCGGCCACCGGCCAGGGTCTGGACGTCGTCGGTCCACACCCCGGTGCAGTTGACGACCACGCTGGCCTTCACGTCGACCTCCTGCCCCGTCTCCACGTCGGTGACCCGCGCCCCGACGACCCGCTCGCCGGCCCGGTTCAGCCGGACGACGCGTGCGGAGTTGAGCACGGTGGCGCCGTACGACGCGGCCGTGCGGACCACCGTCAGGGTGTGCCGGGCGTCGTCGGCCTGGGCGTCGTAGTAGAGCAGGGCACCGGTGAGCGAGTCGTTCTTGAGCGCCGGCGCCATCTGCAGCGCCTTGGTGCGGGTCAGCTGCTTGTGCCGCGGCACGGAGCGGGCGCCACCCATCGAGTCGTAGAGCGTCAGCCCCGCGGTCACGTAGGGGCGCTCCCAGATCCGGTGCTGCAGCGGGTACATGAACGACACCGGCTTCACCAGGTGCGGCGCGATGCTGGTCAGCATCAGCTCGCGTTCCTTGAGCGCCTCGCGGACCAGGGTGAAGTTGAGCTGCTCGAGGTAGCGCAGCCCGCCGTGGAAGAGCTTGGAGCTGCGCGACGAGGTCCCGGACGCGAAGTCGCGCTGCTCGACCAGCGCGACCGACAGTCCGCGGGTGGCCGCGTCGAGGGCGGCCCCTGCCCCGGTGACGCCGCCCCCGATCACGAGGACGTCGAACTCGCGTTCACCCAGCGCACGCCACGCACGCTCGCGGTAGTCGGCGTCGAGACGGCTGGGGATGGGCATCCGGGCTCCTTCGTGGCGATCGGTTCGAGCTTGTCGATGACCACTCTAGGCACAACCCCGGAGCCCGGGTCGAGCGCCCGAATCCCGCTCTGCCCGGCTCGACCGCGTCCAATCCTTGGCAAAGGCAACAACAGTGCCTAGTGTCGGAGATCACTCACACCTCGCGAGCAACGGTGCTCTCTCTCGGTCTTGGCATGGGGCTCGCGCGTTCGAAAGAGGAGCCTCATTGTTCAGCGACATCTTCCTTCCAGAGTTCATGGGTACCGCCATGCTGCTGCTGCTCGGTTGCGGTGTGGTCGCGAACGTCGCACTCGCGAAGACCAAGGGGTTCGCCGACGGGTTCGTGCTGGTCACCTTCGGATGGGGGCTGGCCGTCTTCGCGGGCGTCTTCGTCGCCTACAAGTCGGGCGCCCACATCAATCCGGCGGTGACGCTGGGGCTGTGGGCCGACGGGCACTCAGGACTCAGCCTCGGCGATGTCGTCACCTACCTGTCCGCGCAGATGCTCGGCGCCTTCACCGGCGCAGTGCTGTGCTGGCTGGCCTACCGCGACCACTTCGACGACCCGGAGAGCGAGGCCGACGCCAAGCTGGCGGTCTTCTCGACCAGCCCCGCCATCCGCAACCCCGTCTGGAACCTGATCACGGAGATCATCGGTACCTTCGTGCTCGTGTTCGTGATCCTCGCCTTCGGGCCATCGAACGCCGCCGCAGCGGCAGCCGGCACCCCCGCCGCACTCGGGCCGCTGGCGGTGGCGCTGCTGGTGGTCGGCATCGGTGCCGGTCTCGGGGGTCCCACCGGCTACGCGATCAACCCGGCCCGTGACCTCGGGCCGCGGATCGCCCACTTCGTGCTGCCGATCAAGGGCAAGGGCGACAGCGACTGGGGCTACTCGTGGGTCCCGGTGGTCGGCCCGATCATCGGCGGCGTGCTCGCCGGCCTCTGTGCCAACCTCGTCAACTACGTCTGAGACACCAACCTCAAGGAGTCGGGAACACCCATGGCAGACAACACGTACATCCTGGCCATCGACCAGGGCACGACCAGCACCCGGGCGATGATCTTCAACCACTCGGGAGAGGTCGTCGCCGTCGACCAGGTCGAGCACGAGCAGATCTTCCCGAGGGCGGGCTGGGTCGAGCACGACCCCATCGAGATCTGGACCAACACCCGTGACGTGATCGGGGGCGCCCTGGCGAAGGCCAACCTGAACAGCAAGAACATCGCCGCGGTCGGCATCACCAACCAGCGCGAGACCGCGGTGGTCTGGGACAAGAACACCGGCCAGCCCGTCTACAACGCCATCGTCTGGCAGGACACCCGCACCCAGAAGATCGTCGACGAGCTCGGCGGCAGCGACGGCGCCGACAAGTACAAGGCGACGGTCGGGCTGCCGCTCGCGACCTACTTCTCGGGGCCCAAGGTGAAGTGGATCCTCGACAACGTCGAGGGGGCCCGCGAGAAGGCCGAGGCCGGTGACCTGATCTTCGGCAACACCGACACCTGGACGCTGTGGAACCTCACCGGGGGGGCCGAGCACGACGGCGTGCACGTCACCGACGTGACCAACGCCAGTCGCACCATGCTGATGGACCTGAGCACGCTGAGCTGGGACGAGTCGATCGCCGCGGACATGACGATCCCGATGTCGATGCTGCCCGAGATCAGGTCGTCGTCGGAGATCTACGGCGAGTGCAAGCCCGGCATCCTGAACGGCACCCCGGTAGCCGGAATCCTCGGCGACCAGCAGGCCGCCACGTTCGGCCAGGCCTGCCTCGAGGTCGGGACCGCGAAGAACACCTACGGCACCGGCAACTTCATGCTGCTCAACACCGGCGAGGAGCAGGTGCCCTCGGAGAACGGCCTGCTCACGACGGTCTGCTACAAGATCGGTGACAACAAGCCGATCTACGCGCTCGAGGGCTCGATCGCGGTCAGCGGCTCCCTCGTGCAGTGGGTGCGCGACAACCTGGGCCTGATCAAGTCCGCGCCGGAGATCGAGGAGCTGGCCAAGGGAGTCGAGGACAACGGCGGCGCCTACTTCGTGCCCGCGTTCTCGGGACTCTTCGCCCCACACTGGCGCTCCGACGCCCGCGGTGCCCTGGTCGGGCTCACCCGGTTCGTCAACAAGGGACACATCGCACGTGCCGTGCTGGAGGCCACCGCCTTCCAGACCCGCGAGGTGCTCGACGCGATGAACGCCGACTCGGGGGTGCCGCTCAAGGAGCTGAAGGTCGACGGCGGCATGGTCGTCAACGAGACCCTGATGCAGTTCCAGGCCGACATCCTGGGCGTCGACGTGGTGCGTCCCAAGGTCGCCGAGACCACGGCGCTCGGGGCGGCGTACGCCGCTGGGCTCGCGGTGGGCTACTGGGCCTCCGAGGACGACATCACCACCAACTGGGGCGAGGACAAGCGCTGGACCCCGAACATGGACGACGAGGTGCGCGAGAAGTACTACCGCAACTGGAAGAAGGCCGTCACGAAGACGCTCGACTGGGTCGACGACGACGTCGACTGACGCACCGACGCACGCGTCCCGGGCACAGCGCGGAACGCCCGGGACACCGTGCGTGCGGCGGAGGGGTCAGTCGGTGCCGAACTCCATCGCGGCATGGTCGAGCGCGTCGTCGGCGGTCGGGTCGATACCCGGGTTGTCGGCGATCCGGTCGGCGCCACCGGGCTCGAGCTCGCCGAACAGGGTCCCATTCTCGACGAGCACCTGCCCCTGGTCGAGCGGCTGCTCGGCGTACAGCTCGAGCTTGGCGCGCGAGTCGGCGATGTCGAGGTTGCGCATGGTCAGCTGCCCGATCCGGTCGGTCGGGCCGAACGCGGCATTGTCGGTGCGCTCCATCGACAGCTTGTCGGGGTGGTAGGAGAACGCCGGCCCGTCGGTGCGCAGCACGGTGTAGTCCTCACCGCGCCGCAGCCGCAGCGTCACCTCACCGGTGACCAGCGACGCGATCCAGCGCTGGATGGCCTCGCGCAGCATCAGCGCCTGCGGGTCGAGCCACCTGCCCTCGTAGAGCAGCCGGCCGAGCTGCCGGCCCTGCGCGGTGTAGTTGGCCAGGGTGTCCTCGTTGTGGATGGCGTTGAGCAGCCGCTCGTAGGCGATCCACAGCAGCGCCATGCCCGGCGCCTCGTAGACGCCGCGTGACTTCGCCTCGATGATCCGGTTCTCGATCTGGTCGGACATGCCGAGCCCGTGCCGGCCCCCGATGCCGTTGGCCTCCCGGACCAGCGCCACCGGGTCGACGTACGTCTCACCGTTGATGGCCACCGGGCGCCCCTGCTCGAAGCGGACGGTGACGTCCTCGGTGGCGATGTCGACGGCGGGGTTCCAGAACTTCACGCCCATGATCGGCTGGACCACCTCGAGCGAGGTGTCGAGGTGCTCGAGCGTCTTCGCCTCGTGGGTCGCGCCCCAGATGTTGGCGTCGGTGGAGTACGCCTTCTCCTTGGAGTCGCGGTAGGGCAGGCCGTGCTCGGTGAGCCATTGGCTCATCTCGTCGCGGCCACCGAGCTCGTGCACGAAGTCGGCGTCGAGCCAGGGCTTGTAGATCCGCAGGTCGGGGTTGGCCAGCAGCCCGTAGCGGTAGAACCGCTCGATGTCGTTGCCCTTGAACGTCGAGCCGTCGCCCCAGATGTCCACGCCGTCGGCGTGCATGGCGCGCACGAGCATGGTGCCGGTGACGGCCCGCCCCAGCGGGGTGGTGTTGAAGTAGGTGCGGCCGCCGGAGCGGATGTGGAACGCGCCGCACGCGATGGCGGCGAAGCCCTCCTCCACCAGCTGGGTGCGGCAGTCGACGGCGCGGGCGATCTCGGCGCCGTACTGCAGGGCGCGGGTGGGTACACCGGAGATGTCCGGCTCGTCGTACTGGCCGATGTCAGCGGTGTAGGTGCACGGGATCGCGCCCTTGTCGCGCATCCAGGCGACGGCGACGGAGGTGTCGAGCCCGCCGGAGAAGGCGATGCCGACGCGTTCGCCGAGGGGCAGGGAGGTCAGGACCTTGCTCACAGTGGGTGTCTTCCTTGGTGTCTGGGGAGGGTGGGCCGGTCGAACGCCGGGTCGTAGGCGGGATCAGGCGCTGGTCGGCGTACCGTCGGCCAACGCCACGATTCGTCGGGCCAGGGCGTCGCCGCCGGTGGGCCGGCGACCGATCACGAGCACCGTGTCGTCGCCCGCGATGGTGCCCAGGACGTCGGCCACCTCGGCCTTGTCGAAGGCGCTGGCCAGGAACTGGGCGGCGCCGGGCGGGGTGCGCAGCACCACGAGGTTGGCGCTCGACTCGGCGCTCACCAACAGCTCGGCGCAGAGCCGGGCCAGCCGGGCAGCGGCCGCCTCGGAGCCCATCGCGGGGATGGGAGTGCGGTCGCCGCCCTCGGCCGGCACCGCGTAGACCAGCACTCCGGAGGTCGCCCGCACCTTCACCGCGTCGAGCTCGACCAGGTCGCGGCTCAGGGTCGCCTGCGTCACGTGCACGCCCCGGTCGGCGAGCAGCTCCGACAGCTCGGTCTGCGAGCGCACGTCGTGGTGCCCGAGCAGATCGATGATGCGCTGCTGACGGGCGTTCTTGGTGAGCGGGCTGACCGCGGTCTCGTTCACCACTCCCCCAGCCAGGTCAGGATCGCCTTCTGCGCGTGCCTGCGGTTCTCGGCCTCGTCCCACACCGCGCTCTGCGGACCGTCGATGACCTCCGCGGCGATCTCCTTGCCGCGGTAGGCAGGCAGGCAGTGCAGCACCAGGGCGTCGGGTGCGGCGGAGCCGAGCAGCTGCGCAGTCAGCGCGTACGGCGACAGCGCCGCCAGCCGGTCGGCAGCCTGGTCCTCGCGACCCATCGAGACCCACGTGTCGGTCACCACCACGTCGGCGCCGGCCACCGCGACGACCGGGTCGGCCTCGAGGCCCACCGACCCGCCGGTGCCGACGGCGATCTCGCCGCCCCGCGCGACCATGTCCGGGGCCGGCTGGTAGCCGACGGGGGCGCTCACGACCACGTGCATCCCGGCGGTCGCCCCGGCGAGCAGCCACGAGTTGCCCATGTTGCAGGCCCCGTCGCCGACGAAGGCCACCCGCAATCCGCGGAGTCGCCCCTTGTGCTCCTGCACGGTCAGCAGGTCGGCCAGCAGCTGGCAGGGGTGGAAGTCGTCGGTGAGCGCGTTGACGACCGGCACCCCGGCGTACTGCGCCATCTCCTCCAGCTTCGACTGCAGGTCGGTGCGCCAGACGATCGCGCTGGCCTGGCGGCCCAGCACCCGGGCGACATCGGCGACGGACTCGCGCACGCCGATGCCGGCGAGTCGGCCGTCGACGACCATCGGGAAGCCGCCCAGCTCGGCGATGCCGGCGGCGAAGGAGGCCTGGGTGCGCAGCGTCTGCTTGTCGAAGAGCAGTGCGACCGTGCGCGGGCCGGCCAGCGGCTTGGTGTCGTAGGGCGCCTGCTTGAGGCCGGCCGCCAGGGTGAGCACCTCGGCCTGCTGGGCCGGGGTGAGGTCGTCGTCGCGCAGGAAGTGCCGGATCATCCGGACTCCTCGAGCGCTGCCGCCCAGATCGTGGGCCAGACGTCGGTGAACTCGCGCACGTCGGCCTCGGTGAGGACCAGCGGCGGTGCCAGCCGGATCCGGCCGGGCGTGGCCGGGTTGAGGATCACCCCGGCCCGTTGGGCGGCCGCGCTCACCGCGGGCGCGATGTCCTGCTCGAGCACGAGGCCCAGCAGCAGCCCGCGGCCGTCGATGCGGGACACGCCGGGTGCCTCGGCGAGGCTGGCGCGCAGCTGGGACTCTCGCGCGAGCGCGTTGGCGAGCAGGCCCTCGGCCTCGATGGTGTCGATGACGGCCAGCGCAGCCGCCGCCGAGACCGGGTTGCCGCCGAAGGTGGTGCCGTGGTTGCCGGGCTGCAGCAACGTCGCGGCCGCCCCCAGCCCCACGCACGCGCCGATCGGGATGCCGCCGGCCAGGCCCTTGGCCACGGTGACCACGTCGGGAGCCACCGCGTGGTCGTGGGCGAACCAGGCGCCGGTGCGGCCCATGCCGGTCTGCACCTCGTCGAGCCAGAGCAGCGCGCCGGAACGGGTGGTGATGTCACGGGCCGCGGCGAGGTAGCCGTCGGGGGGTACCACGACACCGGCCTCACCCTGGATCGGCTCGAGCACCACCGCGGCGGTCTGGTCGGTGACGGCCGCCTCGAGCGCGGCGGCGTCGCCGTACGGGACGAAGGTGACGTTGCCCGGGAGCGGCTCGAACGGCTCGCGGTAGGCGGCCTTGGACGTGAGCGCCAGTGCGCCTGTGGTGCGGCCGTGGAAGCTGCCCTCGGCGGCGACCAGGTGGGTGCGGCCCGTGCGCCGGGTGAGCTTGAAGGCAGCCTCGTTGGCCTCGGTGCCGGAGTTGGTGAAGAACACCCGGCCGTCGCCGTGGTCGAGCAGCGCGAGCAGCCGCTCGGCGAGCGCCACCTGGGGCTCGGTGGCGAAGAAGTTGCTCACGTGGCCGAGCGTGGACAGCTGCTCGGTCACCGCCG
>JBBQRV010000157.1:0-8891 GCA_038214475.1 Propionibacteriales bacterium | reverse complement strand
GCCCCCGCATCAAAGCACCGCGGCTCGTGCGGTGGCAACGGTCCGGGCACAATTCCACGGTTTCGGCGCGAGGTTAGCGCTCGTTAACCGAGCCGGGTAGCATGCCGTCATGAGCTACGAGCTGTCGCCTGAGCACGAGTCCTTCCGTCGCACCGTCCGCGAGTTCGCGGAGGCCAAGATCGCGCCGCACGCCGCGCGCTGGGACCGCGACCACCACTTCCCGATCGACGTGGTGCAGCAGATGGGCAAGCTCGGCCTCTTCGGGCTCACCGCACCGGAGGAGTACGGCGGCGCCGGCCTCACCGGCGAGGACGGCGCCGTCACCTCGCTGTGTCTGGCCATCGAGGAGATCGGCCGGGTCGACCAGTCGATGGGCATCACGCTGGAGGCTGCGGTCGGGCTGGGCATCAACCCGATCCTCACCTTCGGCACCGACGAGCAGAAGCAGCAGTGGCTGCCCGACCTGGTGGCCGGTGAGCGGCTCGCCGGCTTCGGACTCACCGAGCCCGGTGCCGGCTCCGACGCCGGTGCGACGCGCACCAAGGCGGAGCTGGTCGAGGGCGAGTGGGTGGTCAACGGGGCCAAGCAGTTCATCACCAACTCCGGCAGCGAGATCACCTCGGTGGTCACGGTGACCGCGCGCACCGGCCAGCGCGAGGACGGCCGCCCCGAGCTCTCCACGATCATGCTGCCGGCTGGCACTCCCGGGTTCGTGGCCGAGAAGGCCTACGACAAGCTCGGTTGGCACGCCTCCGACACCCACCCCCTCAGCTTCACCGACGCGCGGGTGCCCGAGTCGCACCTGCTGGGCGAGCGCGGGCGCGGCTACGCCCAGTTCCTGGCCACCCTCGACGACGGCCGGGTCGCGATCGCGGCGCTGGCCGTCGGCTGCATCCAGGCCTGCCTCGACATGAGCGTGCAGTACGCCGGTGAGCGGCAGACCTTCGGCGGCCCGATCGGCCGCAAGCAGGGGCTGGCCTTCCAGATCGCCGACCTCGAGGTGATGCTGCACGCCTCGCGGCTGCTCACCTACCGGGCCGCGGCGATGAAGGACTCGATGGACGCCGCCGGCGGCGCCTCGATGAAGGAGTTCAAGCAGGCCGCCGCCGTCGCCAAGCTCTACACGACCGAGTCGGCGGTCACCGCGACCCGCATCGCCACCCAGGTCTTCGGCGGCTACGGATTCATGGAGGAGTACCCGGTCACCCGGTTCTACCGCGACGCCAAGGTGCTCGAGATCGGCGAGGGCACCTCCGAGGTGCAGCGGATGCTGATCGCGCGAGGTCTCGGGCTGCCGGTCGAGTGAGTCGGCAGCGGGTCAGCGGGCGATCTTCCAGATCGGCTGCGAGAGGCCCTCGCTGCCGACCAGCAGGGCGCTGCCGTTCCGGTTGAACCCGATCGACTCGCCCTGCTTCTGCGAGGGCAGGTCGATGACCCTCGGCGTGCCGCCGAGGCGGTGGTAGAGGTAGGCCTTGCCGTAGCCGCGGAGCACGAACGTCTTCCCGTCGGGAGCGAAGTCGCCGCCGGTGACCGTCTTGGGTGCGCGCGCGACTGCGGTGAGGACGTTGTCCGCGTCCGGGGACAGCGTCGCCGGAGCCCGGTAGATCCGGGCGCCGGTCTTGGCCTTGCTGATCACGTAGACCCGGCCTGTGCGTGGCTGGACCATCAGGGCCTCCGCGTTGTGCGGCCCGCCGGGGAAGGTGAGCCGGAAGGTGGTGCTGGCGAGGTCGCGAGAGCCGAGCTTCCTGGGCTCGTGCACCCGGATCACCGACACGTGGGGCTTGCGCAGCCGGTTGTCCCCGATGTCGCCGAACCACAGGGTGTGGCCCGGGCCGGAGGCCACGTCCTCCCAGTCCAGTGACGGCGCACCCGGCAGCGTGAACACGGCGCGGGTCCGGCCGGCGGCGCCGAGCGCGAAGAACCTCGCCGAGTCGCCGCTGTCGTTGTGCACGAACAGCACCGGACGGGCGTAGGTGCTGCGGGCCAGGCCGCTGGCCTCGTCGATGCGGGCATCGGTGACCGTGCGGACCTTCGTGGTGGCCGTCCAGCGCAGCCCGGTGCCCGACTGCGCGTCGGCGAGACCGGGTGTCAGGGTGAGAACCGTGGCGGCGACGGCGGTCAGCAGGGCGGCGCGGGCTGGACGGGACACGTGGTGATCTCCTGGGTCGTGGGCACTTCCGAGCGTCCGACTCTAGGTCGGACGCCGTGCAGGCGCCGCATCTTCGCCCGAAGTGGCCCTCACCCGACCGTCAACCAGCCGGCGCCCAGAAGTCGGTCCAGGCGTGTCCGAGCTCCCCGAGCAGGTCACGCAGCAGCGGCAGGCTGACCCCCACCACGTTGTGGTGGTCGCCCTCGATGCCGGTGACGAATGCCCCGCCGAGCCCGTCGAGGGTGAACGCGCCGGCCACCCGCAGCGGCTCGCCGGTGCCGACGTACGCCGCGATCTCGGCGTCGGACACGTCCGCGAAGTGCACCGTGGTGGACGCCGTGGCCGCGGCCACCGCACCCGAGGTCCGGTCGTGCAGCGCATGCCCGGTGTGCAGCACGCCCGAGCGGCCGCGCATCGCCCGCCAACGCGCGATGGCCTCCTCGGTGGAGCCCGGCTTGCCGAAGGCCTCGCCGTCGAGCTCGAGCACCGAGTCGCAGCCCAGCACGACCGCGCCGGCGGGCACCTCGTCGCGGCGCGCCACCGCGGCCGCCTTGAGCTCGGCCAGCTGCAGCGCCAGCTCGGCCGGCGTCAGGTCGTCGACCTGCGACTCGTCGACGCCGCTGACGATGACGGTGGGCTCGACCCCGGCCGCACGCAGCGTCGCGAGCCGGGCGGGGGAGGCAGAGGCGAGCACGAGCAGGGTCACCGGGCGAGCCTAGAGGGCGCTCGGGAAGGTGTCGCGGTAGGACCGCATCCCGCCCGCCGACTCGGCGGCGAGCACGGCCCGGGCCACCGCGCGGGTGACGCAGTCGGCGCCGGCACCGAGCAGGGCGTGCAGGCCGGCGGGGTCGGGGGCCGGGCGGTCTCCCGTGGCCATCGCGAAGAGCGTGTCGCCGTCGAACATCGTGTGCACCGGCCGGATGGCGCGGGCCAGCCCGTCGTGGCCGACTCCGGCGAGCTTGGCGCAGCCGGCCTTGGTGAGGGTCGCATCGGTGGCGATCACCCCGAGGGTGGTCGCCGTCGCGGCCCGGGCCGGTCCGAGCGCGGCGACGGCGGCGCGGAACGCCGCGAGCTCGCCGGGTGCCGGGAGACCCAGCGGCGGCAGGTCTCCCGGGAGGCAGTGCCGCGCGGCGTAGAGCTCCCCGGTGTCCGGGTCGAGGCAGGAGCCGATCGCGTTGACGACGACCAGCGCACCCACGACGGTGCCGTCGTCGAGGACCGCCGACGCGCTGCCCACGCCGCCCTTGAGGGCGCCGGCGCGGGCGCCCGTGCCGGCGCCGAGGCTGCCACTGCGCATCTCGGTGCCGGCAGCGGCGTACGCCTCGGCGCCCAGCGCGGCGTCCGGGGCATGGGCGAACTCGCCGCCCCGGCCGAGGTCGAAGAGGATCGCGGCGGGCACGATCGGCACCACCTCTCCCGGGCCGCCCACCGGGTAGCCGACGCCGTCGGCGTAGAGCGCGCGCAGCACCCCGTCGGCGGCGGCGAGGCCGAAGGCCGACCCTCCGCTCAGCACCACCGCGTGGGCGCGGTCGACCAGGTTGCGCGGGTCGAGCACGTCGGTCTCGCGGGTCCCGGGCCCCCCGCCGCGGACGTCGACCCCGGTGACCGCGCCCGCCGAAGGCGGGACCACGACGGTCGTGCCGCTCAGCCAGCCGTCGCCGGTGCGCTGGGCCTGGCCGACCCGGATGCCCGGCACGTCGGTGATCGCGTTGTCCACCCGGCCATTGTGACGCCCGGGGACGGTGAGGCCCGGCGAGGTGCCGGGCGGGTCGCCGGGCGGGTCGTCGAGACGGTCGTCGGCTGGTCGCAGGGACGCCCGAAACGCGCTGGTGAAGGGGTTCTCGGGGTCGGGCGAGTCGTGTGCAACCATGCTCGGCATGGGGGAAACCGGATCTCCCTCGATCGGTCAGCCTGACTACTGGTGGTACCGCGCGAGGGGTGAGCTTCTGCACGCGGCGCTCGTCGACCACCTGGGCGCGCCTGCCCGCCTGCTCGACGTGGGCAGCGCCGACGGCCCGAGTGTCGGCTGGCTGCGTGGCCACGGCCACCGGGTCGCGCTCGACCTCGACCCGCGCGGTCTCGCGCCCGGCGACGTGTGTGGCTCGGCGACCCGGCTGCCGTTCGCCGACGCCAGCTTCGACGTGGTCGCCGCCTTCGACGTGATCGAGCACTGCGAGCCGGAGGCCGACGCGCTGGCCGAGGTGGCGCGGGTGCTCGCGCCCGGGGGCCGCTTCCTGATGTCGGTGCCCGCCTACCGCTGGGCCTGGACCAGCTTCGACGACCACAACCACCACCACCGCCGCTACACCCGGCGCCGGGCCACCGCCGCGGTCGAGGCTGCGGGCCTCGAGGTGCTCCGGGCCACCTACCTGTTCACCGGCACCTTCCCGTTCTTCGCCGCCGACCGGGTGCGCACCCGGCTCCGCGAGCGCCGGGTGAAGCCCGCGCCGCTCGCTCCCGGCGACGTCCCCCCGCTGCCACAGGTGGGTCGTGGTGTGGAGCGGGTGCTGATGGGCGCGACCCGGCTCGACGCGCGCCTGGTGGGCCGCGTCGACCTGCCGTTCGGGTCCTCGGTGGTGGTCGCCGCCCGCAAGCCCGGCGCCAGCCCGGGGCGGCCCGGATGAGCGCGGCCGACGGACTGCACGACATCTCCGTGGTGGTCCCGGTCTACCGCGGGGCCGGCACCGTGGCGCAGCTGCTCGCCGAGCTCGAGCCCCTGCACGAGCCCTTCCGGACCCCCGACGGACACCTGGCCCGGATCGGGGAGGTGCTGCTCGTGCACGACTGCGGTCCTGACGCGTCCGACCAGGCGATCCGGGAGGCTGCGGCCACGCATGCATGGGTGAGCCCGGTCTGGCTGAGCCGCAACTACGGCCATCACGCCGCCACCCTGGCCGGCATGGCCTCGTCGGGCGGCGACTGGGTGGCCACCCTCGACGAGGACGGACAGCACGACCCGGCCGACCTGGGCGCCATGCTCGACCGCGCGATGGCCGAGCGCGCCGACGTCGTGTACGCCGCGGCGCGCAACGCCCCGCCGCACGGATTCGCCCGCAACACCGCCTCCCGGATGGCCAAGCTGACCGGCCGGTTCCTGAGCGGGAACCCCCAGGTCGAGGACTTCAACAGCTACCGGTTCATGCTCGGTGACATCGCCCGCAGCGTCGCGGCCTACTCCGGCTCCGGGGTCTACCTCGACATTGCGCTGGGCTGGGTGGCGAACCGGGTGACGACCTGCCCGGTGCTGCTGCGCCGGGAGACCGACGCCCGGTCGGGCTACCGGCTGCGCACGTTGCTGTCGCACTACTGGCGGCTGGTGCTCACCGGGGGCACCCGCCTGCTCCGGCTGGTCAGCTTCCTCGGCGTGCTGATGGCCCTGCTCGGCTTCGGGTTCGCCGTGGTCGTGGCGCTGGCCCGCCTCCTCGGCCCGGTGCAGGTGCAGGGCTGGGCGTCGGTCATGGTGGTCGTGCTGATCACCACCGGCTTCCTGCTCTTCGCGCTCGGCGTGGTCGCGGAGTACGTCGGGGTGGCCGTCAACATGGCGATGGGCAAGCCCCTCTACCTCCTGGTGCGTGATCGCGCCGACGGACCACACGGCTGGAAGCCGCCGGCCCCGTGACCACGCTGGTGGTGGGCCGTGGGCTGCTGGGTGGGCACCTCTCCCGACAGCTGGTGCGGGGCGGCGACACGGTGCGCCACGTCGACGTGCCCTGGCGCGAGCCGGAGGCCGCCCTGCAGGCCCTGCTGGTCGGGGTGGGCGCGGCCGCGGAGGCCGACCCCGAGTGGCGGCTGGCGTGGTGTGCCGGCGCCGGCGTCGTGGCCACCCCGGGGGCAGCGGCGCAGGCCGAGGTCGAGCTCTTCGCCTCGTTCCTCGACGCGATCGGACCGGTGCCCTCCGTGCTGTTCCTGGCGTCGAGCGCCGGCGGCGTCTACGCCGGCTCGCCGGACCACCCGCCCTTCACGGAGTCGTCGCGCACGGGTGCGCTGGCGCCGTACGGCGAGGCGAAGCTGCGGATGGAGCAGGCCGCCCGCGACTTCGCGGGCCGAGGGAGCCGGGTGGTGCTGGCCCGGCTGGCGAACCTCTACGGCCCTGGCCAGGACCTCTCCAAGCCGCAGGGCCTGGTCTCCCAGCTGTGCGTCTCCCAGCTCACCCAGCAGCCGCTCGGGCTCTACGTGTCCCTCGACACCCTGCGTGACTACCTCTACGTCGCCGACGCTGCCGCCATGTCGGCGGCCTGTCTCGACCGGGTGGCCGAGGAGCCCCCCGGGTCCGTGGTGACCAAGATCGTGGCCAGCGGGCGGGCCGTCTCCGTGGCCAGCGTGCTGGGCCAGCTCACTCGCGTGGTGCGCGCCCGCCCCCGCCTCAGCACCCGGACCACGGCACACTCGGCGCGGCAGGTGCTCGACCTGCGGCTGCGCTCGGAGGTCTGGCCCGAGGTCGACCGACTGGTGCACACGTCGCTGACGGTGGGCCTGCGGGCCACCCTCGACGCAGTGGGCGCCCAACTCAGGGAAGGGCACCTACGGGTCAGGTTCTGATGAGAAGGATCTCGGGGGAGACGCGATGGCTCGGGCTGGCGCTGGCTGCGGTGACGCTGGTGTGGTGCCTCCCGCTGCTGCACAACAGCCGCCACTACTTCAGCGGTGACACCCAGAACGCCTACTACGGCTGGTTCTACCGGCTCGGGAGCGGGCTGCGCGACGGTCACTGGCCGATGCTCGACGTGCACGGGGCGGCGGCGGGGAACCCGCTCGCCGAGGGCCAGACAGGCATGTACAGCCCGCTGTCGTGGCTGATCGGCCTCGGCACCACGGTGGCGCCGGACCTGGTCGTCTACATCACCGTGGTCAAGTTCCTGGTGGCCGCTTCCTGTGTGGTCGGCGTGTTCCTGCTGACCCGGTCGTTCGGGGTGCGAGCCCCGCTCGCCGCGGCGGCGGCGACCGCCGTACCGCTGTGCGGCTTCACCCTCGTCTACGACGCGCCCCGCTGGATCGCCGGCCAGATCGTGGTCGGGCTGCTGCCCCTGGCGTGGTGGGGGGTCCGGAGGGCGGTCGCCGGCTTCTCGCCGGTCCCGGCGCTCGCGTTCGGCTACCTGATCGTCACCACCGGCTACGTCTACGGCACCATCTACCTGGCCCTCGTGCTCGTCGGCTGCCTGGTCGAGCAGGCGCTGCTGCGCCGGCGCCGGGAGTTCGTGCGGGTGCTCCTCGTCGGGATCGGGTGCGGCCTGGTCGCGGTCGCCGTCTTCCTGCCCGGGGTGCTCACCGCCCCGGTCACCAACCGCGACGGCTGGCGCGTCGGCGGGGAGGGCTACCTGCGGATGCGGCCGCTGATGTACTTCCTCGTCGGCCACCCCACCGCCCTGATCGACACCGGCGGCAAGCAGCACCTGCAGATCCCGTTCACGTACGTCGCCTGGTTCGCCCCCGCGCTGCTCTGGCTGCGTTTCGGCCGACTGCGCCGTGAGTGGCGGACCCTGGTGTCGGTGCTGGTGCCGTTGACGATCCTGCTGGTGTGGACGCTGGGGCCCTACGAGCTGGGCCCGCTGCGCTGGCCGGCCCGGGTGATGCCGGCGCTGAGCCTGGTCGCGATCGTGGGACTGGTCGTGGCCTGGGAGCGCTCGGGCCTGCGCCGACCCGCTGCCCCCCGGCTGGCGGCCAGTGCCGGTCTGGCCGCGGCAGTCGCGCTGGTCGTCGGCTTCCGGCATCCCGACCACGCCGGCATCCAGGCGGCGGGGGCCGTGCTGGTGGTGCTCGCCCTGGTCGGGGTCTGGTGGTCGACCGAGCCCGAGCGCGAGCGGCCCCGCCGGGTGGGGGCCGCGCTGATGGCGACCTCGGTCCTGGCCGCGGGCCTGCAGATCGTCACCCTGACCGGCATCGGCAGCAACGATCGCGACATGCCGGCGGAGCTGTCGGCGTACCGCCAGGTGCTCGACGGCACCGAGGGCGGCGTGTTCGTGGTCGGGCTGCATGACTTCTTCCCAGGCCAGTCGCCCGAGCGCGCCCACGAGCTGCTCACCGGCAGCCTCTGGTCCCTCACCGACCGGCCGGTCGCCAACGGCTACAGCCCGGTCGGCTTCCGGGCCTTCGACCAGCGCTTCTGCATGCGCTACGACGGCACCACCTGTCCCGGAGCCCTCGCGAAGCTGTTCCAGGTCCAGCCCAGGACCGGGCGACCGTGGGCGGACCTGCTCGGGATCAGCACCGTGGTGATCGCCCGGCAGCAGGACGACCCGGGCCCGCCGCCCGCCGGGTGGCAGGTGCTGCGAGACACCCAGTACGCCGTGACCTGGGTGCGCGAGCGGCCGCTGCCGCCGGCGGGCGGACCGGTCTGGTCGTCACGTGGCGTGCAGGTGCGCGAGACCGGCCGCAGCGAGACCAAGACCACCCTGGTGGTCGAGAAGGTGCCGCGCCGCGGCGGCTCGGTGGTGCTGAGCCGACTGGCCTGGCCGGGCTACCGGGCCAAGGGTGGCGCGCTGCTCGACCCGCTCGGCAAGCAGCTCGTGCGGGTGCACATCCCGGCGCGCTCGGTCGGGCGCACCCTGAGCATCTACTACCGGCCGCCCGCCTGGCGGCTCGAGATGGTCTCGCTGGCCCTGGCGCTCGGCCTGGCCAGCGCCTGGACCCTGGTCTTCCCGCGCCGGCGCCGGCAAGTAAGCGGGGGCGCCCCCAGGGGCGCCCCCCCCCAGCCCCCACGGGGGCCGGGAACCCCACCCCACCCCCCGGCGGCCGCCACCACGGC
>JBBQRV010000156.1:0-8999 GCA_038214475.1 Propionibacteriales bacterium | reverse complement strand
CGGGCTGGACCGCGGTGTTCGACCGGGCCAACTCCGGCAACACGGCGTACGTCATCTGCGCCAGCTGATCCATCCGTTCACACGTGTGGCCCGCCAGGTCTCCTGGCGGGCCACACGTCGTTGCGGGTCCACTTCAGTGGGTGCCGAGCTCGGACTCAGGCGACCATGTCGCGGTAGCGCTTGGCGTGGGCGAGGAGCTCCCGCACCCGGGCGGCGTCGCCCGTGCGCGCCTTCATGTCCGCAGTCCCCCAACCCTCCGTGTACGGCGTGCCGTAGGCGGCGGTGTCGCGCTGGTAGCGCCAGCCCTCGGAGAGCGGCCCGGCGTCCACCTTGTCGTAGCCGAGCTCGTCGAGGAGCTCGGTGACCTGCTTCTTGGCGTCCGCGTCGTCACCGGCGATGGCCAGCGCGCTGCGCTCGTCGCTGCCTGCCGGTCGGGCCAGCGAGAGCAGGTGCTCGAAGTAGATGTTGTTGAACGACTTCACGACGTGCGAGTCCGGCAGGTGCGCCTGGAGCAGCTCGCTCACCGTGGTCGACTCGTCGTCGAGCTCGGCGATCTGCTCGTCGCGCTGCGGGTAGTAGTTGTTGGTGTCGATGACGACCTTGCCGCGCAGCGGCTCGACCGGGACCTGGCGGTAGTTCTTCAAGGGCACCGTGACGACGACGAGGTCGCCGGCCTGCGCCGCCTCGGCGGCCGTCGCCGCACGGGCGTGCTCGCCGAGCTCGGCGACGAGGTCGCTGAGGGTCTCGGGCCCCCTGCTGTTGCTGAGCACCACGTCGTAGCCCGCGTTGACGGCGAGGCGAGCGACGGTGCTGCCGATGTGTCCTGCTCCGATGAGTCCGATGGTGGTCATGCAGGGAGGAACGGCACCGGCGGCTCAATCATTCCGGACCGGGTCCGGCGCTCAGGCGCTGATCAGCACGTGGCAGGCGCCGCAGCGCAGGCCCTCGCTCAGGCCCTCGAAGTCCTCGTGCGGGAACTCACTGCAGACGAGGTCCTCGAGCGGGAGACCACACAGGGTCTCCTCTTCTCCGTCGGTGTAGGTGTGGGTGCCCATGCCGGGGATCGTCTTGAAGGCGTACGCCGTCGCCAGCGCGTCGCCCGAGCCGGCGGCGCGCCGCAGGTAGGTGACCGCCGCGATTCTGTGTGCCATGTGGCCCACGGTAGGCGGGGTCTGCCGCCCAACCCCAACCCGCGCAACCGTGCGCTTGGTCACGTCACGGTAAGGCCTGCCTACTCCTTGAGCAGCGTGTAGAGCTCGGCCATGAAGTCGGCGCGGAGCACCTCGACGTCGGGGATCAGCCCCTTGTCGACGCAGAACCCGACCGTGATCTCTCCTGCGTAGCTGAAGATCCCCACTCCCAGGCCGAGATCACCGGACGTCGGCCCCCAGCCGATCGTGCCGAGCAGTCGCGACCCGGCCAGGGTGACCGGATGCCGGGGCCCGGGGACGTTGGTCATCACGCCGGTGCCCTTGGAGCTGAAGATCCTGATGGCCAGGTTCTCGACCGTGCCAGGGGTCTTGCCGAGGATCTCGAGCACCCCGTAGGCGACGACCCCCTGGGCCGACCCCTTGATGGTGTCCATCCGGTGCTTCACCTGGTCGAGTCGCTCCTGGTGGGTGGCGGCCTCGAGCGGCAGCGTCAGGTAGACCAGCCCGAACTGGTTGCCCAGGTCCGCCGGCAGCGGCTTGTCCAGCGGGCGCAGGTTGAACGGCACGATAGCCCGTACGTCGGCAACGGCGCTGCGCCGCCGCACCAGGTAGGTGCGCAGGGCGCCGGCGACCGCCGCGAGCAGCAGGTCGTTGATGGTCGCCGCCGAAGCCTTGGTGGCGCTCTTGACGTCGTCGACGGAGATCGGGTCGGTCCAGGTCGTCTGCTTCTCATGACCCAGGGGGCCCTTGAGCACCGTGGGGTGGTCCGGTGGGAGGAGCAGCAGCCTGCCCGCGGCCTTGGTGTCGGACACCACGGTGTGCGCGAGGTCGATCAGGCGCGTCGGGTTGGCCAGGCCCAGCACGCCCTTCGGCACGGTGAGGGGGTGGGCGGCCAGCGAGAAGGCGCCACGCACCGCGTCGGAGACCAGGTCCGCCCAGCCTGCGGGCTCGTCGCTCACCGGGGCGATGTCGGCGGGTTCGACGCCGGGATCGTCGGTGAGGGAGAGCAGTACGCGTACCAGTGAGAACCCGTCGGCAATGGCGTGGTGCATCCGGAAGATCGCTGCCGCACCCTCCTCGTAGCGGTCGATCAGGTAGATGTCCCAGAGCGGCCGGTCCCACGGCAGCGGCACCGAGACCTGGTCGCCGACAGCCTTCTCCAGCTCGGCACGGCCGGCGGCCCCGGGGAGGGTCAGGTCGTGGATCCGGTCCTCGACGTCGAAGTCCTCGACGTCCTCCCACCACAGCCCGTGGTCCTCGACCACCCGCTGGCTGAAACGGGGGAACAGGGCGATCATCCGTTCCTCGAGGACCTGGGCCACCTTCACCCGGTCCAGCGGTCGGTCGTACCACTGCGCCGACGTGACCACCATCAGGTTCAGGGGCGTGTCCATCCGCAGCCAGGCCGCGTCGACGGAGGTCATCCGGTGCCGGTTCACGACTGCACCCTCCTTCGAGGCTTGGTCCTGGGCTGGGACCCGGGCTCGGCGGCGTCGAGAAGCTCGGCGAAGCCCCGGTCCACGCCCTCGACGAGGACGCCGACATCGGGGACGCTGTCCCGGTCGGCGGTCACGCCCACCAGCAGCTGCCCGTCGTACGACGTGACGGCGATGCCCACGCGCACCCGATCGGCGATCGGGACATAGGGGTAGGCGAACAGCATCCGCCGGCCGAGCAGGTAGAGCCGGCCGACGGGACCGGGGACGTTGGTCGCCACGGTGCTCAGGTGCTGGTGCGGGATCCGGAAGAACACGTGCAGCCCGGCGGCGAGCAGCAGCGGGGGCGTCGCGTCCCCGAGCGCCTCGATGAGCTCTCCTGCTCCTGCTTCCTGGGAGTTCTTGAGCGCGCGCATGCGCACGCTGGCCTCGATCAGTCGGTCGCGGGCGTCGCCGATCTCCACGGGCAGGTCGAGCAGGACAGCGGAGACCCGGTTGTCGTAGAGCCCCTGCTGGTCGTCGTGTCGGACCGAGACCGGGACCAGGGTCCGGACGAGGTGGTGGTCCAGGTTCGTGCCGCGCTCGAGGAGCAGCGCGCGGACGCCGTTGCTCAGCCCGGCGAGCACCACGTCGTTGACGGTGACGCCGAAGTGCTCCTTGATGACGAGCACGTCGGGCAGCGGGAAGCTGGTCCAGCGGTAGAGGCGGTCCCGCCCGATCGGGCCGATAAGCGGGGATGCGGAGGTCGGCTTGGCCGCCATCGCGAAGCCGAGCAGCCCGCGACCCAGTCCGAGCGAGCGGCTCGCCAGTGCCCTGGGATGTGCCACTCCCCGGGTGACGGAGCGGACGAGCGCACGGCTCTGGCGGACCCGTTCCCGAGCCGATCCGCGCAACGTGGCCACGACCAGCCCCAGTCCGCTCGGTCCGGGGACGGGGGCCCACGGCTCTTCGGCGCGGTGCGGCCGGACCTCGGAGGAGTGGTCGAGCAGGGTCGAGAGCAGGTCGGTACCGGCGATGCCGTCGACCATGCTGTGGTGGACCTTCGTGATCATGGCCCAGCGGCCACCCTCGAGGCCGCTGACCACCCAGTCCTCCCACGGCGACTGGTCGAGGTCGAGGTGCTGCGACATCACCGAGTCCACGGTCTCGTGCAGCTCCTTCTGCCCGCCTGGGCTGGGGACCGCGGTGTGCAGCACGTGCGCGCCGAGGTCGAACCGGTCGTCGTCGACCCAGACCGGCCGGCCGAGCTCCAGCGGCACGCTGCGCCACCGCTGGCGCCAGCGGGGCACCTCGGGGAGCTTGGCCTCGATGGCGGCGCAGATCTCGCCGAAGTCGGGCTCGGGGCCCTCGAAGACGGCGACGCTCCCGATGTGCAGCGACGCCTCCGCGGTCTCGGCATGCAAGAAGGCACTGTCGAGCGCGCTCATCCTGTCCACGGGTTCCTCTTCCCTACGGGTCGCCTCCATCCCAACGCGTCGATCCGTCGGGGAGCAGGGGCGAAGGTCCCGCCGTGGCACGCCATGCGGCGGCGCGTGCGAGGTGTGGTCGTGGTGGGTGGCCACCCAGCGCCCGGTGAGGAGACTTCCCCCGGCCCCGAGGGTCGTTGGGCCCGGCAGGTGGTGCCCTTGTCCTCGTATGGCCACCGCGCCGCGCTCCTAGGTTGGACTGGAAGCCCCCTACCCCACCTGAGAGGGCGATTGCGATGCCCGACCTCCTGATCACCGGCTTCCCCGGCTTCCTGGGTTCTGCCCTCCTGCCGCGGTTGCTGGACCGTCGCCCAGGGACCCGGGCGCTGTGCCTGGTCCAGACCCAGCACCTCGAGACGGCCGGCCAGCGCCTCGCGGAGCTGCTCCGCGCGCATCCTCACCTCGACGGGCGGATCGCGCTGGTGGAGGGCGACGTCACCGTCCCCGGACTCGGGGTCGACGGCACCGAACGGGCCGCACTCGAGGCGGTGGACGAGGTCTGGCACCTGGCCGCGGTCTACGACCTGGCAGTGGCCCGGGAGGTGGCGCACCGGGTCAACGTCGACGGCACGGCCCATGTGCTGGAGTTCTGCCGCACCCGACCCTCGTTCAGACGGCTGCAGTACGTCAGCACCTGCTACGTCAGCGGCACCTACGATGGCGAGTTCGGCGAGGAGATGCTCGACGAGGGACAGCCCTTCCGCAACCACTACGAGTCCACGAAGTTCGAGGCCGAGAAGCTGGTCCGAGAGGCCATGGCCGACGGGCTCCCGGCCACCATCTACCGGCCGGGGATCGTGGTCGGTGACTCCAGCACCGGAGAGACGCAGAAGTACGACGGCCCCTACTTCCTGGCGACGTTCCTGCGTCGCCAGCTGCGGATCGCCGTGGTGCCTGCGGTCGGGGACCTCGACAAGGTGAAGGTCTCTCTGGTGCCACGAGACTTCGTGATCGACGCCATGGACCAGCTCTCGGTGCTGGACATGTCGGTCGGACGGACCTACGCGCTCACCGACGAGCACCCGCCGTCTGCTCGCGAGCTCATCGACACGTTTGCCCACCGGCTGGGGAAGCGGGTGTTCTGGGTCCCGCTGCCGCTCGGTCCGACCCGTGCGGCCGTCGGTGCGATCCCCGGGTTGGAGTGGTTGCTGGGGCTGCCGGCGGAGTCCTTGGACTACTTCGCCTCCCCGACCGTCTACTCCACGACCAACGCCACCACCGACCTCGCAGGCACCGGACTGACCTGCCCGCCGTTCGCGAGCTATGCAGGGCACCTCATCGACTACATGGAGGCCCACCCCGAGGTGAACGCCAAGGCCATGGTCTGAGTGCCGGACCGAGACCTGACCTGACCTGACCTGACCTGACAGAAGCGAAGGAGCAGCATGGGAACCGCCACCACGCTCGTGGTCGACGTCAGTCTGGCCGGATCGGACCGGGACTACGACGAGCAGGTCACCTTCCTCGACCGGGACTTCCGGATCGTCCGGCTGGGCACCGACGGCGACGTGAGGGCTGCCCGCGAACTGGTGCGCAGCTGGTCCGGCGAGGCCGACGCGATCGCGGTGAGCGGACTGCGAGAAGCCCGAGCAGCCGGCGTACGGCAGGCGAGGCTCGAGACGATCCGGCACCTGAGCGGGGGCGGCGCAGCGGTGCCGGTCACCGACGGCCACGGTCTCTCCGACGTGCTGCAGGAGTGGTCGGTCCGACACGTGCAGACCGAGATGCCAGGCTTCTTCGACAACGCCCGGACGGTGTTCCTGGGCAGCGGCCGCTACAACCGCACGCTGCGGGTGCTGCGGGAGTTCACCAGCAACATCGAGTACGCCGACCCCTTGCTGCGCCTGAACCTGCCCGCCCGCCTGCGGGTCAACCCGGTGCTCGGGCTGGCCACCGACCTGGCGTCGTGGCCGACTCGCTTCGTCCCTGACGTCGTACCCGACGTCGTGACCGCCCCTGTGAGGGCACCCGCTCGTCAGGTCAGCACGGCACTGGCGCGCCGCGCTGCGCGCGAGTGCGACGTCATCGTCGCCAGCTTCGTGGAGCTGGCCGGCTTCGACCTCGCCGACCTGGCCGGCAAGACCCTGATCACCTCGGCGATCTCCGACGACCAGGTCGCCGAGCTGGCGGCCCGCGGCGTGGACCTCGTGGTCGACGCCACCCCGCAACCCTTCCCCGTGACCGTGAGCGCCGCGACCCTCGAGGCGCTGATGCTCGCTGCCGTCGACGGCTCAGGCGAGCTGGCCGACGACGACCTCCTCGACATGATCGTCTCGGCGGGGCTCCGGCCCCGGCTGGTGCACCCCAACGGACCGCGGCGCAAGAGCAGGTTCGCCTTCGTCATCCATCCGCTGTCTCGGAACTTCTTCGCCAACGTGGCGCCGCTCGGGATGCTGATGCGGGTCTCCCCCGCCCCGGTCGCGGACCTGATGGAGAAGGCCCTGGCCTACTCACCGCCGTTCGTCTACAGCCACGTCACCGGGATCACCTCAGCCACCGGGGCCGAGGCCGAGGGGTGGTTGATCACCGTGGGCGGTACGCCGAAGGAGCTGCTGGCCCACAACCCCGAGTTCACCTACGCCAAGCTGCTCGCCGCGGGCGAGATCGCCCGCAAGCTGGGGGCCCAGGTGATGGGACTCGGGGCGTTCACCAAGGTGGTCGGAGACGCGGGGGTCACGGTGGCCAAGCAGTCACCGCTGCCCGTCACGACCGGCAACAGCTACAGCGCCTCGGGTGCCCTCTGGGCCGCGCACGAGGCCTCGGACCGGCTGGGACTCCTCGACGTGGACGAGCAGGGCCGGATCAAGGGCAAGGCGATGGTGGTCGGCGCGACCGGTTCGATCGGGTCGGTGTGCGCGCGGCTCCTGGCTCTGGTCAGCGACGAGCTGTGGCTGGTCTCACCCGAGTCGGCGAAGCTGCTCGCGCTCAAGCACGAGATCGAGCTCGACCATCCGCGGGCCACGGTGCACGTCGCCGTCACGCCGGCTGAGCACCTGTCCGAGATGGACCTCATCGTCACCGCGACGTCGGGTGCCGGCAAGCGGGTGCTCGACATCATGGCGGTCAAGCCCGGCTGCGTGATCACCGACGTGGCCCGGCCCCTGGACCTGTCCGCCGAGGACGTCGCCAGACGACCCGACGTACTGGTCGTCGAGTCCGGCGAGATCGAGCTGCCGGGCGACGTCCGGATGAAGGACATCGGGCTTCCCCCGGGCGTGGTCTACGCCTGCATGGCGGAGACCGTCGTCCTGGCGTTGGAAGGGCGCTACGAGAGGTTCACGGTGGGCCGGAACATCGAGTGGGCGAAGGTCAAGGAGATCTACCGACTCGGGCTCAAGCACGGCCTGAGGCTCGCCACCATCTCCGGGGTCAACGGGGTGTTCACCCCTGACGACATCGCCAGGATCCGCGAGCTCGCGCTGAAACGGCGCGCCGAGCTGGTGGCACGGTGATCCACGCCGCGAGCTCAGGGTGCGGCTCACGCACAGATGGCACGAGGCCGGTCCCCCTTCGGGAAAACCAGCCCCTCACCTGCGGATCCATTGGTGGGCGATACTGGGTTCGAACCAGTGGGTGAGCCATTCCCAAACACCGCGCCGACTAACGCATCTAGCTCGCTGACCTGCATGTTTTAGTCTTGGACGCGGTGATCACTGGCGATCTGATGCGATCGCAAATACACTCCGATAGGACACGTATAGGACACGAAACGGAGCTGCATCGCCATGTCTCGCGCCAGTGCCAAGAGATCGTTCGGCCAGATCGTCAAGCTGCCCAGCGGCCGCTATCGAGCACGTTACAGCGATCCCTACGGGCGAGTCTCCGATGACGGGAAGCAGATCCGGCACCCTGCGCCTTACACCTTCGCGGCAAAGGTCGACGCCGAAGCATGGCTGGTCGACGAACGACGGCTGATCACGAGTGATGACTGGACTCCCCCGGCCGATCGCATCGCAGATAGGCGCGCGAGGAGCCAGACGCTCGGGGACTACGCACCTGGTTGGCTCGCCCAACGCAAGGTGAAGGGACAACCCCTGGCCGATCGCACCCGCGACCACTACCAGGACCTCCTGAACCGCGTCATCCTCCCCACCTTCGCCAACATCGAGCTCAAGGCGATCACCCCCGAGATGGTCGCCCACTGGTACGACACGGCAGCACCGGACAGACCCACCTACCAGGCACATGCCTACTCACTCTTGCGGGCGATCATGCGCACCGCAGCCGACCCCACGAAGAACAACGGACGGGCGCTCATCCCGTACAACCCATGCGGAATCTCAGGCGGTGGCTCATCGGGCACCAAGCGGCGGATTCGGCCGGCGACGGCCGAAGAGGTCGCCGCCATCGTGTCTGCGCTGCCGGAGCGACACCGATTGATGGTGCTGCTCGCAGACGGCTGCGCACTTCGATTCGGCGAGATCGCCGAGCTCCGCAAATCCGACATCGATCTGCCCAACGGCATCATCCGCGTACGGCGCAGCGTGGTCCGCTCGCGTTCGGCCGGCGTGGTCGCCAAGGCTCCCAAGAGCGAGGCCGGGATCCGCGACGTCCCGATCCCACCCGACATCCTCGACGCAGTTCGCGAGCACATCGGCCTTCATGCTGGGGAAGGCTCTCAGGGGCTCCTGTTCCCCGGTCGAGGAAGCGAACACCTCTCCCCCAGCGCCTTCTACGGCAAGGTCGCCAAGAAGCGTCGCGGGAAGCCCGACACGACAGGCTGGGGTTGGTACGAAGCACGCCGTCTTGCCGGTCGCGAGGATCTTCGCTTTCACGACCTCAGGCACGGCGCGCTCACCGAAGCCGCGCGGCACGGCGCCACGTTGGCCGAGCTCATGGCACTCGGCGGGCACTCCACCAACCAAGCGGCCATGCGTTACCAGCAAGCCTCATCCGATCGCTTGGCCGAGCTGGCGCGCAAGCGGGCCGAGGCACGTGGCTGGCGA
>JBBQRV010000155.1:0-9008 GCA_038214475.1 Propionibacteriales bacterium | reverse complement strand
CCCCCTCGAGCACGGCCACCAGCATCGGCAGCCAGGCCCGTGAGGTGGCCGGCGGGCGCGGCGCGGGGGACGGCTTCTCGTCGTACGCCGCCCCGGCGACGGCTTCGGGGCTGCCCAGCTCGTCGAGCACCCGGCGGACGGCGGCGTCGTCGTTCCCGGAGCCCGCGAGGGAGGCCTCGATGTGCTCGCGGACCCCCGCCAGCGTCTCCTGCCGCTCCCCGGGCTCCACGCCCCGCAGCAGGCCCTCGAGCCGGGCCAGGTAGTCCTCGACGAGGGGGTGTCGGGTGGGCTGTGCGGTCATGACGGTCCTCCGTGGTGGTCGAGCGCGGCGTCCACCGCGTCGCGGAACTGCTTCCAGGCCGGGCGGAAGCCGGCCAGGGTCGTACGCCCTGCGTCGGTCAGCGCGTAGTAGCGCCGGGGTGGCCCCTCGGTCGACTCTCGCCAGCTGGTGTCGACCAGGCCGGCCTTGCGGAGCCGCGCGAGCAGCGGGTAGAGAGTGCCCTCGCTGGACATCAGCACCCCGTCGGGGGTGAGTCTCCGGGCGATGTCGAAGCCGTAGAGCTCGTCGCCCTCCAGCATCGCCAGCACGCAGTACTCCAGCGCCCCACGCCGGAGGTGGGAGAGCATGGCGTCGTCGCCGGGTACCATGCGACACACGATAGCGCACGGGACCTTGCCCGACCAGGGTCTTCCCGGATGGTGGGGAGGTTGGTCGGGCAAGTGTTCGGACGACTCAGTCGGCGCCCAGTGCGGAGCGACCGGCCTCCAGCCGGGCCACCGGCACCCGGAAGGGTGAGCAGGAGACGTAGTCGAGGCCGGCGTCGTCGAAGAAGTGGATCGACGCCGGGTCGCCGCCGTGCTCGCCACAGACCCCGAGGTGCAGGTCGGGTCGGGTACGGCGCCCGCGCTCGACGGCGGTCCGCACCAGCTCGCCGACCCCCTCGGTGTCCAGCGACTCGAAGGGCGACACCGCGAAGACCCCGTGGTCGAGGTAGGTGGAGAAGAACGCCGACTCCACGTCGTCGCGCGAGAAGCCCCAGGTCATCTGGGTCAGGTCGTTGGTGCCGAAGGAGAAGAACTCCGCCGACGCCGCGATCTTGTCCGCGGTGAGGGCGGCGCGCGGCAGCTCGATCATGGTGCCGATCTTGTACTCGATGTCGACGCCCTTCTCGGCCTTGACCTGCTCGGCCACGGCCAGGATCTCGTTGCGCACCAGGTCGAGCTCACGCACCGAGGCGACCAGCGGGATCATGATCTCGGGCCGGGCGTCACCGCCGGCGGCGTTGCGCTCGGCGGCCGCCTCGAGGATGGCGCGGGCCTGCATGGTGAACAGGCCGGGGATCACGATGCCCAGGCGTACGCCGCGCAGCCCGAGCATCGGGTTCTGCTCGTGCAGCCGCCTGACCGCGTCGAGCAGCCGGAGCCGGCGCTTGCTGTGCTTGCCGCGGACGTCGGCCAGCGCGACCTGCACCGACAGCTCGGTGTAGTCGGGCAGGAACTCGTGCAGCGGCGGGTCGATCAGCCGGATGGTGACGGGCAGCCCGTCCATCACCTCGAGGATCTCGATGAAGTCCTGGCGCTGGAGGGGGAGCAGGGCTTCGAGGGCGGCCCGGGTGTCCTTCTCGTCCTCGGCGACGATGAGGTTCTCGACCAGCTGGCGCCGGTCGCCGAGGAACATGTGCTCGGTGCGGCACAGCCCGATGCCCTGGGCGCCGAAGCGCCGGGCCCGCGCCGCATCGGCCGGGGTGTCGGCGTTCGCCCGCACCTGCAGGCGCCGGGTGGAGTCGGCATGCTCCATCAGTCGCGAGACCGAGTCGACCAGGTCCTCCTCGACCTGCTCGCCCTCGAAGTGCCGCACCACGAAGGAGTCGGCCACGGGGACCGCCCCGGCGAAGATCTCGCCGGTGGTGCCGTCGATGGAGATCACGTCGCCCTCGCGCACGGTCCCGCCGCCGCGGACCCGGAACTCGTGGGCGCGGGTGTCGACGTCGAGCGCCTCGGCGCCACACACGCAGGTGCGACCCATGCCCCGGGCCACCACGGCCGCGTGCGAGGTCTTGCCGCCGCGGCTGGTGAGGATGCCCTTCGCCGCGACCATGCCGCGCAGGTCGTCGGGGTTGGTCTCCTTGCGCACCAGGATGACGTCCTCGCCCTCCTCGGCCCACTCGACGGCCGTGTCGGAGTCGAAGACGACCTTGCCGACCGCGGCGCCGGGCGAGGCGTTCATGCCGGTGGCCAGCAGGTCGCGCTCCGCGTTGGCGTCGAAGCGCGGGAACATCAGCTGGACCAGCTGGGCGCCGCTGACCCGGCGCAGGGCCTCGTCGAGGTCGACCAGGCCCTCGTCGGCCATGTGCACCGCGATCCGGAACGCCGCCTCGGGGGTGCGCTTGCCGACCCGGGTCTGCAGCATCCAGAGCTTGCCGCGCTCGATGGTGAACTCGATGTCGCACATGTCGCGGTAGTGCTTCTCGAGGGTGTCCATGATGGCGATCAGCTGGTCGTGCGAGGCGCGGTCGAGCTCACCCAGATCGGCCAAGGAGACCGTGTTGCGGATGCCGGCGACCACGTCCTCGCCCTGCGCGTTCTGCAGGTAGTCGCCGTAGACGCCCTGGGCGCCGCTGGCCGGGTCACGGGTGAAGGCGACACCGGACCCGGAGTCGGGGCCGAGGTTGCCGAACACCATCGACTGCACGTTGACCGCCGTGCCCAGGTCGTCGGGGATCTGCTCCTGGCGGCGGTAGAGCACCGCGCGCTCGGTGTTCCACGAGTCGAACACCGCGCGGACGGCCAGGTCGAGCTGCTCGCGCGGGTCCTGCGGGAAGTCCCGGCCGGCGTGCTCGCGGGTCAGCCGCTGGTACGTCGCCACCAGGTCGGTCAGCTCGTCGACGCCCAGGTCGAGGTCGTTCGTGGCGCCGGCCTTGTCCTTCAGCTCGTCGAGCGCCTCCGAGAACACCTCGGCGTCGATGCCGAGCACGGTCGCCCCGAACATCTGGAGCAGCCGACGGTAGGAGTCCATCGCGAACCGCTCGTTGTTGCTCTGCTCGGCCAGGCCGCGCACCGACTCGTCGTTGAGCCCGACGTTGAGCACCGTCTCCATCAGCCCGGGCATCGAGAACTTGGCGCCCGAGCGCACTGACACGAGCAGCGGGTCGTCGGCGTCGCCCAGGGTGCGTCCCATGGCCGACTCGACCTCACCGAGGTGAGCGGTGACCTCGTCGGCCAGGCCCGGCGGCTCGGAGCCGTGCTCCAGGTAGGCCTTGCAGGCCACGGTGGTGATGGTGAAGCCCGGTGGGACCGGGAGCCCCAGGTTGGTCATCTCGGCCAGGTTCGCCCCCTTGCCCCCCAGGAGGTCCTTCTGGTCCTTGTTGCCGCTGGCGAAGTCGAAGACGAAGGTGCTCACGAGTCGATCGTGCCCCAGGATCCGCCGGGGCGCGAGGTCCCAAGGTCCCGAAAGCCGGCCGGGCCCAGCGGGCCAGGGTCTCCTCAGGTCAGCCGGCCGGACTCCGCGTAGCCCGGACCTGCCCCGTCGAGCCGGGACAGGGCGGCCGCGATCCGGCGGGCGGTGAAGTCCGCCGCGCGCTCCTCGACCATCGCGGGCGTGCACCAGTCCACGTCGCGGATCTCGCGCTCCTGACGGACCACGGCGGCCAGCAGGTCGGGGGGATGGGCGCCGCCGTCGAAGACCAGGCAGACCGCGTCGTCCCAGCCACCCCACGGGGGCAGCCAGTCGGTGAGCAGGAGGCTCCCGGTGTCGAGGGTCAGGCCCAGCTCCTCGAGCACCTCGCGGCCCACGGCCGCCTGCGGTGACTCGCCCACCTCGACGACGCCGCCGGGAAGGTCCCAGTCCTTCTTGTACGTCAGCCGGCACAGCAGCACCCGGCCCGCGTGGTCACGGACCAGCATCTGGCCGATGGCGCGCTTGCGCGGGAGGAACGAGTTGAGCAGGGTGCGGAAGCCCCCCGGCTCGGTCACGGGCTGGTCTCCCCTCAGGCGGGCGTAGACGATCCGGTCCTCGTGGGTCCCGGCCTCCTCGTGGGCCCCGCGCATCACGCCCTCGCGCAAGAGGCCCGACCAGGTGGCGATCCGCTGGCCGGCCTCGTCGTCGGGCGCGATCAGCGCCTCGACCCGACGGTGCTCGCCCAGGGCCTCGACGACGCGCGCGGTGACCACCCCGACCGCCGTGGTGAACCCGGCGTCGGTGAGCGTGCCCGACCAGCTGATCCGGCCCACCCCGCTCGCGACGGTCGTCACGGTGGGGAGGTCCTCGGTCACCCGGCCACCCTAACCGGCGAGGGTCAAGCCTTCCTGAACCAGACGGTCGCCAGCGGCGGCACGACGAGGTCGGCGTACGCCGGCTGTCCCGACCAGTCGCCCTGGACCGCCTCGATGGCGCCGAGGTTGCCCACTCCGGAGCCGGTGTAGACCTCCGCGTCGGAGTTGACCACCTCGGTCCAGGTGCCGGTGCTGGGCAGCCCGAGCCGGTATCCCTCGTGGGGGACGGCGGAGAAGTTGGCCACGCACACCACGTCGGGGGCGCCCGGGGAGCGGCGGATGAAGGAGAACACCGAGCGGCTCGCGTCGTTGGCGTCGATCCACTGGAAGCCGGCCGGGTCGTGGTCCTGGCCGAACAGGGCCGGGCTCTCGCGGTAGACCCGGTTGAGGTCGCGCACCAGGGACTGCAGTCCGCGGTGCTCCGGGTGGTCGAGCAGCCACCAGTCGAGCTCGCGCGACTCCGCCCACTCCGACTCCTGGCCGAACTCCGTGCCCATGAACAGCAGCTGCTTGCCCGGGTGTGCCCACATGAAAGCCAGATAGGTGCGCAGGTTGGCCAGCTGCTGCCAGCGGTCACCGGGCATCTTGCGCAGCATCGAGCCCTTTCCGTGCACGACCTCGTCGTGGGAGATCGGGAGCACGAAGTTCTCGGAGAAGGCGTAGACGAGGGCGAAGGTCATCTCGCCGTGGTGGTAGGACCGGTGGATCGGGTCCCGCTTGAGGTAGCCCAGCGAGTCGTTCATCCAGCCCATGTTCCACTTGAAGCCGAAGCCGAGGCCGCCGGCACTCGTGGGCTGGGTGACCCCCGGCCAGGACGTGGACTCCTCGGCGATGGTGGTCGCGCCGGGCACCCGCTTGTAGACGGTGGCGTTCATCTCCTGCAGGAACTGCACGGCCTCGAGGTTCTCGCGGCCCCCGTGGATGTTCGGGGTCCACTCGCCCTCCTCGCGGGAGTAGTCGAGGTAGAGCATCGAGGCGACGCCGTCGACGCGCAGCCCGTCGGCGTGGAACTCCTCCAGCCAGTAGAGCGCGTTGGCGTAGAGGAAGTTGCGCACCTCCCGACGGCCGAAGTTGAAGATGTGCGAGCCCCACTCCTTGTGCCAGCCACGCTGGGGGTTGGGGTCCTCGTAGAGCGGGGTGCCGTCGAAGCGGGCCAGTGCCCACGGGTCGGTGGCGAAGTGGCCGGGCACCCAGTCCAGGATGACGCCGATACCGGCCTGGTGCAGGCGGTCGACGAGCAGCCGGAACCCGTCGGGGTCGCCGAAGCGGGAGTCGGGCGCGAAGTACGACGTCACGTGGTAGCCCCACGAGCCGCCGAACGGGTGCTGCATCACCGGCATCATCTCGACGTGGGTGAAGCCCAGGTCGGACAGGTAGGGGACCAGCTCGTCGGCCAGCTCGGCGTACGACCTGCCTCGTCGCCAGGAGGCGAGGTGCAGCTCGTAGGTGGACATCGGCTGGTGGACCGGCTGCTTGCCGGCCCGGGCCTGCATCCACTCGGTGTCGTGCCACTCGTAGCGCGACTCGTGGACCACCGAGGCGGTGTCGGGCGGCACCTGGGCGTAGGAAGCCATCGGGTCGGCCCGGTCGGTCCACCCTCCGTCGGCGCCGTGGACCGTGTACTTGTACTGGGTGCCGGAGCCGATGCCCGGCACGAACAGCTCCCAGATCCCCGAGGTGCCGAGCTGGCGCATCGGGTGCTCCCGGCCGTCCCAGCTGTTGAAGTCGGCCTTGAGTCGCACCCCGCGGGCCGCGGGGGCCCAGACCGCGAACGCGGTGCCGGTGATCGGGTCGCCCAGCGGCGCGTCGTAGTGCTGCACGTGCGCCCCGAGCACCTGCCAGAGCTGCTCGTGGCGGCCCTCGTTGATCAGGTGCAGGTCGGTCTCGCCGAGGGTGGGCAGGAAGCGGTAGGGATCGTCGTACGTCGTGGCGGGCGCGTCGCCGTAGGACACCGCGACCCGGTAGTCGGGGACCTCGGCCACCGGCAGCACCCCGACCCAGATGCCCTCGTGCTCGTGGGTCAGGGGGGTCTCGGTGCCGTCGTGCAGCACGGTGACGGTGGCGGCGAGCGGCTTGAACACCCGCACCGTCACTGCGCCGGCGTGCACGTGCGCGCCGAGCACCGCGTGGGGGTGGCCGTGGCCTCCGCCGACGAGCAGGTCGAGCTCGGCGGTGTCGACAGGGCGGGGTCCGGTCATCTGGGCTCGACTCCTTCGTTGCCCGGCCGGTGGGCCGGGGGCGTGCGGGTGGGCAGTGGACCGATCATGGCGTGGCCACCAGCCGGGCCAGCGCGGTGAGCGGGATGTGGACCCAGGTGGGCCGGTTGCGGGCCTCGTAGACCACCTCGTAGACGGCCTTGTCGGCCTCGTAGGCCGAGAGCAGGAGGCGTTCGTCGGGCCCCAGGTCGCGACCGGCGTAGGCGGCGACGAACGCGTCCCGGTTGCGGGTCGCCCACTCCGCGGCCCGGTAGGCGCGCTGCGCGGTCTCGTCCGCGTCTCCCTCGGTGCCGGTCTGCTCCACGACGTGCGGCGCGTAGTCGAAGGAGCGCAGCATGCCGGCGACGTCACGCCACGGGGAGTCGGGCAGCAGCCGCTCGGCCAGGGTCTTGGCCGGCTCACCCTCGAAGTCGACGATCTTCCAGCCCTTGCTGGTGCGCAGGGTCTGGCCCAGGTGCAGGTCGCCGTGGATCCGCTGCACCGGCACGCTGCCGAGACGCGCGAGCCGGGCGTGCAGCGCCGAGAGCGCGGCGACGTGCTCGGCCAGGTCGGGTACGACGCCGAGCGCCGCCTGGAGCCGGGCGGCCATGGCGTCGGCGACCGAGGCGGCCTCGACCGCACCGGAGGGGAAGGCCTCCCTGAGCGCTCGGTGCACCTCCGCCACCGAGCTCCCGAGGCGCGCGGACTCGGCGGCGAAGTCACCGCCCACCTCGTCGGCGTGCAGGTCGGCCTCGGCATAGAGGTTGCGGACGCTGGCCTTGGCCAGCTCGAAGCCGTCACTGGCGGTGCGCAGGAACTGCTGCAGCATCGCCAGCTGGACCACCTCGCCGGTGGTGGCGTCGACGGTGTCGACCCAGCCGTAGAGGTCGGCGACCTGCTCGAGGCCGGCCCGGGTGAGCACCTCGTGGATCTGGATGTCGGGGTTGACCCCCGGCGTGACCCGGCGGAAGACCTTCATCAGGGCGTCCTCGCCGTAGGCCACCGACGAGTTGGACTGCTCCCCGGAGAAGAGCGCGGAGTGCGCCTCCACGTCGAGCTCGTGCCCGGGCAGGCGGTGGAAGGTCAGCGCCCCGGTGTCGAGCGAGCCGCCACCCGGCTCGCGCGCCGCCGCGAACGACCGCAGCCAGCAGGCCATCGCCTCGCGGTCGTGCAGGGCGTCGTAGGCGTGCACCCAGCCCTGGTCGGGGTCCTGCCACCAGCCCACGAAGGCGTGGTCGAGGCGCGACTCGGGGTCGATGTAGAAGGCCAGCGGCACCTGGTAGAGGTCCACGGCGTCGACGGAATCGGCAGGGACGTCGCCGTAGGTGAGCTCGACCAGGTAGATCACCACCCGGGGTCCGCTCTGGAGCGCGCCCGGCACCTCGCCGAGGCGCTGCACCGCGCTGACCGCGAACGGCCGGCCCTTGCCGCCGAACCAGCGGGTCCGGCCGAGGTAGTCGGCGAACACCTGGGGGTCGAGCCCTCCAGAGGCCGGGGGAGTCCCGGCAGAGGCGTCGGTGGGGTTCTGGTCTGGCGTCACAGGAGCGGCGCCTCCTCGGACTCGGCGGGAGCGGTCAGCCGGAACCAGTAGAAGCCGTACCCGCTCAGGGTGAGCAGGTAGGGCAGCTCGCCGATGCCGGGGAAGGTCACCCCGCCGAGCAGCTCGACCGGCACCCAGCCCTCGTAGCGCCGCAGGTCGAGCTCGACCGGCTGCGGGAACCGCGACAGGTTGTTGACACACAGGATGACGTCCTGGGTGCCGTCGTCGTCCTCCTCGTGCTCGCGGGCGTAGGAGAGCACCGAGGGGTTGGAGCCGCCGAGGTCGTGGAAGTCACCCAGCCCGAACGCCGGGTGCTGGCGACGGGCGTGGATCATCCTGCGGGTCCAGTGCAGCAGCGAGGAGGAGTTCTCCAGCTGGGCCTCGACGTTGACGCTCTGGTAGCCGAAGACGGGGTCCTGGATCAGCGGCAGGTCGAGCCGGCCCGGCGTCGCCGAGGAGAACCCCGCGTTGCGGTCGGGCGTCCACTGCATCGGGGTGCGCACACCGTCGCGGTCCCCGAGCCAGATGTTGTCGCCCATCCCGATCTCGTCGCCGTAGTAGAGCACCGGCGAGCCGGGCAGCGAGAGCAGCAGCGCGTTGAACAGCTCGATCTGGTTGATGTCGTTGTCGAGCAGGGGGGCCAGCCGGCGCCGGATGCCGATGTTGGCCTTCATCCGGGGGTCCTTGGCGTACTCGCCCCACATGTAGTCGCGCTCCTCGTCGCTGACCATCTCGAGGGTGAGCTCGTCGTGGTTGCGCAGGAAGATGCCCCACTGGCAGCCCGACGGGATGGCAGGCGTCTGCTCGAGGATCTCCGAGATCGGGAACCGCGACTCGCGGCGCACGGCCATGAAGATCCGGGGCATCACGGGGAAGTGGAAGCACATGTGGCACTCGTCGCCGCCGGACTCGAAGTCGCCGAAGTAGTCGACCACGTCGGCCGGCCACTGGTTGGCCTCGGCCAGCAGCACTCGCCCGGGGTAGTTGGTGTCCACGAAGCG
>JBBQRV010000154.1:0-9031 GCA_038214475.1 Propionibacteriales bacterium | reverse complement strand
CTCACATCGAGCGGAAGAGTGCCTCACAGCCCCGGTGGCCGCCCTCCGGAATGGACCAGCCGAAGGCGGGGTCTGCTGACATTCTGCCGACATTGGCTCCCGAGAACCAGCAGAGGCCGCCTCCCGAAACTCCGGGAAACGGCCTCTGACCTGCATCTTTACTTTGTAGCGGGGGCAGGATTTGAACCTGCGACCTCTGGGTTATGAGCCCAGCGAGCTACCGAACTGCTCCACCCCGCGTCGGTGAACCCAACGTTACGGGATCACCGACGCGGAGCCAAATCGACTACGGCGACGGGCTTCCCGAGGCGCTCGGGCTGGCGCTGGAGGACGGCGAGCCGGTCGGCGAGGAGCCCGGGTTGGCCGCTGCGATCGCGGCCTCGATGAGGTCCCGACCCTCCTGCAGCTTCTGCGCCCACAGCACGGTGTCGCCGGCCTTCTGCGCCTCGTCGGCCGCCTTGAACGCCACGTCGGCCTGGTTGAGCAGGTTGCTCACCTGCGCCGAGAGCGTGCCCGTGCCCGGCGAGCCGGAGTTGCCCACCGGCGGTGCCGCGGTCTCCCCCAGCAGGTCGCGCACTGCCGCCGGCAGCGTGGTGGCGAAGCCCACCTCGTCGCCGCCGAAGGAGACGATCACGTACTTCAGGATCGGGTACGACGCCTCGGTGTTCAGCACCGTGTAGAGCGGCTGCACGTAGAGCAGCTTGTCGGCCACCGGCAGGGTGAGCAGGTTGCCGTAGACGGGCTTGGTGCCGTTGGAGTTGAACGTGAACAGCGCGTCACGCACGTCCTGGTCGTTGGAGAACGTGTTCGCCACCTGACCGGGGCCGGGCGTGTTGTCCGCCGGCGAGCGCAGCACCCGGATCTTGCCGTACTCCGCCGGATCGGTCGCATCGCTGTCGACGGCCATGAAGGCCGCCAGGTTCTCGCGCTTGTTGGGCACGTAGACCGAGGTCAGCGAGTACGTCGACCCGGTGTCGGTGCCGGTGTCGGTGGCCGGCACGTCGACGAACATCCGGTACGGCGGCTGCAGCTTGTCGCTGGCCGGGTTGGGGTCCCTCGGGACCACCCAGCGGTCGTTGCCCTCGTAGAAGTCGCTGGAGTCCGTCACGTGGTAGCGGGCGAACTGGTAGCGCTGCACCTTGAACAGGTCCTCGGGGTAGCGCACGTGCGCCAGCAGGTCGGTCGACATCTCGCTCTTCGGCTGGACGGTGCCGGGGAACGCACCCATCCACGCCTTGAGCATCGGGTCGGTCTCGTCCCACGCGTAGAGCGTGACCGTGCCGTCGTAGGCGTCCACGGTCGCCTTGACCGCGTTGCGCATGTAGTTGACCTCGTCGGTGGGCACCGCCTGGAAGCCCGTCGGGGCTGCCAGGGAGTCGTCGGTCATGGTCTTGAACGACTCCTTCTCCGACTGCGGGTAGCGGTCGGTGGTGGTGTACCCGTCGAGGATCCACACCACCTTGCCGTCGACCACTGCCGGGTAGGGGTCGCCGTCGACCGAGAGCCACGGCGCGACCTTCTCCACCCGCTGCGCCGGCGTGCGGTCGTAGATGATCCGGCTGTTCTCGTTGACCCGCGACGACAGCAGGATGTTGGCGTCGCCGAACTTCACCGCGTAGAGCAGCTTGTGCCACAGCCCGCCCACGCCGACGCCGGCCTTGCCGTCGTACGTGGTGGTGCTGCCCTGCTCGCTACCGGGCGTGGTCGAGTCGGGCTGGTCGAACTCGACACTCGACTCGGAGGCGGTCTTGCCCACGATGGAGTACGACGGGCTCTGCTCGCCGAAGTAGATCCGGGGCTGGTAGCCCAGGTCGGTGAGGTCGCCGCGCGGGGGCAGGTAGCCCTCCGACCACAGCGTCGCGTCACCGGGCACCAGCTGGTCGGCCTTGTTGCGCTGGTTGCCGTAGGCGGCGATCACGCCGAAGCCGTGGGTGTAGACGGTGTGCAGGTTGGACCAGTTCTTGTTGCCCTCGGCCAGGCCGTTCTGGTCGAGCTCGCGCACGCCGAGCACCAGGGCCCGCTCGGTGCCGTCGATCTTGTAGCGGTCGACGTCGAGCACGGGGGCCACCGAGTAGAAGCCGCGCACCTGCTGCTTCTGCTCGAAGGTCTGCTGCACCAGCTGCGGGTCGACCAGCGGCACCGAGCTGGTGGCGGCCGCCAGCTGGGTGGCGGACGGGTTGGCCACGGCCGGCTGGTAGGGCTCCACCGCGATGTCCTCGAGGGCGAAGGCGGCGCGGGTGGCCTCGATGTTCCTCTCGATGTACGGCGCCTCCTTGTTGGGCTCCGACGGGTTCACCTGCAGCTGCTGCACGATGCCCGGCCAGATCATGCCGAGCAGGATCGCCGAGAGCAGGAAGAGCCCCAGCCCCACCGAGGGCAGCATCCAGGTGCGCCGCCACACGTTGAGGAAGAACAGCAGCGCCGTGATCACCGCGATGCCGAGCAGGATGTTCTTCGCCGGCAGCACCGCGTGGTCGTCGGTGAAGGTCATGCCGTCGATCAGGCTGCCGGACCCGTTGAGGATGTCGAAGCGGTCGAGCCAGTAGTCGGCGCCCTTGGCGAGCATGAAGATGCCAACCAGGACCGACAGCTGCGCCGCCGCCGCGCCCGAGAGCCGGTCGCGGGTGCCCTGCAGGCGGATGCCGCCGTACAGGTAGTGCACGACCGCCGCCGCCAGCAGCGCCACCACGGCCAGGGCCATGGTGAAGTCGACCAGGAAGTGCCACCAGGCCAGGTCGAAGACGTAGAAGCCGATGTCACGGTGGAAGTAGGGGTCCTGGCGGCCGAACGGCACGCCGTGGCGCCACAGCATGAAGTTGCGCCACTGCCCCGACGCCGACGAGCCCGCGAAGGCACCCATCAGCAGGGAGATGCCGAGCAGCAGCCAGCGCCGGATCGGCGTGACGGCCTCGCGGTAGCGGGCCAGGCTGGTCTGCTCCGCCGATGCGGGCCGGAAGACCGGGCGCATCCGGTAGGCGAGCAGCATGCTCGCGCCGACACTGAGGGTCATCAGCGCGCCGAAGACGAAGAACAGCGCCACCTTGGTCCACAGCAGCCTGGAGAAGACCGAGGCGTAGCCGACGTCGCCGAACCACAGCCGCTCGGTCCAGAACGACGACAGCGCGGTGAGACCCATGAAGCCGACGACGAGCACCCCCGCGGTGATCAGCAGGGCCCGGGAGCGGCCCGAGGCCCGCGGTGCGGGTCGGGGCACCTTCGCCGGTTCGTCGAACAGTCCGCTCATGAGTCTTCCTCCAGGGTGCCGGCGAGCAGCTCCAGCAGCTCGGGCACGAGTTCGGCGCCACCCACGACCGACTGGTCGTCGTCGTGGGAACGCATCCGCAGTGCACAGTACGTCGCTCCGGCCCTCGTCGCCCCCGCGACGATCCGCACCTCTTGGCGCAGGGGGTGCTCACGGGCGAAGTCGGCGGCCGCGGCCGGGTCCTCGGGGATCTCCGCGTCGACCTCGGGTGGCAGCACCAGCCGCTCGACCACGGCCGCGCAGCCGGCCACGTCGGGCGGCCAGCCGATCGACTCCAGCACCGTCTCCAGCTCGCGCTCGGGCGGCAGGGTGTCCTGCTCGACCGGGGTCAGGGACCCCTCGGCACTGGCTTCGTCGAGGCCCATCGCGGCGGCCAGCTCGGGCTCGTGGTCCACGAGGCGGGCGGTGTCGACCAGCGCATAGAGCCGGGCCGGCTGGTCCCATCCGCCGCTCGCGATGTGCGACTCGATCTCGAGTACGGCGGCGGCCAGCGCCGGGTCGACGTCGAGGTCGAACTCCGGGACCAGGTCGGGCTCGTCGCTCACGCTCACTCCTTCTGGCAGCTGGGCAGCTGCGCGTCGGGGTCGGCCGTCCAGGCCTTGATCGATTCCATGGCGTCGTGCATGGTGGTCGCCTTCACCAGCCGCATGTCGCCGTTGTCGGCACCCAGCGCGTCGGCGCAGTTGCCGGCCGGCACCAGGAACAGTTCGGCGCCGGACTGGCGGGCACCGACGACCTTCTGCTGGATGCCGCCGATCGGGCCGACCTTGCCCGACGGGTCCATGGTGCCGGTGCCGGCCACGATCTTGCCGTCGGTCAGCGACCCGGGCGTCAGCGTGTCGTAGATGGCCAGCGAGAACATCAGTCCCGCGCTCGGGCCGCCGATCCGGTCGGGGATCGCAACATTGACCTGGAACGGGAAGACGTAGCCGGGGCCCGGGGTCACCCCGACCCGCAGGTCGCCGTCCACCTCACGGGGGGTCACGTCGACACTCATCCGCTTGCCGCCGCGCCGTACGACGAAGTGCACGGCGCCACCGGGCTTGGTCTGGTCGACCAGGTCGACGATCTGCTGGACCGTGGTGATCTTCTCGCCGTTGACCTCGAGCACGACGTCGCGCACCTTCAGCTTGCCGTCGGCGGGCAGGCCCTGGGTGACGTTGAGGATCTCGACGACCGGCTTCACGTCGTAGCCCAGCTCGTTGAGGGCGACCGCGATCGCGGCGTCCTGCGAGGAGACCATCTGGATCGCGGACTCGGTACGGCTCTGCTCGGTGGTCTCGCCCGCGCCGTAGACGGCGCTGTAGGGGTAGAGCGCGTCGGACGGGCTGACCCAGGCCTTCATCGCCTCCAGCAGGTTGACCCGGGCCTCGGGCTGGGTGACGTAGACGGTGGTCATCCGCAGCTCGCCGTCGTCGCGGTAGGCCTGGTGCCCGGAGACCTGGACGATCTCCTTGCCCTGGTCCTCGGCGAGCACGTCGACGGTCAGGCCGGGTGCGTAGGTGACGTAGGGCACCGGCAGCAGCACGGCAGCAACGGAGAGCGCCAGGAGCAGGGGCACGGCGATCAGGCCCGCAAGGATCCGGCGACTCATGCGCCCAAGCCTCTCACCCGACGGAAGTCAGGCGCTGCGTCGGGTGTCCGGGCCGGGCGGGCGCTGGGGGGTCGCGGTGCGCGAGGCACGGACCGCGATGCCGGTGCTGCGGTCGCGGGCCGGGGGGACCGGACGGCGGGTGCGGGCCGGCTGGTCGCGGCGGATCGCCTCGCCCAGGCGGCGTACGGCGACCTCGCGGTCGACCTCCCCGCGGCCTTCCCGGCCGAGCCAGGAGACCCACAGAATGGCCAGCACCGTCACCACGACGGGAGGCACCAGCCACCACAGGATCACCATGGGTCACACGGTACCCACGCATCACCGGTTATCCGGTGATTCCTTCAGGGCGAGCCGACCCATTCCTCGGTGCCGTCGGTGAACACCTGGTGCTTCCAGATCGGCACCACGTCCTTGAGCGTGTCGATCAGGTCCTTGGACGCCGCGAACGCCTCGCCCCGGTGCACCGCGACCGTGGCCACCACGACCGCCGCATCGCCGATCGCGAGCCGGCCCACCCGGTGCACCGCGGCGACGGCCAGCACGTCGTGCCGTTCGGCCACCAGCGTGCAGACCTCCTCCAACCGCTCCAGCGCGGTGGGGTGCGCGGTGTAGTCCAGGCCGATCACGCCCTTGTCGTGGTCGTGGTCGCGGACCCGTCCGACGAAGAGCGCCAGCCCACCGCCGGCGTCGTCGCCGAGCACGTCGAGCACCTCGTCGACCAGCAGCGGGGTCTCGCGCAGACCGACCAGGCGCACCTTCTCGTGGGGCATGGCGGGAGCCTAACCGGTGCTGCACGGGTTGGTGGATGCGAGTAGTTTTGAACCATGAGTGACGAGCAAGGCGACCCGTCTGGCGAGGGCCAGAACCCCTTCAAGGGCACCCCCTTCGAGCAGCTCTTCGGCGCGGCCGGCCTGGGCGGAGCTGGCGGGATGCCGGACCTGAGCGCGCTGATGGCACAGATGCAGGGCCTCATGCAGCCCCACGACGGCCCCATCAACTGGGACTTCGCGCTCGACACCGCCCGCAAGGTCGCCGCCGGCCAGCCCGATCCCTCACCCACCGACAAGCAGCAGGGTGCGGTGGCCGACGCCGTACGACTCGCCGACCTGTGGCTGGACGAGACCTGCGACTTCGACTCCGGCGTCTCCGGTACCGCCGCCTGGAGCCGCGCGGAGTGGATCGTCGGCACCACCGACGTGTGGCGCACGCTGGTCGAGCCGGTGGCCGCGCACGCCACCGGCGCGCTCGGCAACGCCCTGCCGGCCGAGGCCGCCGCGATGGCCGGCCCGCTCCTCGGGATGCTCGGCAAGGCCGCGGGGATGATGGTCGCCACCCAGGTCGGTCAGGGTCTCGGTGCGCTCGCCGGCGAGGTGCTCAGCGCCTCCGAGATCGGGCTGCCCCTGGGCCCCGACGGCAAGGCCGCCCTGGTCCCGGCCAACGTCAGCGCCTTCGCCGAGGGCCTCGACGTCCCGGAGGACGACGTGCTCCTGTACGTCGCGCTGCGCGAGGCCGCCCACCAGCGGCTGTTCGCGCAGGTGCCGTGGCTGCGCGAGCACCTGGTCAGCGCGGTAGCCGCCTTCGCCGACGGGATCGAGATCGACACCGCCGGCATGGAGGAGCAGCTGCGCGGTATCGACCCGATGAACCCCTCCTCGATGCAGTCCGCCCTCGAGGGCGGACTGTTCGACCCCAAGCCGTCACCCGCACAGCAGGCCGCGCTCGAGCAGCTCGAGACCACGCTGGCACTGGTGGAGGGCTGGGTCGACGAGGTCGTCGGGCAGGCCACTTCCTCCCGGATGCCCACCGCCGCCCGGCTGCAGGAGGCGTTCCGCCGCCGCCGCGCCGCCGGTGGTCCGGCCGAGGAGACCTTCGGCCAGCTGGTCGGCCTCGAGCTACGACCCAGGCGACTGCGCGACGCGTCCACGCTGTGGGGCTCGCTGCGCACCCGGCAGGGCATCGAGGCGCGCGACGCCGTCTGGACGCACCCCCACCTGCTGCCCACCCCGGCCGACCTCGACGACCCGCTCGGCTTCCGGGAGGGTGCCGAAAAGCCGGCCGACCTGTCGGACGACCAGTTCGACGAGGAGCTGGCCAAGCTCCTCGACGAGGGCACGACTGAGTGACGCTGCACGCCGACGCGCTGGGCGTCCTCGTCTCTTGGACCGCGCCCGACGCCGAGCAGGAAGCCCTGCGCCAGCGGTTCGTCGCGCACCTCCGGGCCCGACCCGACGGGCTGACCCGCGACTGCTTCCCCGAGCACATCACCGCCAGCACCATCGTGGTCTCCGCCGACCGGGCGCAGGTGCTGCTCACGTTGCACGCCAAGGCCCGCCAGTGGTTCCAGTTCGGGGGGCACTGCGAGCCCGCCGACGACACCCTGGCCGGCGCCGCGCTCCGGGAGGCGACCGAGGAGTCCGGACTTGTCCTCGACCTCGACCCGGTGCCGGTCCAGCTGTCCGCCCACGCCGTGCCGTTCTGCCACCCCGACGGCCCGGTCGACCACCTCGACGTGCGCTTCGCAGCCGTGGCGCCGTACGTCGCACCCACGGTCAGCGACGAGTCGCTGGACGTGCGGTGGTTCCCTGTGGACGCGCTGCCCAGTGAGGAGCCGTCGATGCGCCAATTGGTCGACTGGGCGGTGCTGGGGCGGGCTGGTCGGCTGTCGTAGCCGACCAATTGGCGGGTTGTGACAATCCCGACGGCTGGATCGGGTGTCACAACCGACCAATCGGCGGGTCGTGCACGCGGTGGGGCGCCCGGTCGGTCACTTCCGACCAATTGGCGGGCTACGACACGTCAGTCGGCTGGATCAGGTGTCACAACCGACCAATCGGCGGATTGTGAGGCCGCCAGCCGCGCGACGGTCAGCCGCCCAGGCCGGGGAACCAGTTCGCGATCTCACGCTCGGCGGACTCGGGCGAGTCGGAGCCGTGCACGAGGTTCTCGCGGTTCGACAGCGACAGGTCGCCGCGGATGGTGCCGGGGGCGGCCTTCCGGCCGTCGGTGGCGCCGTTGAGCGCCCGCACCACCTCGATCGCCTCGTCGCCCTCGAGCACCAGTGCCACCAGCGGCCCGCTGGTCACGAACGTGCGCAGCGGCGGGTAGAAGTCGCGCTCGACGTGCTCGGCGTAGTGCTCGTCGGCCTTGGCGGCGTCGATGGTGCGGTGCTCCATCGCCACCACGGTGAGGCCCTTGGCCTCGAACCGGGACAGGATGTTGCCGATCAGGCCGCGTCGTACGGTGTCCGGCTTGAGCAGGACCAGGGTGCGCTGGGTCATGGCCGCAGCCTAGTCACCCCGTCGTGCGGAGGGTTCCGCCCGGTCCCCCGACGGCATAGCCCTCGAGTTCTTCTGGCCGACGCCCTGAGCGGGAGCCCGAAGGCTCCGGCGCCCAGTCAGGCCCGGTCAGGCCCAGGCCTCGGCCCGGCGACGCACGTCGTCGGGCACCGGTCCGACCGCGTCGTCGTCGGGCACCGCGGCGCCGGTGACCGTCCGCAGCGGCACGTGACCGCCCCAGATCCCGGCCGCCACGTCCTCCGGCTCGTCGCCCGGCCCCCCGGCGCGCACCTTCACCGACGCCTCGTGCAGGGGTACGGCGACCACCGCCGTGGCCGCGAGCTCCTTGCGGGTGTGCGGCCGCAGCGTCGCCGATCTTCCGGGCACCATGTGGTCGACGACGAGGGCGAGCGCGTGCGCCTTCTCGACCGGGTCGTCGACCAGCCGACCGGTGCCGAGCACCACTGCGGAGCGGTAGTTCATCGAGTGGTGGAACGCCGAGCGGCCCGCCACCAGCCCGTCGACGACGGTCACCGTCACGCACACCGTCGCGCCCGGCGCGGCTCGCACGGTGCCGGCCGCCACCGAGCCGTGCACGTACAGGGACCCATCCCGGTCCGGCCCGTCGGGGTCGTAGGCGAACGCGGTGGGCAGCACCAGCGGGTGGCCCACGTCGACGCCGACATGACAGACCAGGGCCGCGTCGAGCACGTCGTACAGCGCCTCGCGCTCGCTCACGGCGCGGTCGCGGCCTCGCGAGACGGTGGTGCGGTCGGTGGGTGACAGGGGGACGCTCATGGGTACATGATGGAGTCACAAGTGGCCCGGTGACACGGGCCAATTCCGATGGATTCGGACAAGACACAGAAGCCGCGCTCCACTCCCCAGCCGCTGCACCTC
>JBBQRV010000153.1:0-9032 GCA_038214475.1 Propionibacteriales bacterium | reverse complement strand
ACCTGGCCATCACGGTGGCGGGCGTGCTGCTCGTGGTGCTGGTGTCCGGCCTGGGGCTCGGGGTGGGTTACGCCCTGGTCACCGGGGACGGTGCGGCGATCGCCCGGTTCACGACCGCGAACCTCGGGTACGCCGCACCCGTGCTGGTGCTGGTCGGCCTGTCGGTCGCCCTCTACGGCTGGCGGCCCCGGCTGGCGATGCTGGCCTGGATCGGCCTGGCGTTCTGCGTGGTCGTGATGTTCTTCGGCCAGCTGCTCCGCTTCCCGCAGTGGGTCAAGGCGATCTCGCCGTTCGACCACCTGGCCCTGGTGCCCGCCGAGTCGTTCCGATGGCCGCCGTTCCTGCTGCTGCTCGCGGTCGGGCTCGCGCTCGGCGCGGTCGGCCTGGTGGGTTTCCGGCGCCGAGACCTGGCCTGATCCGGGCGGCCGGCGGGAGAAGGCCGCCGCCGCTACGGGTGGCCGCTGCCGGGTGAGGGCGTCGGGAACGCCACCACCCGACCGGTCGCGCTCCCGACGGACCCGGGGCCGGCCCAGTCCTGGCCCACCACGAACAAGGTGGGCCGGGCGTCCCTGCTGAGCGTGCACGCGAAGGCGCCCCGGTCGAGCTCGACCGTCGCGAGCACCTCGCCGCCCTCACGCACCCGCACGCCGTGCCGTCGCCCGACGTCGGCGTACCAGATCGCGCCGGTCGCATCGAGGCAGATGCCGTCGGGATGGTCCCCTGCGGTCGTGGCCCAGACCCGGCGTCCCGACAGCGTGCCGTCGCCGGCGACGTCGTACGCCGTCAGCTGCTCGGCGTAGGACTCGGCCACGACCAGGGTCGATCCGTCCGCCGTGATCGCCATCCCGTTCGGGAAGGCGAGCCCCTCCGCGACGGGCGTCACGACCCCCTCGGCCGTGACCAGGACGACGAACCCCGGGGCGAACTCCTCGCCGGGGAACTCGAAGCCGATGCTGTTGACGTAGGCCCGGCCCCGGCTGTCCACGACGATGTCGTTCCAGGGCTTCGTGGACACCGCCGCCAGGTCGGCGTGCGGTACCAGGGAACCGTCGGGCTCACGTCGCACCAGCAGGCGATCGGACGACGACACGACCAGCAACCGCCCGTCGGGCAGGAAGTCGATGCACATCGGGAACGACGCGACCTCCGCCTCCACCGTGGGACTGCCGTCGGGCCCGACCGAGTAGACCCGGCCGGCGCCCCAGTCGGAGACCCAGAGCCGCCCGTGGCGCCAACGCGGCGACTCACCGAACACGAGGCCGTCCATCACCAGGTCCATACCGAGTCGGACCACGACGGGCCCGAGGAATCATCGGCCCCGGGGCGGCCGGGCCGGACCCACAGGGCGCGCCGCGGGCGTCCGGTGATCACGGCCCGGGACTCGCCCGTGTCAGGATGAACGCATGTGGCAGCCGGAGCCGGGTTGGCAGCGCCTCACCGCCGGTCTCGGTGCGTCGACCGCGGGGGTCTGGCTGGCCGGCGACCAGGTGGTCAAGCGGCTCACCGCGCCACTCCCGGGCGACCCGCACGAGCTCTCGGAGCCTGCCCACTTCGCCTACTGGCGCAGGCCGGTCGAGGTGGCCCTGAGCGGCATCGTGGAACGTACGCCGGGCCTGCGTGCCGATCCGTGCCGCAACGTGGAGGAGGACGCCGAGGGCGTCACGCTCTGGTTCAGCCATCTCGACGACAAGCCTCCGGGCGGCCTCTTCGTGGCCCGCTCACTGGCTCGCTTCGCGGGTGCCACGCTGGCGGCGTACCCGTGGCTGGTGCGCACCCAGCTCGTGGACCGGATCCGGCGCGTCGAGCACGGTGGCGGATGGCCGACCCTGGCCCGCACCACGGTCGCGGACGTCGCGGAGCACCTGTGGTCGCGACGCAACCACCACCTCGCCCTGCTGGCCGCGCTCCCGCAGGTGCCCCAGCACGGGGACCCGACGCCGCAGAACCTGCCCGCCCACGACCTCGACTCGGTGATCGCCATCGACTGGGCCACGCTCGGCACCGGCCCGGTCGGCGCCGACCTCGGCTACTACTCGCTCAGCGCCCGCGAGGAGTTCGAGCCGCTGCTGGCGGCCTACCTCGACGCGCTCCCGTCCGGTACGGCGAGCCGGACCGACGTGGAGCTCGGCGCCCGGGTCTCGGCCGTCTACACGGCGCTCTCGCGTGCGGAGTGGGCCCTGGCCCGCGCGGCTGAGGGCAGCGGCGCCCTGGCCGGCAAGTTCCGGCACCCGAGCGTCGCGCCCTACCTGCGCTCGCTGCAGCGACAGTTCAGCCAGATCGAGGCACTGCTGGAGCTGGGCTGAGGCTCACAGGTCGTTGGTGGCCCAGGTGTCGCAGGCGGCCAGCGTGCCGTTCTGGTAGCCGGTCTGGAACCACTTCACCCGCGAGGCCGCCGAGCCGTGGGTCCACGTCTCCGACGTGACCTGGCCCTGCGTCTTCTGCTGGATCTTGTCGTCGCCGACGGCGGAGGCGGCCGCGATGGCCTCCTTGATGTCCTGGTCGGTCAGGTCGGTGATGAGCACGTTGCCGTCGGCGTCCTGGGTCTGGGTGGCCGAGCGGGTCCACATGCCGGCGTAGCAGTCCGCCTGCAGCTCGAGGCGTACGGCGTCACTGCGCGGCCCCTGCTGGGTCTTCACTCGGCCCATCGTGCCCAGGAGGTTCTGGATGTGGTGGCCGTACTCGTGGCCGATGACGTACGGCTCGACGAAGGCGCCGCCGGGACCACCGAGCTGGCGCTCCAGCACGTCCTTGAAGAAGCTGGTGTCGAGGTAGATGCGCTGGTCCGGAGGGCAGTAGAAGGGACCCACCTGCGAGGTCGCCTGCCCGCAGCCGGTGCCCACCGAGCCGGTGAACGTCTCGAGGGTCGCCGGGTCGAACGCGGTCTGCGACTGGTCGGGGAGGGTGCCGGACCAGTAGTCACGCGGCGAGTTCTCCACCGCGACCCGGGCACAGTCGGTGTCGGAGTTGGCGTCCGCACCGGTCTTGCAGTTGTCGTAGCGCCCGGAGTCCGACGCCACCATCTGCGAGGTGTCCAGGCCGGCGCCCGAGGTGCTGCCATTGCCCAGGCATTGGGTGAGGACCACGAACAGGATGATGATGATGATGCCCGCGGCACCGCCACCTGCCTTGGTGCCGCCGGGCATGGGGAGCCGCATCTGGCCCCCGCCGCCGCCGAGGCCGCCGCCCATGCCGCCGCCGCCACGACCACCTCCGTCGGAGACCCGGCTGGTGTCGATCCGGGCCTTGGGGTTGAAACGCATCGTGACGGCCCTTCCTGTCCGCGGGGACCATCCCCGGCCCGTAGCGTAGCGATCTCCGTCCGCGTGGGGCGATAACGTGCCGGGATGAGCATCGATGCGTCGTCCGGCGCCGCCCCGTCCGTGGTCGTCGTCGGCAGCGCCAACATCGACCTGGTGCTGGGGGTGGAGCGGATCCCCGGACCGGGCGAGACGGTGCTGTCGCGGCACACCGCCCGGCATCCGGGCGGCAAGGGTCTCAACCAGGCGGTGGCGGCGTCGCGGGCCGGGGCCACGGTGGCGCTGGTGGCCTGCGTCGGTGCCGACGAGCACGGCGACCTGGTGCTGGAGACCCTGGCCGCGGAGCGGGTCGACGCCCGCGGGACGCTCCGTGTGGGCCTGCCGACCGGGACCGCCACCGTGCTCGTCGACGCGGTGGGGGAGAACAGCATCGTGGTGACCAGCGGCGCGAACCTGGCCGCCGCCACCCTCGACGACCGGGCCGCCGCCCTGGTCGCCGCCGCCCGGGTGCTGGTCCTCCAACTGGAGATCCCCCTGGACCGCGTGCTCGCCGCCGCGCTGCACGCCCGCGCGTCCGGCGTACGGGTGCTCCTCAACGCGGCCCCCGCGGCCCAGCTCCCGGAGGAGCTGCTCGATGTCGTGGACCTGCTCGTCGTCAACCAGCACGAGGCCACCGTGATCAGCGGCTGGAGCGATCCCGAGGACGCGGCCCGTGCGCTGCGCCACCGGGTCGACGAGGTCGTGGTGACCCTCGGTGTCGAGGGGGCGCTGCACGTGGCCGACGACCTGGTGCGGCTGCCTGGCAGGCCCGCCCGGGTGGTCGACACCACCGGTGCGGGCGACGCCTTCGTGGGCACGCTGGCGGCTGGTCTCGCCGGCGGGCTCGGCACCGCCGAGGCGCTGGAGCGGGCCGGCGTCGCCGGTGCCCTGGCCACCGAGACCGGCGGCGCGGTGCCTTCGCTGCCCCTGCGCTCGGCGATCGACGAAAGGATGGGGTCCGGGGCGCCCGGGTAGCCTTCCCCGGCGAGCAGGGCCGCAGCTGACGGCCTTCATGGGTGCACAGCACCGCTGAGGGCACCGGGGCAGGGTCGCGGAATGATCCCGCGGCGCCGCTGCGCCGTACACTGGTGGCATGAGTTGCCTGACGGACTGAGTGGGTGACGTGCCCCCGCCCATCCCCACTGCCCCAGGAACTGCATCGTGATCACCGCCCAACACCTCGAAGTGCGCGCCGGCGCCCGGCTGCTGATGGAGAACGTCAACTTCCGGATCGCCGCCGGCGACAAGGTCGGACTCGTGGGCCGCAACGGCGCGGGCAAGACCACCCTCACCAAGATCCTGGCCGGCGAGGCCCTGCCGGCCTCCGGGCAGGTGCTCAGCAACGGCGAGGTCGGCTACCTGCCCCAGGACCCCCGCATCGGTGACCCCGAGGTGCTCGGTCGCGACCGGATCCTCTCCGCGCGCGGGCTGGACGACGTCGTACGCCGGCTCCGGCTGGCCGAGGCCGAGATGGGCTCCAGCGACCCCGACGTGGCCGACCGGGCGATGCGCCGCTACACCCGTGCCGACGCCGAGCTGCACGCCGGGGGTGGGTACGCCGCCGAGTCGGAGGCCGCCCAGATCGCCAGCAGCCTCGGGATCGACGACCGGGTGCTCGGCCAGCCCCTGAAGACGCTCAGCGGTGGTCAGCGCCGCCGCGTAGAGCTGGCCCGGATCCTGTTCTCGGGTGCCGAGACCCTGCTCCTCGACGAGCCCACCAACCACCTCGACGCCGACTCCATCGTCTGGCTGCGCGAGTTCCTGCGGGCCCACCGTGGTGGCCTGATCGTGATCAGCCACGACAACGACCTGCTCGAGAACACCGTCAACAAGGTGCTGCACCTCGACGCCAACCGGGCCGAGATCGACGTCTACAACATGGGCTGGAAGGCCTACCTCACCCAGCGTGAGACCGACGAGCGCCGGCGCAAGCGGGAGCGCCAGAACGCCGAGACCAAGGCCAAGACACTGACCGACCAGGCCAACAAGATGCGGGCCAAGGCCAGCAAGGCCACCGCCGCGCAGTCGATGCTCAAGCGGGCCGAGAAGCTGATGTCGGGGCTCGAGGGCGAGCGCCAGGCCGACAAGGTGGCCCGGATCAAGTTCCCCGCGCCGGCGCCCTGCGGCAAGACCCCGATCACCGCCGAGGAGCTCTCGAAGTCCTACGGCTCCCTCGAGGTGTTCACCGACGTCGACCTGGCCATCGACAAGGGCAGCCGAGTGGTGATCCTCGGGCTCAACGGTGCCGGCAAGACCACCATGCTGCGGATCCTCGCGGGGGTCGACCAGCCCGACACCGGAAGGGTGGTGCCCGGCCACGGGCTCAAGCTGGGCTACTACGCCCAGGAGCACGAGACCCTCGACACCGACCGCACCGTGCTGGAGAACATGCAGAGCGCGGCGCCGCAGCTCACCGACGGCGAGGCCCGCAGCGTGCTCGGGTCGTTCCTGTTCTCCGGCGACGACGCCCACAAGCCGGCGGCCGTGCTGTCGGGTGGGGAGAAGACCCGGCTCGCACTGGCCAGCCTGGTCGTCTCCAGCGCCAACGTGCTGCTGCTCGACGAGCCCACCAACAACCTCGACCCCGCCTCCCGCGAGGAGGTGCTGGCCGCCATCCGCACCTACGCCGGCGCGATCATCCTGGTCACCCACGACGAGGGCGCCGTACGCGCGCTCGAACCCGACCGGGTGCTGCTGCTGCCCGACGGCGACGAGGACCTCTGGAACGAGGACTACGCCGACCTGGTGTCGCTCGCCTGAGCGGAACAACTGTCGGTGCCAGGACGTTTGCTGAGCAGATGAGACCGAAGGGACGTGCAGCGTGTCGATGATGGGGATGGGCGCCGGGTGGCGTCACATGCGCACGGATCGCAGCGTCGTGGACAACAAGCTCGACCGGGGCACGGTGCGCCGGGTGCTCCAGTTCGCCCGACCTCACCGGCGGTTGATCCTCGGCTTCCTCCTGTTCACCGTCTTCGACGCCGGGCTGGTGGTGGTGACGCCGCTGCTGATCAAGGCGATCGTCGACAACGGCATCAGCACCGGCAACACCGGGCTGGTGATCGGCCTGGCCGTGGTGATGGCCGTGGTGGCGCTCTTCGACGCGTTGCTCGGTGTCGGGGGCGGCTGGCTGTCGTCGCGGATCGGCGAGGGCCTGATCTTCGACCTGCGCACCCAGGTGTTCGGCCACGTCCAGCGCCAGTCGCTCGCGTTCTTCACCCGCACCCAGACCGGCGCCCTGGTGAGCCGGCTCAACAACGACGTGATCGGCGCCCAGCGGGCGTTCACCTCCACGCTGTCCAACACCGTGGCCAACATGATCTCGGTGCTCGTGGTCGGCGTGACCATGCTGGCGTTGAGCTGGCCGGTCACCCTGCTGTGTCTCGCGCTCTTCCCCATCCTGCTGCTCACCTCGCGCTGGGTCAGCAACCGGTTGGCCGGGCTCACCCGCGACCAGATGGACGGCAACGCCGACATGGGCAACGCCATGACCGAACGCTTCAACGTCGGTGGCGCGATGCTGCTGAAGCTCTTCGGCCGGCGCGACGAGGAGGACGAGCTCTTCGCCCGCAAGGCGGCGCGGGTGCGCGACCTCGGCATCCGGATCTCCCTGCTCACCCGGGTCTTCGCCGCCGCCATGATGACCGTTCCCGCGCTGGCCACGGCGCTGGTCTACGGCCTCGGGGGGGTGCTCGCGGTCCAGGGTCACCTGAGCCTCGGCACCCTGCTGGCCCTCGGCACCCTGCTGCTGCGGCTGCTCGGACCTCTGCAGGGCCTCTCCAACGTGCGTATCGACGTGATGACGGCGATGGTGAGCTTCGAGCGGGTCTTCGAGGTCCTCGACCTGCCCTCCATGATCCAGGAGAAGCCCGACGCCGTCGCGCTGCCCGCCACCGCGGCCAGCGTCGAGTTCGAGCACGTGGCCTTCGGGTACCCGCGCGCCGAGGACGTCTCGTTGGCCTCCCTCGAGGTGGTCGCCCGCAAGGACTCCCGTGACTCCGGCCCGGTGCTGCGCGACATCAGCTTCTCCGCCCACCCCGGCCAGATGGTGGCCCTGGTCGGGCCCTCGGGCGCCGGCAAGACGACCATCACCCACCTGGTCGCCCGGCTCTATGACGTCGTGGAGGGCACCGTGCGGGTCGGAGGTGTCGACGTCCGCGACGTGACGCTGCAGTCGCTCGAGGACGCCGTCGGCTACGTCACCCAGGACGCGCACATGTTCCACGAGACCATCGGCGCCAACCTGCGCTACGCCCGTCCCGGCGCTACCGACGAGCAGATGTGGGCCGCGCTGACCTCGGCCCAGATCGACCGGCTGGTGCGCGCCCTGCCCGACGGGCTCGACACCGTGGTGGGCGATCGCGGCTACCGGCTCTCCGGCGGCGAGCGGCAGCGGCTGGCCATCGCCCGGCTGCTGCTCAAGGCGCCGGCGATCGTGGTGCTCGACGAGGCCACCGCGCACCTCGACTCCGAGTCGGAGGCAGCGGTGCAGCAGGCCCTCGACGCGGCGCTGGCCGACCGCACGTCTCTGGTGATCGCGCACCGTCTCTCCACGATCCGCCAGGCCGACCAGATCCTGGTCATCGACCACGGCCGGGTCGTCCAGTCGGGCACCCACGCCAGCCTGCTCGCCGAGGGCGGCCTCTACAGCGACCTCTACCGCACCCAGTTCATCGACGACCTGTCGCCCCTGTAGCCGACCGGCGGTGGCAGGATCGACGCATGGATCTGGGACTCACGGACCGCGTCTACCTGGTCACCGGCGGAGCCCGAGGGCTCGGTCGTGCCGCCGCCACCCAGCTGGTGGCCGACGGAGCGCGGGTGGTGCTCTCCGGCCGTTCCCGCACCTCGCTCGATGCTGCGGTGGCTGACCTCGGGCCGTCGGCCGTCGGCGTGGTCGCCGACAACGCCGACACCGCGACCCCCGGCCTACTGATCTCCACCGCGCAGAAGACCTGGGGCCGCCTCGACGGAGCCCTGATCTCGGTGGGCGGACCGCCACCGGGACCGATGAGCGCGCTCACCGACGCGCAGTGGCGGGACTCCTTCGAGACGGTCTTCCTCGGTGCCGTACGCGTGGCTCGCGAGGTCGCCCCCGTGCTGGGTGCCGGCGGGAGCCTGACCTTCGTGCTGTCGTCGTCGGTGCGCTCCCCGCTGGCGGGCCTGGCGCTGTCCAACGGGCTGCGCCCGGGCCTGGCGATGGCCGCGAAGACGATGGCCGACGAGCTCGGTCCCCGGGGGATCCGGGTCAACGGGCTGCTGCCCGGCCGGATCGAGACCGAGCGGGTGCAGGAGCTCGACGACGCCAGTGGGGACGCCGCGGCCGCGCGGGCCCGGGCGGAGGCCGGCATCCCGCTGGGACGCTACGGCGAGCCGACGGAGTTCGGCCGGGTCGCGGCGTTCCTCATGTCACCCGCGGCCGGCTTCGTGACGGGTGCCATGCTGCCCGTCGACGGGGGCATGCTGCGCGCGCTCTGACACGTCCTCCCGGGACCCGGTGCGCCTGCGGCGGGGGCCGCGCCACTCGTCGTAGAGCAGGTAGAAGAACCCGAAGATCGCCAGCAGGCCGAAGAACCACCACTGGAGGCCGTAGAAGAAGTGCGGACCGTTGCTCAGGTCCGGGAGCTCGGCCTTGGCCAGGGCCTGGGTGGCCTTCGGGCTCTCGGTGTCGAGGTCCACGAAGCCGCCGTAGAGCGGCAGCCCGAGGGCGTCGCCGATGGCCGTGCTGGAGATCGA
>JBBQRV010000152.1:0-9183 GCA_038214475.1 Propionibacteriales bacterium | reverse complement strand
ATGCGGGCGTCGTCGGGCAGCTGGCCCTCGAGGTCACGGAGGTAGAGCGCGGGCTGGAGCTTGCGCTGGGCGTGGTCGCCGGTGCCGCCGAAGACGGTGAAGTCGCACGACTCGGGGACGGCGACGGGCGGGCTGGGCTGGGACATGACACCTACCGTAGAAAGATCTTTGGATCGATACAAGCCCACCTTAGGTGCTTTTGAGACACAAGGAGGGAAACTTTCGACCAACTCGTACGGATCGTGTCAGAATCGGCACTGATGTCAGAGCTGACCCAGAACCGCGCGGGCGCCACTCCGGTGGCCCCCGGCATCCCCGCGACCGCCGGCGAGCTGCTCGACCTGCTGCGCGGTGGCGCGGCGAGCACCCGCTCCGACCTGCGCCGGCTCACCGGCATGTCGCGCACCGCGATCACCACCCGGATCGCCGCCCTGCTCGACCTCGGCCTGGTGCTCCCCGGCGCCGAGCTGGCGTCCACCGGTGGCCGCCCGCCCGGCGGACTCGTCTTCAACGGTGCCGCGGGCGTCGTGCTCGCGGCCGCGATCGGCCGCTCGCGCAGCCAGTTGGCCGTCTTCGACCTCGAGGGCGTCGAGCTGGCCGGGCGCTCCGACGACCACCCGGTCGGGATCGGCCCCGACCAGCTGATGCCCGAGGTCGCCGTGCGCTTGCGCGCCCTGGTCGGCGAGGTGGACCGCCCGGTGCTCGGGATCGGGCTCAGCCTGCCGGGCACGGTCGACGAGGAGCGCGGCGCCAGCCTCGACTCCCCGGTGATCGGCGGCTGGGACGGCGTGCCGCTCGCGCCGTACCTCTCCGACGTCTGCGACGCGCCGCTCTTCGTCGCCAACGACGCCGACGTGCTGGCCCGCTCGGAGCGGCTGGGGGGCGCCGGTGACCTCGACGACGTGCTGGTGCTCAAGGCGTCCACCGGCCTCGGTCTCGGTATCGTCGCCGGTGGCCGCGTCGTCTCGGGGCACCGCGGCGCGGCGGGCGAGCTGGGCCACACCCAGGTCGAGTCCGCCGCCGGGCTGCCCTGCCGCTGTGGCGGCACCGGGTGCCTGGAGACCCTCGCCGGCGGGTGGGCGCTGGTCGCCCGGATGGCCGACGAGGGCCGCGAGGTCGGTCACGTGCGCGACCTGGTCGCGCTGGCCCTCCAGGGCGACGCCGTGGCCCGCGGGCTGCTGCGCGACAGCGGCCGGTACGTCGGCGAGGTGCTGGCGGTCGCGATCAACCTGCTCAACCCGGAGGCCGTCGTGGTGGGGGGCGACATGGGAGTGGCGTTCGACCTGTTCACGGCCGGCCTGCGCGAGAGCGTCTATGCCCGCACCACGGCCCTCGCCTCCCGCGACCTGCAGTTCCTCCCCGCGACGTACGGCGACCGGGCCGGGCTGGTCGGCTGCGCCGCCCTCGCGCTCGACCGGGTGCTCAGCCCGGCGGCCGTGGACGCCCGGCTGGCGACGGTGGCGATGTGACGACCTCGGCGTCGGTGGCGGCCACCACGTCGGCCACCGTCACCCCCGGCGCCAGCTCGACCACCCGGAACGCGCCGGCGTCGACGTCGAGTACGGCGAGGTCGGTGATCACCCGGGTCACCACCGCCCTGCCGGTGAGCGGCAGGGTGCAGGTGCTGAGCAGCTTGGAGCTGCCGTCACGCGTGCGGTGGTCCATCAGCACGATCACCGTGCGGGCGCCGTGCACGAGGTCCATCGCGCCGCCCATGCCCTTCACCATCGCGCCGGGCACCATCCAGTTCGCCAGGTCGCCGGTGGCCGAGACCTGCATCCCTCCGAGCACCGCCACGTCGAGGTGGGCGCCGCGGATCATCGCGAAGCTCAGCGGGGAGTCGAAGTACGACGCTCCCGGCAGCACCGTGACGGTCTCCTTGCCGGCGTTCACGACGTCGGGGTCGACCTCGTCGTCGTAGGGGTAGGGACCCACGCCCAGGATGCCGTTCTCGGAGTGCAGGACCACGCCGTGGTCGTCGGGCAGGTGCCCGGGCACCAGCGTCGGCAGGCCGATCCCGAGGTTCACGTACTGCCCGTCGTGCAGCTCGGCGGCCGCCCGGGCCGCCATCTCGTCCCGGCTCCAGCTCATCGCGCGGTCCTCTCCCGGGTGGTGCGCTTCTCGATGTCCTTGCGGGCCGCCTGCTCGGCGGTGAGGGCGACCACCCGCTGCACGAAGACGCCCGGCAGGTGCACGGCGTCGGGGCCGATCTCGCCGGCCTCGACGACCCGTTCGGCCTCCACCACGGTGAGCCGCCCGGCCATCGCGGCGGCCGGGTTGAAGTTGCGGGCGGAGGCGTGGAAGACACAGTTGCCGTGCCGGTCGGCCACCGCCGCCCGCACCAGCGCCACGTCGGTGACGATCGACTCCTCGAGCACCATCTCCCGCCCACCGAAGGTGCGCACCTCCTTGGGCAGGGAGGCGGCCGCGACCGATCCGTCGGCGGCGTAGCGCCAGGGCAGCCCACCCTCGGCCACCAGGGTGCCCACGCCGGTGGGGGTGAAGAACGCGCCGATGCCCGCACCGCCGGCCCGCAGTCGCTCCGCGAGGGTGCCCTGGGGGGTGAGCTCGACGTGCAGCTCGCCGGCGAGGTACTGGCGGGCGAACTCGCGGTTCTCCCCGACGTACGACGCGACCACCCGGCTGATCCGGTGTTCCTCCAGCAGCAGCCCGAGGCCGGCGCCGTCGACGCCGCAGTTGTTCGACACCACGGTCAGGTCACTCGCGCCCTGCGCCAGCAGCGCCTCGATCAGGACCCACGGGATGCCGGCCAGCCCGAAGCCCCCGGCCGCGATGCTGGCGCCGTCGGGCACGTCGGCCACGGCCTCCTCGGGGGAGCCGACCAGCTTGTCGAGCCTCATGCCGGTACTCCGAGGTGGTCGAGGAGCGCGGCGTTGACCGCATCGGGCTGCTCGTCGTTGGCCAGGTGCGCTGCCTCCGGTACGACGAGCAGCCGGCCGTCGGACACGGAGTCGGCGATCAGCTGCAGCTGCCACGGCGGGGTGGCCACGTCGTCGGCGCCCGCGAGCGCCAGCGTGGGGGCGGTGATCGAGGGCAGCTCCGAGCGCAGGTCCATGGTGCCGATCACCTCGCAGCAGGCGGCGTACCCCTCTGCGGGCGTGGCCGCGACCATCGCCTCGGCGGCGGCCACCCGCTCGGGTTGCCGGGCCCTGAAGGCGTCGGTGTACCACCGGGCGACGACCGGTGCGGCCACCGCCGAGGTGCCACCGGCCCGCACGGTGGCTGCCCGGTCGTGCCAGCCCTCCAGGGGCTCGAGCAGCGGCCCGGTGCACAGCAGCGCCAGCCGGTCGACGCGGTCGGGATGCCGGGCCGCCAGGTGCATCGCGGTCATGCCGCCCAGCGAGAGGCCGACGACGTGCACCCGTTCGAGACCGAGCCGGCCGAGGAGCGCGACCGCGTCGTCGACGAGGTCGTCGATGTCGTAGGGGCCGGCCGGCACCGGCGAGCCACCGTGGCCGCGGGTGTCGTAGCGCAGCACCCGGAAGTGCGGCTCCAGTGCGGGCACGGTGCGGTCCCACATCGCCGTGGTCGAGCCCAGCGAGTTCGAGAGCAGGACGACCGGCCCGTCGCTGCGGCCGCTGAGCTCGTGGCGCACCTCGACCGCGCTCATCGCACGCCCTCGAAGATCGCTGCCAGGCCCTGGCCGCCGCCGATGCACATCGTCTCCAGGGCGTAGCGACCCTCGCGGCGACGCAGCTCGTGGGCCAGGGTGGCCAGGATCCGCGCCCCGGTGGCGCCGACCGGATGGCCCAGCGAGATGCCGGAGCCGTTGGGGTTGAGCCGGGGGTCGGAGGCGTCGAGCCCCCACTCCTGCAGGCAGGCCAGCACCTGGGAGGCGAACGCCTCGTTGAGCTCGATCAGGTCGAGCTCGTGCAGCCCGATCCCAGCCCGGGCCAGCGCCTGCGCGGTGGCTGGCACCGGCCCGATCCCCATCACCTCGGGGCCGACCCCGGCGACGGCCCAGGAGCGCAGCCGCAGCATCGGGTCGAGGCCGCGGCGGGCAGCCTCGTCGGCGGTGGTGACCACGCACATGGCGGCGCCGTCGTTCTGGCCGCTGGCGTTGCCGGCGGTCACGGTCGCGTCGGGGTCCTGGCGGCCCAGCACCGGCCGAAGCGCCTCGAGGTCGGCCAGTGTGGTCTCGGGGCGGGGGTGCTCGTCGACGTCGACGAGCGTGGTGGTCCGGCGGCCCGGCACCGGCACCGGCACCAGCTCGGCGTCGAAGTGTCCGGCGGCCTGCGCGGCTCCCCAGGCCTGCTGCGAGCGCAGTGCGAGCGCGTCCTGGTCGGCCCGGCTGATGCCGTGGCTGCGGCGCACGTTCTCGGCGGTCTCGAGCATCCCGCCCGGCACCGGGTGGTGCCGCCCGCCGGCGGTGACCCGGCCCCGGGCCAGCCGGTCCATCAGCTGCACCCCGTCGCCCTTGACACCGCGACGCAGGCCGAGGGCGTAGTGCTCGGCCTGTGACATCGACTCGACGCCGCCGGCCACCACCAGCGAGGCGGCGCCGGTGGCCACCTGCATCGCGGCGTACAGCACCGCCTGCAGGCCCGAACCGCAGCGCCGGTCGATCTGGAGGCCGGGGACCCCGGTGCCGAGGCCGGCGTCGAGGGCGGCCACCCGGCCGATCGCCGGAGCCTCCCCGTTGGGGTAGCACTGGCCCAGCACCACGTCGTCGACCTCGCCCTCGCCGAGCCCGGTCCGCGCGACCAGCTCGGACAGCACGGTGGCCGCCAGGTCGGCGGCGGGGACGTCGGCCAGGGCGCCGCCGAAACGTCCTACCGGGGTGCGGAGCGGGCTGCAGATCACGATGTCGGGCATGCGGCCACCGTAGGCCGCGCATTACATATCCGGAAGTATCCATTTCAGCATCACTCAGACTCTGCGAATATGAATCCATGGAGTTCCGTCACCTGCGCTATTTCGTGGCCGTGGCCGAGGAGCGACACTTCGGCCGGGCAGCGGCCCGCCTGCACATGGCCCAGCCGCCGTTGTCCCAGCAGATCCGCAAGCTCGAGGCCGAGCTCGGCGTCCAGCTGCTGCGCCGTACGACGCGTCGGGTCGACCTCACCGACGCCGGCGAGGCCTATCTCGACCGGGCCCGCCAGATCCTGGCCGCCGTCGAGGAGGCCGGCCGAGAGGCCCACCGGGTCGAGGCCGGGTTGCTGGGGCGGCTGGTGGTGGGCTGCGTCGGCTCGGCCACCTACAGCGTGCTGCCCGACCTGGCCCGCGCGCTGCGAGAGGAGCTGCCCGACGTCGAGTTCGCGTTCCGCGGCGAGATGCTGGTGCCCGACCAGGTGGGCGCGCTGCTCGAGCGGAGCCTCGACCTGGCGCTGCTGCGACCGCCTGTCGACGCGAGCGGGCTGCGCTCGCGGGTGCTGCGCACCGATCCGCTGCTGGTGGCGCTCCCGGCCGGCCACCGGCTGGCCACGGACGCCCGGCTACGGCTCTCCGACCTGCGCGACGAGGACTGGATCATGCATGTCGGTCGGGGACGCTCCGTCATGCATGCCACCGTCCTGGACCTGTGCCGGGGGGCCGGCTTCGAGCCCCGGGTGCGCCACGAGGTGGCCGAGACGTCCACCCTGGTCACGTTCGTGGCGTCCGGCCTGGGCGTCGCCGTGGTGCCGGCGCCGGTGGCCGCGCTGGGGGTGAGCGGCACGACGTACCGACCGCTGGACGCGGATGCGGCCGGAGAGATCCCGGGGGTCGAGCTCGTCGTCGCGACCAGGGTCGACGACGACTCGCCCGTGCTCGCGCGTGCACTGGTCGTGCTCGACCGGGTCGCCGCGTCCGCCGGTAGCGTGTGGCCATGACGCCCGTGCACGCCTTCTTCGACGACGCCCTCGGCGACCACGATGCGGTGGGCCTGGTCGCGGAGCTGCGAACCGGTCGGGTCGGGGTGCGTGAGGTCGTGGACGCCGCCATCGCCCGCGTGGAACAGCTGGAGCCGGAGCTGCACGGCCTCGCCTTCGCCGCCTTCGACCGGGCCCGCGTCGAGGCCCGCATGCCGCGGCCCGGTTTCTTCTCCGGGGTGCCCACCTTCGTCAAGGACAACGCCGACGTGGCCGGTATGCCCACGGCCGCGGGCACCGACGCATTCACTCCTCGAGTGGCGGCGGCCGACGGCGAGTTCACCCGGATGTACCTCGCGACCGGGCTGCTGCCGCTGGGCAAGAGCCAGCTGTCGGAGTACGGCTTCAGCGCCTCCGCCGAGCACCCCCGGCTGGGCGCCGTGCACTGCCCCTGGGACACCGCGCGGTCGTCTGGCGCGTCGTCCTCCGGGTCGGCGGTCTTCGTCGCGGCCGGTGCCGTCCCGATCGCGCATGCCAACGACGGGGGCGGCTCGATCCGGATCCCGGCAGCCGTCAACGGACTGGTCGGGCTCAAGCCGACCCGGGACCGGCTCGCCCAGGACGCGGTGCTGCGCCGGCTCCCGGTGCGGATCATCAGCGACGGCGTGCTGACCCGCTCGGTCCGCGACACCGCGGCCTTCTTCCGCGAGGCCGAGAAGGTCTACCGCAACGTGAAGCTGGCGCCGATCGGCGACCTGACGAGACCCGGACGCAAGCGGCTGCGGGTCGGCGTGATCACGGAGACGCACGGCCGGGGAGCCACCCCCGAGGTGCGTGACCTCACCCTGGCCACCGCGTCGCTGCTGGAGGACCTGGGCCACCGCGTCGAGGAGGCCGAGAGCCCGCTGCCCGAGAGCTTCCCGGCCGACTTCGTCCTCTACTGGTCGATGCTGGCGATGGTGGTGATGCGCACCGGACGCCGCGAGCACGGCGGCTCCTGGGACCCCGACCGGCTCGACAACCTGACCCGCGGGCTCGCCTCCCACTGCGAGCACCACCTGCACCGACTTCCGACGGCGATCGCCCGACTGGCTCGCTCGCGCACTCGGTCGGCGCGCTTCTTCGAGAGCTACGACGTGCTGCTCACCCCGACGCTGGCCACCGAGACGCCGCTGCTGGGCCACCTCGACCCGCGGCAGGAGTATGCCGAGATCATGCACCGGCTGGAGGAGTGGGTGGCCTTCACGCCGGTCCAGAACGCCACCGGTGACCCGGCGATCTCGCTGCCGCTGGCGACCACAGCCACGGGGCTGCCGCAAGGGATGATGTTCGGCGGCCCGGCCGGGTCCGAGGCGGTCCTCCTGGCCCTGGCCTACGAGCTGGAGCAGGCCCGGCCGTTCGCCCGGATCCAGGACCGGTCGGTCGCTCGATGAGCCCGGTCGTCGCGGTCTGCCCCACCACTGCGCTGGTCTGGGCGCCCGAGGGCAGCGACGACCCGGCCGGCGAGCTGCGCGAGGTCGTCGTCGAGACCCTGCACGACCTGGCCGCCGGTGCCGAGAGGCTGGTCGTCTGGAGCCCCGTGGAGCTGTCGCCGGAGTCGGCCCGCGCACTGGTCGGCCACCTGCTCGCGCTGGCGGCCCTCGACCTGCCCTTCGACGTGGTCACCGTCTCCGAGCCCGGGGTGCGCGCCGCACCGGGCGACCACCTGCTCGTGCTCGCCGACGGTACGGCGCGGCGCGCCGCCGGCCCCGAGGGTCCGCTCGACGAGCGCTGCTTCCCGTTCGACGACCTGGTGGCCGATGCCCTCGAGGACGGCGACGGCGACATCCTGGCCCACCTTGACGAGCGCCTGGGTGAGCAGCTCTCGATGACCGGCCGGCACACGCTGGCCGCGCTGGGCCGGGCGATGCCCCGCGCCGAGGCCGAGCTGCGCTACCGCGACGACCCGCTCGGGACGTCCTGGTTCGTGGCGCTCTGGCGCTGAACCAGCAGCGTCTGCGCGGTGCGGGCCACCAGCCCGAGCTCGTCGTACACGGCCGAGGTGGCGACGCCGACCGCGGTCGACGTCAGCTCGGTCACCGCGTCGACGCAGACCCATTCGCCCACCGGCTCCCGCAGCACGTGCACGGTGAGCTCGGTGTTGAGGAACGCCCAGCGGGCCGGATCGAGCGCCGCGCTCACCCCGGAGGCGGAGTCGACGCACGTCATCAGCATCGGGATGCCGGTGAGCGGCTCCCCCGGCAGCAGCGGGACCAGCGGTCGCATCCACACGGTGGCCGGCCCCGGCGCGAGCACCGCACCGGTGATCCAGCGCCACTCCACGTGGTCGACGTACCCGCCCACCCACGAGGGCGGCAGCGGGGGGCGCTCGCCCTGCTCGGGACCGTGCGCGAGGGGGATCGCCGACCCCGGGCCGGCCTGGGTGCGCGGGAGCGCCCAGGCCCGCGCCACGGCACAGTCACGGCCGGTGGCGGGGTCGTGCAGGGTGGCCGCGACCAGGGCCACCTGGCGCCCGGGCCGCAGCTCCTCGACCGACACCTCCAGGGGTCCCACGGGCACCGGACCGAGCAGGTCCACCGACAGCCGTGCGATCACCCGGTCAGGCGGCAGGGTGGCCTCGATCGCTCGCGCGAGCAGGCCCGACGGGGGCCCGCCGTGCTGCGCGCTGGGGCTCCAGGGGCCGGCTGTCGCGGGGGTCGAGAGCACCCTTTGCGGGGCCCCGGTCGGGGCGTAGAACGAGGCGTGCGAAGCCGATTTCATGATCTCCCTCAGCCGTGTGTATTCTTGCTCGTCGCTTGCCCCTTTAGCTCAGTCGGCAGAGCGTCTCCATGGTAAGGAGAAGGTCTACGGTTCGATTCCGTAAAGGGGCTCTGGGTTTGGGGTCTCGCCGGTCAGCACGACCGGCGGGACATCCTGTCCAGTGGCGGGGTAGCTCAGGTGGTTAGAGCACACGGCTCATAATCGTGGTGTCGCGGGTTCGAGTCCCGCCCCCGCTACCGTTAGACGCGACGCACCATCCAGCAGCAGCAGCACGGCACCACCCAGCATCACCCATCGACGAAGGACTTCCCGTGGCCAGCAAGAGCTCTGACGTTCGCCCCAAGATCACGCTCGCATGTGTCGAGTGCAAGGAGCGCAACTACATCACCAAGAAGAACCGTCGCAACGACCCCGACCGCATGGAGCTGAAGAAGTTCTGCCCGCGTTGCCGCACGCACACCGCGCACCGCGAGACCCGCTGACTCCAGCCCAGCAGCTCGGCCGTGATGGGGGGCCCCCCCGCCCGCGGGTGGCCCCCCCCCACCCGGGGCCGGCCGAAACCACCCCCCGGGTTGTGGCGGCGACGAAGCGGGACCACAGGGCGGCGGACATC
>JBBQRV010000151.1:0-9276 GCA_038214475.1 Propionibacteriales bacterium | reverse complement strand
CAGGCCGGGGAACGCCTCGATCGCGAGCGCGCCGTCGCGGAACGTGCCCGCAGTGAGGGTCGGCATGTGCGCCAACCGGTCCAGCACCCGGCCCAGCCGCCGGCCCAGGGTGGCGCGCGACTCCCGGTCGAGGCTGGGCAGCAGCAGGTCGACGCGCTCCCCCGGCAGGTAGGACGTCACCAGCAGCGCGGGCAGGTCGCCGTACGGTCGGCGTGCCTCGAGCACGTCGGGCACCGGCAGCACGCCGCGCATCAGCCGCAGCACGGCGGCGTCGATCTCGACCGCGTCCGGGCCGCGCTGGGCCGAGCGCCCGCCGTAGACGCGGACCACCACGCGGGCCGGCCCCCGGCCGGCCACGAAGGTCTCACCGCTGAAGCCGCCGGCCAACGGCACGAGGTCGGTAGGCAGGTCCACGGACGCCATTGTGCCCGTCCGCCGTGGGCCGACTAGGGTCGAGTCGTGGAACCGCACCCCCCAGTCCGGGTCGAACGACGACCCGTCGACGAGCGTGAGTCACGAGTGGCGAACCGGCGCGACTGGGACGCCTACGCCGACGAGTACCAGTCCACGCACGGCGCCTTCCTGGGCGACGTCGGATTCGTGTGGGGCCCCGAGGGCCTGGGCGAGGAGCAGCTCGGACTGCTCGGCGACGTCACCGGCAAGCGGGTGCTCGAGGTGGGCTCCGGCGCCAACCAGTGCTCGCGCTGGCTGATGTCGAAGGGCGCCTGGGCGGTCGGGCTCGACCTGTCCCTGCGCCAGCTGCAGCATGCCCGGCGCATCGACGAGGAGACCAGCCTGGGCGTGCCGGCGGTGTGCGGCACCGCGACGGCGCTGCCGTTCGCCGACGCGTCGTTCGACGTGGTCTTCTCGTCGTTCGGGGCCCTGCAGTTCGTCAGCGACATCGCAGTCGCGGTGCGCGAGGTCGCCCGGGTGCTGACCCCCGGTGGCCGGTTCGCGTTCTCGATCACCCACCCCACCCGATGGATGTTCCCCGACGACCCCAGCGAGGCGGGCCTGCTGGCCAGCCAGTCCTACTGGGACCGCACGCCGTACGTCGAGATCGACGACGCCACCGGCCGGGTGGCCTACGTCGAGCACCACCGCACCATCGGCGACTGGGTCCGGCTGCTGTCGGACGCCGGCTTCGTGCTGCGCGACATCGCCGAGCCGCAGTGGCCCGAGGGCCACGAGCGGGTCTGGGGCGGGTGGTCGCACACCCGGGGGCTGATCACCCCAGGGACCGCGATCTACGTGGCTGAGCTCGGCTGACCGGACGGGCCCCGCGAGGGACCCACCGGCGTCAGGCCTTGCTGAGGGTCACGCCGGGGTCGCTGGCGGTGGCCTGCGGCCGGCGGGAGCGGCCCCGCAGGGTGAGCACGCCGGCCGCCAGGAACACCAGCCCGAGCACCAGGCCCACGATCGGCATGATCACCTCGACGAGAGTGAGCTGCTTGGCGTTGGCCTTCGCGTCGTCGACGTTCGCCTGCACGGTGTCGTCGGTGTAGGCGACGTTGATGTCGAGCACCAGGGAGCCGTCCGGCAGCTTGAGGACCTGGCCGCCCTCCTGGTCGATGATCGAGCCGGTCCGCGGGTCCACCCAGGTCTTCTGGTCGGTGCTGTAGGTGCCCTGGGTGTCCGCGAGGATCTCTGTGTCCGTGGCGGGCACGGAGAGGTCGTACTCGTAGGTCTCGAGTCCGTCGATCGTGCGGGTGCCGACGTAGTTCGCGTCGACCGCCTCGCCGAGGGTGCCGTCCCAGTAGGGGTAGGTCTTCTTCTCGGCGTTGAAGGGCCACTTGTTGACCAGGCCCTCGTGCGGCACCGGGTCCTTGCCGAGGTACTTGGCGTCGTTGACGGCCACCGCGGTGTGCCGGTCGGTGGCGAAGGTGTCGGTGCTGTTCGTGATCAGCCGGTTGTCCGTGCCCGGCAGACAGGCCGGCGGGTTGTCGATGTCGGCGTTCACGCACTTGTAGTTGACGAACGCGACCACGTGACCGTCGGACTTCGTGGGGTCTGCCTGGGTGAGGCTCTGGTACTTCACGTTCATGTGCTCCACCTCGCCGGTGGCCGGGTTGAGCTTGTCGGCCTCTCCGGTGAGGTAGGTGTAGGTGTTGACGTTCAGCGGGGTGCGCTCGGCAGCGCCGGGTCCCCAGATCCTTGCCACACCGGCGGTGACGAGCAGAAATGCCCCGAGGAAGAGCAAGACCAAAGCAACCCACTTGCGCACGATTCGAGCCTCTCCACGGTTTGGAATTCGGGGAACCCTAGCAGGATCTGGAGCCCGTGTGCACTACGTCACAGGTGTGGCTACGCGCGAGTAGGAACTCTTTGCTACGCGCCAGTAGCCGCGAGACACACCACCATGTCGGCGGACCGCCCGAACCGGCCGGGACGGGGGCGCGGGTGTGGCATAGTCCGGACGTGCTGTCCCCCTCCCTGGAGCGCGCCATTCGTCCGAGGACGCGCCGGTCCCCGGTGCTGCTGGCCGCGCTCGGTCTGGTGGTGGTGCAGCTGGCCCTGCGTGGCTGGGCCCTGTACGGCTCGTGGTTCCAGTTCGACGACTTCGCCTTCATCTCCCGGATGATCGACCAGCCGTTGACTCCCGGCCTCGTGCTCGACGGGTACGGCGGGCACCTGATGCCGGCCGGGTTCGCGCTCACCTGGCTCTTCGTGCGCGCCGACCCGCTCGGCTTCACGGCGTACGCGATCACCCTGCTGGTGCTGCAGGCGGTGGCGTCGCTGGGCATGGTGGCGCTGCTGCGCAGCCTGTTCGGCAGCCGGTGGGGCATCCTGCCTCCGCTGGCCCTCTACCTCTTCTCCGCGCTCTCGCTGCCCGCCTTCATCTGGTGGGCGGCGGGCGTCAACCAGCTGGCCCTGCAGGTCGCCCTGACCTGGGGCCTGCTCGCCCACCTGACCTACCTGCGCACTCGTCGGCTCCGCTGGGTGCTGGTGACCGCGCTGGTGATGGTGGGCTGCCTGGCGTTCTACGAGAAGGTGCTGCTGGTCTACGGCGCGATCGCCATCCTGACCCTGGCCTACTTCGCCAGCGGAACGTTCTTCGACCGGGTCCGCCAGGTCTGGGCCCGCTACCGCGCTGGTCTCCTGGTCCACGTCGCCTGCGGTGCGGCCTACATCGCGGTGTACCTGGCTGTCGGTGTGCAGCTGCCGGGAGGCGGCAACGGCGCGGACTTCCCCCTGCTCGCGCTGACCGGGACCATGGTGGGGCGTTCGCTGGTGCCCGGCCTGCTCGGTGGCCCGGTGACCTGGGAGGTGCTGTCCGGCCCCTTCCAGCTGGCCGACCCCGGCAGCGGGCTCGTGGTCGCGTCCTGCCTGGCGCTGGTCGCCCTGGTCGTGCACCTCGACCGGAGCACGGCACGGACCCGGCGGGCCTGGGCCCTCCCGCTCTTCTTCCTCGGCTCCGACATCGCGCTGATCGGCGCGGCGCGGGCCAGCGTGCTGGGCCCGGTGATCGGCCGGGAGTTCCGCTACCTCACCGAGCTCGGGCTGGTCTGTGCGCTCGGCCTGGCACTGGCCACCCTGCCGGTGCGCGGCGCCGTGGAGTCGCTGGAGCGCCGCACGCCGAGCCCGTTCCTCGACAGTCGCGAGTGGGTGGCCCTGGCCACCGTCACGGTGTGCCTGCTGGCCGGCTTCTCGAGCGTCCGCTACGCCCAGCACTGGAAGGAGAGCGACCAGGCCCGTGAGTACTTCGCGCACGCCGACGAGAGCCTGGGCACGCCGACCGACCCGACGCCGTTGGCGAACGTCTCGGTGCCGCAATACATCATGTGGGGCTACGACTACCCGCGGAACACCACCCGGTACGTGCTCGGCATGTTCGCCGCGCGGATGAGCTTCCCCGAGGCCTCGGTCGACCACCTCTACGTCGTCGGGGACGACGGGCTGGTGACTCCGGCCGGCGTCACCAGCGAGCGTGCCGCCGTACCGCCCCTCGGTCCTTGTGGCTATCGCGCGGCCACCACGCACACCGCGCAGGTGCTGCTGGACCAGCCCGTCGCGGACGGCGAGTGGTGGGTGCGGATGTCCTACGTCGCGCAGCAGGACACCGACGTCACGATCCAGGCGGGCACCGCCGTCCACGAGGTGACCCTGCGCGCCGGCCTGCGCAACGTGTACTTCCAGAGCGACGGGGCGCTGTCGAGCATCGCGGTCAGGTCCACCACGCCGGGCGCCACCGTGTGCGTCGCCGATGCCGCGCTCGGGTTCGCCGTGCCGCTCGTGGCAGGCGCGTCGTGAGCGGCGCGGTGGTGCAGGTGACGGAGCCGGCAGTGGTCCCCGGCACCGTACGCAACTATCCCGGCCTCAACGCGCTGCGCGCCCTCGGGGCGCTGATGGTGCTGACCACGCACTCGGCCTTCGACACCGCCCAGATCACCCGGGGCTGGTCCGGGGCGGTCTTCGCCCGGATGGACTTCGGCGTCGCGATCTTCTTCGTGCTCTCGGGCTTCCTGCTCAGTCGACCGTTCCTGCTGCGGGCCCTGCAGGGCCGCCCTCGCCCGTCCACGCCGCACTACCTCTGGAAGCGGCTGCTGCGCATCCTCCCCCTCTACTGGCTCGCCGTCGTCGTGGCATGGGCCCTCGAGCCGGCGAACCGGGGCACGGTGTCGACGTCGGACTGGGTGGCCAACCTGCTGATGCTCCAGCTCTACCGGGCGGGACTGCTGCCGGCGGGGCTCACCCAGATGTGGAGCCTGGCGACGGAGGCAGCGTTCTACGTGGCGCTGCCGCTGATCTGCGCGGTGCTCCTGGGCCGCCGGAACCGGTTCTCCGAGCGGCGGGTGCTCATCCTCCTGGGCGTCATCGCGGTGCTCGGGGTGGTCTGGCAGTGCGTGATGGCGGTCCGACCCGGCAGCGAGGGGCACTTCGCGCAGTGGCTGCCCGGGTACCTGCCCTGGTTCTGCGCCGGGATCGCTTTCGCCACCGTCAGCGTGGCCGACCTGGCCCGACCGCGCGGCCACCTGCTCGACCGGCTCGCGCACGACCCGGCCGGGTGCTGGTTCGTCGCGGCGGCGCTGTACGCCCTGTGCTGCACTCCGCTGACGGGGCCGCGCAACCTCGACTCCCCCACGACGTGGCAGGCCGGCTTCAAGGTGGTCCTGTTCCTGCTCTCGGCCTCCTTCCTCGTGCTGCCCCTGGTGTTCGGACGGGAGGAGGAGGGCCTTATCAGGCGGCTGTGCGCCCACCCGGTGCCGCGGTTCCTGGGCGAGATCTCCTACGGCATCTTCTGCTTCCACGTGCTGGTCCTGAAGGCGGTCTTCCGGGCGCTCGACCTGGGCATCTTCCAGGGCCGCTTCCTCACCGTGCTGACCCTCACCGCGGCGCTCAGCATCGCGCTGGCGACGCTCGTCCACTACACGGTGGAGCGCCCCCTGCTCCGCCTCAAGGACCGGGGCCCGTTCGGCAGCGAGGCCAGCACCGCCAGGACCAGAGCGCCCACCAGCGCCCACTGAGTCCACGGGTGCGCAGTCAGCGTGCTGACCCGTCCGCGCTCCCACGCGGTGGCCGCCCCGGCCACCAGCACCAGGGCAGCCGCCAGCACGCCCCACGCGTCGCGGTCACGTCGCCACCACCGCTGGCCGAGCAGGACGAGCACCGCCAGCGCGAAGCCCGGCCACCCCGCGAGCAGGCCGCTCGCCACGACCAGCGCGCCGACGAGCAGCAGCCGGCCCCGACCGGGCAGCGTGGCCGGTCGGCGCCCACGACGGCGGGCCGGCACCCAGGCGAGCGCCGCGACCAGCAGCAGCGCGACCAGGCCGGCGACCAGGCCGGCGACATAGGGCCGTTGCGGACCGAACGTCAGGACCAGGGTGCCACCGGTGCCGGCCGGCACCCACCAGCCATGCTGCCACCCGTCGACGACCTGGGGCTCCAGGCGGTTGCCGGCCAGGGTGGCCGTCCAGCCGGCGTTCGCGTTCTCCGGCACCACGACCAGCCGCGGCTGCGGGGCGTCGGGCACCTCGGCCACCCGTCGGCGGCTCCCCCAGTCGTCTATCTCGAGGGCAGTCGGGGCGGCGGTCGAGGCCGCGGTGTCACGGACCAGCTCGACGTGGTCGATCCGGGCCGCCCGAGTGGGCGTCACCGCGACCCGGTGGGGTCCGGCGCCGAGGACGAGCGACGTCCGGCAGACGAGGACGTCCAGGTCCCCGGCCGTCACCTGCCGGAGGGAGCCCACGACCCGGGTGGTGACCCGTTGGTCGTCGATGTCGAGCAGCGGCCCGGAGCCGCACGGCTTGCTGATCGCCGCCGACCCGGCGGCCACCTGGTCGCGACCGGCCGGCCCCCGCAGGTGCAGTGAGCCCACGCCCGGCGGCAGGACGTCCCCGCTGCCGGCGTCCCCCACCCTGCTCCAGTCCAGGATCCGGATCTCCAGCTGCGACGTGCGCAGCACCGGGAAGCTGGCCCGTCCGCGCTTGTCGAGGTCGACGGTCCGGGTGCCGTCGGTGCCCACCAGCTCGACCCGGAGCGGCCTGCCTGCGGGGCTGAGCCGGGCGAGTGCCAGCGTCACCGAGCTGATGCGGCGGTGTTCCGGCCAGCGGACCGTCACGGTCGGCCGGTCCACGTCGGGAGCGCTCAGCCAGCTGGTGGACCGGTCCCGGTCGACCAGCGCCAGGGCACCGGCTCGCACGTCCGCCGACGCGGAGCGGCTCGTCTCGAGGGTGAAGGGGAGAGACTCGACGAGCGCTGACGTCGCGTCCGCGCCCGACCGGGCCGACCCAGTCACGGCGACCTTCCAGGAGCCGTCGCTGTCGGTCGTGAAGTCCCGCGGCAGACCGTCACCGTCGTCGCCGGTGCTCGCGAGGGCGTCGCGGCAGACCTGCACGACCGGCACCTGGTAGCACGCCTCGGTCCCGGGATCGCGCGTCAGCGACACCCGCTCGACGACCCGACCGTCGGGTGGAGCAGGCAGCTGCACGCTGCGCGCGGCGTCCACGCCCGACAGCTCGACCTCGGCGAGCGCGAACGGCCCCACCCTCGTGGACGCCGATGCGATCGCGGTGATCCGCAGGTGCTCGGCAGCCGACCAGCCCAGGGCAGTCTCGACCGGCCCGCCTCCCTCCGGTACGTCGACGTCGACGTGGTCGGTCCCGTCGGAGACCCGCAGCACGGTGACCGGCGACGACTCGGGGAGCCGCACGGAGAGACCGTCGAGCCGGGTCGGCGCGTCGAGGTCGACCTGCCACCACTGACCCACGACGGGCTGCCCGAACGACTGCGACCAGGCCGTGCGTGTCGATCCGTCCAGCGCCGCCCCGGGTGCGGTCGAGCGGAGCACCGGCGGGGGCGCATCGGCCCAGGCCTGCGAGGAGCTCGCCTGCACACCGCTGATGCCGTGCCAGACCACGCTCGACTCCCAGCGGGACTGGTCCGCCTCGACCTGGTGGGCGTGCACCGGCCGGTCCAGCCGCCAGGGCTGGTCGGCCGTCATCGTCGCCGACTCGTTACCGCGGACCGCGGCGAAGTTCTTCTCCCGGCGGGGCAGCCCGTCACTCAGCTCGACGCCCGCGTCGACCTGGTCGCCGGTCCCGCCGGGCGCGTCCCCCGCGAGGATGCGCGGGCCGTCGTACTCGCTGTCGAGGCTCTCGCCGGGGCCGCCCGTCGACTCGAGCACCGATGCCCGGTCGACGACGGTGATCCGGGGTGCCGGTGGTGCCACCCCGTAGACCTCCACGGCGTCGTACTCGGCGGAGACCCCGCCGTCCGGCGCCACCTTCGAGCCGTCGGGGAAGGTGACCACGCTGGCGGCACCCACCTCCGGTCCGAACCCGGTCTCCTTGCTCAGCCCCGGCGAGTGATCGAGCACCTGGTGCAGGACCGCCGGGTCGGGGGCCTCGGTGGCCAGGCGGTCGAGGTCGTTGCGCACCACCAGGCGGCCGATCCCGGCGTCGGCCAGGGTCTGCGCGAGCCGGTCGTCAGGGCGCCCGGACTCCACCGCCCGGGTGAGCGCGTCGAGCAGCACCACGTTGCCCGGCTGCGCCAGGGGCACCACGTTGCGCACCGCCCACGGCGTCCTGAGCAGCGGCTGGAGGACGTCGTCGCGAGGCGCCCCCCAGAGGTAGTCGGCGAACGCCGCTGCCGGCAGCACCAGCACCCGGGAGCCGTCGGACGTGCGGTCGAGGTAGTCGGCCGTCTGGTTCCAGTAGTTCGGGACCGCGTCGACCGCACCCACCGGGGCGACCACCGAGACCCACCACGGGGTGGAGACGCCGACGATCGCCACCACCGCCAGGAGTGGTCGCAGCCAGGCGCCGGACCGGGCCTGCACGGGGCGTCGGGCGACCGGGGAGGCCACGGCGAGCAGGTGGCCGACCCCGAGGACGAGCGGCAGCCGGAGCACCGCGTCGTACTTGTGCAGGTTGCGGAACGGGGCGAGGCTGCCGTCCAACCAGCCCTGCCGGAGCTCCGCCGCCCAGCCGTGGCCCGGGCCGGTGTAGCCGAACGAGACCAGCACCACTCCGACGAGGGTGCCCAGCAGCAGGAAGCGGGCGTGCGGGTTGTCACGCCGCGCCATCCCGGCCAGGCCCAGTCCGGCCAGCACCGCGGCATCGAGGACCAGGAACGGCGTGGTGGCGAGCAGGTGGCCGGCGCGGTAGGTGGCCGGGTCGACGTAGGCGACCCAGTCCGACGTGCCCGAAAGCACGTCGGTGAGCCCGGTCGGCCGGGTGGTGATGGTGGCGTTCTCGATGTAGTCCAGGAACGGGAAGCTGTAGGCCCCCATCAGCAGCAGCGGTGCGAGCCACCACAGCGTCGCCAGCAGGGTGGTCCCCACCCACCAGGCGAGGAAGACCCACCGCCGCCTCCCGGACCGGGTGAGCAGCCAGCACACCCCCAGCGGCAGCACCGCCGACACGGCCACCGCGTTCACCCCGCCGCAGGCGGCCGTGAGCAGCCCCGCCGCCCCCGCCCAGCGACGCTCCGATCCCCCTGCGGTGCCGCGCACCACGCAGTAGAGCACCCACGGTGCCAGCGCGGTCGGCCACACCTCGACGCTCGACCCGCCGATCACCGTGGTCACGTGGCAGGACAGGGCGAACGTGAACGCGGCCAGGACCTGGGTCCAGGGCACACCGAGGCCGAGCCGCCGGATCAGCACGAGCGTCCCGTAGAACGCCAGGCAGAGCAGCAGGCCCCACCAGAGCCGCTGCACCACCCACATCGGCAGCTGCACCTGGTCGCCGAGCCAGAAGAAGGGCCCCATCGGGAAGAAGTAGCCGTACGCCTGGTTCTGGATCTGCCCGAACGCGGCGGAGGCGTCCCACATCG
>JBBQRV010000150.1:0-9299 GCA_038214475.1 Propionibacteriales bacterium | reverse complement strand
GGTCCTCGTGTCCGTGGGTCAGGACGATGCCGACGACCTGGTCGAGACGGTCCCTGATCCAGCTGAAGTCGGGCAGGATCACGTCGACGCCGGGCTGGTGCTCCTCGGGGAAGAGCACCCCGCAGTCGACGATGAGCAGCTTGCCTGCGTGCTCGAACACGGTCATGTTCCGACCGATCTCGCCCAGGCCGCCGAGCGCGACGACTCGCAAGCCCTGCGGGCTCAGCTCGGGTGCATCGTGGAGCTCGGGATGGGGATGGCTCAAGGGATGTCCGTTCTGGGCTGGTCACGAGCTGGTCGTGTCCGGCGGTGTCGATGGAACAAGGTGTCTGGTGGTGACACTGCCAGACTCAGTGTGTCGCCGTCTGTCCGGTGAGGCGACCGTGAGGGTCGGCACTGGCCAGGTTGAGCGTGACCACCGACGCCGACAGGACTACCGGCCACCGATCCCGAAATACCGAACACCCGAACCCACGTCTCCGTGGTCCGGGTGTCGCCGATGTCATAGGACATCCATCGTAGCGGGGCGGGATCGGAACCTGCGACCTCTGGGCAAGATCGCGGGCCAGCCCCGGGCTACTGCAACTCTCGGGTCCCCATGGACAACCTCGAGCTTGTCGAGGAGGTTCCCCATCGGACGCCTCCGACTCTATCGGAACGCCTCGGACGCGTCGCCGGTCGTTTCCGATGACCTTTCGACAAGCCACCGGACCACGATCGGCGCCATCCAGCCCAGAGGTGGCCGTTGGCGAGACGGCAGGCGATGGCATCGCCCGAGGCCCTAGGGTCGGCCGTGTGCACATCCTCGGTCTCTGCTTCGCCGGAACAGCTACTCCACAACGCCGCGCCATGACCGAGTTCGTCACCGAGGTCCTCGGCGCTTCTCGACACCAGGTTGAGGGCGTCGAAGCGGACCTGTTCAAGCTTCCGGACGGTAGTTCGTTCGCGGTGGCGTCCCCCGGCGGCATGGGCGACACTGCCCGGTCGTTGGGTTTTCTCGTTGCCAACCTGGATGAGGCTGTCGCAGAACTGGTCGCCGCAGGTGTCGCCACGGACGACCCTGCCAGCTCCGAGACTGAGCGGTACGTGCACTTCACCGCCCCCGACGGACAGCTGTACGAGCTGGTCGAGCGCCTGTAGACGCCGATCCCACCACTCCCAAGGGACCGTCGGCCTGACGGACGAGCGCGGTGTGGACAGGAACGGATCGAGCTCACGCATGGATGCTCCCGGCGGCTGTGGCCCGCTGATCTGGCAGCGGTCCCAGCATGCGTACGGCGAGCCCCGCATGCCAGGCCGCGAACCACCGAGCCGCCAGCAGCACCAGCGGAGGAGCGCGATCCCGATGGCGGTCGTCGTGAAGGCTTCGCCCGCGGTGTCGACGGTGAACTTCCCGAGGTTGGTGAGGCCGTACTGCGTGCTCGGGTCCGTGACCGCCCAGTACCAGAGCGGCATCGACACGTACGCCAGGGCGAGCCCCGCGGCGGTGACGACCACCACGGCTCCCGCGAACCCCACCAGTGACGTGAGGGCAAGCCAGACGAGGTCACGCCAGGTCTGGGGGTCAGTGCTGAGGGCCTTCACGAACGGGAGGAACCCGCGCGTGGCCGGTCGACGGTAGATCGCCGGCACTCGCTCACGACGCCGCCATCCAGCGAGGCCACGGTCGACCCAGGTGGTCCAGCGGGCGACGTACGCGAGGCCGATCCAGGCCAGGACACCGACGACCAGCGCGAGCAGCGCGAGCAGCGAGAGCGTCACCGTGACGCCGGAGACCAGGATGGTGAAGCCGACGATGCTCCACACCAGCACGGCACCCGAGTAGCCGACATCGCGCAGCGACTCCTCGATGCAGGCGCGGACACGTGGGCGCGGTGCCTCAGCCTCCCCGCGATCCCGCAACGCAGGCGCGTCGACGGAGGGGGAGGGGGCTACCTTGCTCAAGGGGGTTGCTCCTTCCTGGGTTGTTCGCGGTGGCCACCGGAAAGCTGATCGACCCGACGAGGGTCCTGGAACGGACTTGGACGTTGTTTGCAGCCCGCTTGCACCAGGCCGGTCGACGGGCGGTGGGTCACAGGGTCAGACGTAGAGGTCGTGGCCGTGCGTGGCCGCGGGTACGAAGCCCAACGCCCGCAAGGTCGAGATGACCGACTCCTCGGCGGTCACGACGAGGAGGGCCTGTGCGGCTCGCCCCCGGAAGACGGCGATCAAGGCACGCAGGAGATCGGCGCACGCGGCAGCGGACTCGCCGTCCCTGACAGCGATCACCGAGACCGTGACACAGTCGTCAGGCCCGGGACGGGTGAGGGCCACTCCAGCCGGCCAGGCGGTCTCGTCCGCAGTGGCGTCGACCAGCTCCCACAGGATGCCGTCCGCGCCGCGCGTGAGGCGACGATCGAGCAGACGTGCCAGGACCTGTCGCTCGGCCGGTATCACGCGCAGCACCAGGGGCACGCGCGAGCCGAGATGATCCGAGCCCTGCACCGTGGACCTCCGATTCGTCAGGAGCGGACCGTGCCAGTGCAGACTTGAACAACCTTTGATCGGTTCAGCTGGGTGGTCGCGCGAACGAGGTGGCCCACGAGACGAGCCTGGGGCTCGGACACTCCTCACCCGTCTCGGCGCGGGCTGACTGCGACTCTTCGATGAGTCGGCGGGCGTCGTCGAGCCGCCCGGCTGCCGCGGATGCCTCCGCGAGCAGCAGCAGGTAGAACGAAGCGAACATCCGCAGACCGGTGGCCCGGAAGTGATCCCACGCAGCGACAGCCCGGTCGACGCCCGCTGGCTCGCCCAGCTGGGTGTCGGCCCAGCCGCCGATCAAGTCCGATGCGTGGCCGTAGAGGAGGTAGTCGAGCCGCTGCGCGAGCGCATGGGCGTCGGCGGCAGCAAGCCGTGCCCCCCAGGCGTCGCCTCGCATGGCAGCTAGCCAGGTTCGGTGCTGGGCGACGACCATCAGCGCCTGGTCGGACGGGCCAGCTCGCTGCGTGGCTCGAGCCAGCCAGTCATCGGCGAGCGCCTCGTCCCCTCGGGTATGGGCCGCGAGCGCTGACTGTGAGGCGGCGGCGACGGCGCCGTCGAAGAAGCCGGCGATGTGGACGTCGACCCCGTCGGCGATGAGCGGTTCAAGGGCCTCGAGCGAGACCAGGGCCACGGCGTGCCGACCGAGCAGATAGTTGGCGAACCCCGAGACGAACAGCGCACAGAACAGGGCAACCGGCGTCAGGTCGCTCCTGATCGCAGCGTCCGCCAGTACGGCGTACCGCTGTGACTCTCCGGTGACCGTCAGCCGGATCATGTCGCCGAGCCAGGTCACCGCAGACTCGTCATCGGTCGGAGGTGAGTACGACGTCTTCCGTGCCCCCCCGTCATCGAACCCGACCTCCCCCCGCACGGTGAGCTGCAAGAAGGTCAGTCGGCTTCGTACCGGACCCTCGAGGGCCTCCCTCTGACTGGCGATCTCGATGCGGGAGACGAGGTCCAGCGCCGTACGAAGGTGGTGTTCGGCCTGGTCGTTGGCGTTGCGCGAGAGAGCGTCGCCCGACGCGTCCACGAGGTGCGGCACGGCTGCGGCGGGGCCGACCAACGGCGCCGCTGCGGTGAGATGCCTGGCCAGGTCGACGACGCGTTGCGGGCTGGGCGGGCATGGCTGGAGCGCCGCGGCGATCTTGGCGTGCATCCGGAGGAGCCGAGCCGTCGAGAGTGACTGCTCCAGGGTCTGTCGCACGAGGTCATGGCTCAGGACGAAGTGTCCGGGACGCTCGGGAGCGTCGAGGAGTAGCCCGGCGAGCAACGCCGACTCGCATGCGTCGAGGATCGAGTCCGCGTCAAGCCCTGTGACGCCGGCCAGCAGGTCGAGGTCGGTGGGGCCACCGGCCACGGCGATGACGGTCAGCAAGGTCACCGTCTGCTGAGGCAGGCGGTGGAGCCGGCGCTGCAACACGTCGCGGACCTCGTTCGGCAGCGTGGCACTGACGCCTTCCAGGTCGAGCCTGTGCTCACTGGCCAGCAGGCGGACGAGCTCGCAGACGAAGAGTGGATTGCCGGCCGTGCGGGAACGGATGACCGAAACTACGTCCGCGGTGGGCGGCGCCCCCGTGATGCCCTCGACGAGCGCGGCGATCTCCGCGCCCCCGAGCGGCTCGAGCGCGAGGCGCCACACCCACTCGCGACGGATCCGCTGCACCATGTCCTGGGCGTTGTCGGCACCCGGCTCCGACGAGCGGATGGCCACCGCGAACACGACCCCCTCCTCCACCAGCTCGTCCACGGCGAGCGACAGCAAGGCGATCGTCTCCTTGTCCGCCCAGTGCAGGTCATCGACGATGACGGCGACCGGCTGCACCTGTCGGAGTTCCCGGAGTGCATCGATGACGGCGCGGAACAACCGTCTCCGCGAGGTGGCGGGATCACGGGCCAGCGATGGATCGAACGGGCCGTCGATCTGCAACAGTGTCAGCGCCGCGTTCGCCGCAGCCATCGCCCGCTCACGACCGGGGGCTTCACCGCCGGTCGCAGGCTGCGACATGACCGAGGCGATGCTTCGGACGATGCTCACCCACGGCCACAGGGCGGGCGCAGCCTCCACCCCGACACAGTCCCCGCGGAGCACGGCGCCCCCGCCAGCTCGGACCCTGCTCTCCACCATGCGCAAGATGCTGGACTTGCCCAGCCCGGCCGGCGCCTCCAACGCGATCAACCCGCCACCACCCGTCTCGGCCCGCGCCACGATCGACTCCACGGCGGAGAGCACGTCGTCACGGCCCACGAGCCGGGAGTGGGGTTGTCCTCTTGGCGCACCTTCGACCCCTCGCGCCGACTCGTCTGCAATCTCTCTCAGACCTGCCACATCGACCACAGGGGCGGCCAGGGCCGGATCCTGACGCAGGATCCGCTCCTCGAGAGCGCGGATCTCGGGTGACGGATCCACACCGAGCTCCTCGACGAGGGAGCGCCGTAGGGCGGCCGCGGCCGCCAGCGCCTCCGACTGTCGCCCGCAGCGGTAGAGCGCCAGGATCAACGCGGCCCAGGCCCTCTCCCGGAACGGGAACGCAGTCACGAACTGGCCCGCGCGCTCAGCCACGGAGTCGGTGTCGCCGAGATCGAGACGGGCCTGGAAGAGGAGCTCGGTGGCAGCGAGGCGCAGGTCCGTGAGCCGGGTCGACTCCGCCTGAGCGAACCGAAGCCCCTCGAGACCGGAGAGGGCGGCACCGCTCCAGAGGCCCAATGCCTCCTCCAGCAGATCCGCACCCGCAGCCACGTCCACGGGCTCATGCCCGGCGAGGTGCCGTCTCGCTGCCGCGACCATGGCCTCGAAGCGCGTCACGTCGACGTCGCGCGGATCCAGCGTCAGCACCCACCCGGGCGGCCGCGTCACGATCGTGACTTCCTGTCCTGGCGGTGTCGCGCCCGCGAGCACACGTCGCAATCGGGCGACGTACGACTGGAGACTCAGCGTTGCGCGAGCAGGCGGTTCGTCGCTCCACAGCTCGTCGACGAGGCGGTCGAGGGACACGACCCGTCCAGCGTTCAGGGCCAACAGGGTGAAGACGGCTCGCTGCTTCAACCCACCGAGTGCGAGCGGGCCCTCCTGGGTCGAGGCGCTCACAGGGCCGAGCAACGTCACCCTCACCTGGGAAGCATGGCACGCAGCGGCTCGGTATGGATGGGTCAAACATTCTGCAAACTCCCGACGGCACCGTGGCCTCGTGTCCACTACCCAGCTGTCCCAGATACGCCTCGTGAAGCGACGCGCGGTCGACCGTCCCGTGACCGCGCTGTGCGTTGTCGCCGTCGGACTCACACTGCCGCTGCAGACGGCCCTCCTGCTCTCCGGAATCGACCTGTTCCCCGGAAAGCTGGCCGAGCTGCTGATCCTGACCGGCACCGCCGCGGTGATCAGCTCCTGGGTCGGCGGGAGCGGTGCCGTACGCCGGCTCTTCGGCGGCCTGAAGGTCTGGCGAATCGGGGCCCGCTGGCTCCTGGTGCTGGCGGCGATGCCGGTCCTCACCGTCGGGGTGGCGGTGGCGACCGGGACGCTGGAATCACCCGGACACGGCTGGGCCTTCGAGGCCCTGACCTATCTGGCGCTGCTGGTGCTGATCGCCCTCACCGCCAGCCTGTGGGAGGAGACCGCCTGGTCCGGCTTCGTGCAGCGGCGCCTCATGCAGCAGCGCGGCTTGCTGGCCGGGTCGCTGCTCACCGCGATCCCATTCGGTCTGATCCACCTGCCGCTGGCGTTCGAGGCAGACGGGTGGCATGGGACGACGTGGTCCGAGGCCTTCGTCAACTGGGCGTTCCTGCTCGGGGCGGCGCCTTTCCTGCGCTATCTCATCGGAATACTCCTGATCGACACCAAGGGCAGTGTGCTCGCCGCTGCGATGCTGCACGCCTCGTTCAACGCCTCCGGCGCCTTGTCCATCGTCCCCGCCGGCTGGCAGTACGTGCCCGCGTTGGTCGTCCTCACCCTGCTGGTCACCCTGCATCGGCGCCTGCGCGGCCGGCCCCTGGTCGAGGGATGCGTCGGTTCCGACGACCACCGCTCGATCCTACGAAGCACGGAGCCGAGCAGCCTGACCGCCGAGATGCACCACGAGGAACCCGTGACCGCCCACCAAACACCCGCGAAGGACCCGACATGACCACCTACAGCTACGAGACCGCAGCACCTCCAGTCCACACTCCGACGTGGAGCAGGGGCACAGTGCTCACGGTGTGGGCTGCAGCCGCGCTTCCCATGGGGATCCTCGTCTGGGTGATCGCACCAGTGCTCGCCCGCGCCTTCTCCGGCCCCACCGCCCTTCCCCGGGCGCTCATCCTCAGTCTCACGGCGGGCCTCATCTGGCAGTTCTTCCTGGTGCTCCTCGTGGTAGGCAGGGAACAGGGCACCCTGAGCTGGTCCGTGGTCAAGGCGGCGCTCTGGCTCAACACCCCCGTGAGCACGAGCACCGGGAGGCCCAGCAGGAAGCTCTGGTGGATGGTCGTCCCGCTGGTGGTGCTGCTCGCCCTCGAGGAGATGCTGCGCCCTGCCTACTCCGCAAAACCGAGACCTGAGCGCCTTCTTCGGCTCCGAGGTCGGTCAGCAGTGGATGTCCGGCAACTGGATCTGGTTCGCGATCCTGATCGTCATGTTCACCTTCAATACCGCCCTGGGCGAGGAACTGCTCTTCCGCGGGCTCCTGCTGCCCCGGATGGGGTCGTTCGGGCGGGCCGACTGGCTGGTCAACGGGGTGCTGTTCGCGAGCTACCACCTGCACGAGCCGTGGGTGATCCCCCAGACGATCCTCGTGGACACCTTCGCGGTGGCGCTCCCCTCGCGTCGCTGGAAGAGCTCGCTGATCGGGATCGCAGTGCACAGCGGACAGACGGTCTTCTTCTTCGTGATCGCTCTCGTGCTGGTCCTGCGATAGCCGACCGGGGGCGCAGATCATATGCACGTGCGGATACTCACTCTCATCTCAACCGATCAACGCCTGGACCAGGAGAACGGGTCAGGGGATCACGCGACGTGCTCCGGCACACGTTCGATCGATCGACCGAGGCCCACCCAGGAGCAGCCCGATGTCCACTTTCCGCCCGATCCCTGATGACCGAGCACGGCACCCGTCCACGTCCGAGCCCGCGGACCTCGCCCGGTTGGCTCGGTGGGCCTCGACGAGTGAGCGTGCCCGCATGAACGCCACGACCTGGTGGGACTCCTACGTCTCCCTGCGGCGAGCAGCAACCGCTGCCAGCGCCCAGGTGCTGGGCCACGGCGTCCTCGAGAGGCCGGGGCTGATCAGCACCGCCTCCCAGATCAAGGACGCACCCGGCGGCAACGTCTTCGTCCACGGTGATCCCGGCGAGCAACTACGTGCGTTCCTCCGTTCCGTGAGTCCGTCCTACCTCGAGGTCGCCGAGGGTGCCGGCCACGCGCGGGCGACCCTTCAGGACGAGGGCTGGCGCCCGGTCCACGACCTCTGCGTCATGGCCGCCACCACGGCGTCCCTGAGCCACGATGCGTTGCCGCCGCAGCTGACCTCGGGTGTCGTGTCGATGCGCGTCACCGACGACCTGGCAGATCTCCGCTCGCTCGTCTGTGCCGTCGAGGGCATGCCGGCGCGGACAGCTGTCCAGTACTGCACGGAGCTCGGTGGCCTCGATGACCTGCAGCTCACGCTCGCCCACGACGCGCACGGGCTGGCGGTAGCGAGTGTCGGCGTACGCAGGTTCGGCGACGTCGGGCTCGTCATGCTCGTGCAAACCCATCCCGACCACCGACGGCGCGGCATTGCCTCCGCCCTGATCGCCCACGCCGTCCACGACGCCCGCATCCACGAGGCATTCCTCGTTGCCACCGAGTCCGGGCGCGGGGTGTACGAGCGAATCGGCTTCCGCTTGATCCGGTCCCTTCTCGAGCTTGAGCCGCCGCTCGGCCGCTTCGCCTAGGTTCGCTGTTCTGGCACGAAAGCCCCTCCGCCAAGGCCAGGCCCACGGGGGCGGAAGGAACCTGCGGCCTCTGAATCGCACGGAGCGGTCCCGATGGCTACAGAACCTCGTCGGAGGAAGCCGAATCGGACGCGACCACGTTCCTGGCGTGAGCCGGTTGACGAATCCCGGCCCTTCAAGAATAGTTAGGCCTGTGCCTAAGTATTACGACGAGCTCGATGCCGTGCTCCGCGCACTCGCGGATCCGACGCGCCGGGCCGTCGTGGAACGGTTGGCCACGTCCCCCGCCGTCGTGTCCGAACTCGCGGCACCGTTCTCGATGGCGTTGCCGTCCCTCATGCAGCACCTGCGCGTCCTCGAGGACGCGGGACTGGTCACGTCGGAGAAGCACGGACGCGTCCGCACCGTGAGCCTGCGACCGGGCGCCCTCGACGTCCTGCACCTGTGGCTCGGCGAGCGACGCACCCCCGCAGAACGCCACGCCGACCGGCTCGCCATCCACCTGAGCAGAGCCACCTGAGCAGAGCCACCTGAGCAGAGCCACCTGACCCGCACCACCGGAGAAGGACACCTGACATGACCCGCGTTCGCATCGACCTGAACATCTCACTGGACGGCTACACCTCGACCGGCCAGACCCCGGAGAACCCGATGGGTGAGGACTGGGGGCGCCTCACGGCGGCCTATGTCGCGACCCGCACGATGCAGGAGCGCGTCTTCGGCGACACCAGCCACACCGGCACGACCGGCATCGACGACTCCCACGCCGCCGCGCACTTCGAGGGCGTCGGCGCCGAGATCATGGGCGCGGCCATGTTCGGCCTGCACTCGTTCCCCGACGATCCGGACTGGAAGGGCTGGTGGGGTGACCAGCC
>JBBQRV010000149.1:0-9309 GCA_038214475.1 Propionibacteriales bacterium | reverse complement strand
GCCCCAACGTGAACGGACCCTTCGGTCTGCTGCAGTCCCTCGCCGACGGCATGAAGCTGGCGCTGAAGGAGGACCTCATCCCGAAGGCGGCCGACAAGGTCATCTTCGTGCTGGCACCGATCATCGCGGTCGTCCCCGCGTTCGTGACGTTCTCGGTGATCCCGTTCGGTCCCTCGGTGCACGTGCCCTGGACCGACCGCAGCACCCCGCTCCAGCTCACCGACATGCCGGTGGCGGTGCTGTTCGTGATGGCCATCGCCTCGGTGGGCATCTACGGGATCGTGCTCGGCGGCTGGTCGTCAGGGTCGACGTACTCGCTGCTCGGCGGGCTGCGCTCCAGCGCGCAGATGATCTCCTACGAGGTCGCGATGGGCTTGGCGCTGGTCGCGGTGTTCCTCTACGCCGGCTCCATGTCGACCTCGGAGATCGTGGCCGCCCAGGACACGCTCTGGTTCGGGCTGATCCTGGCTCCGTCGTTCGTGATCTACACGATCGCGATGGTGGGCGAGACCAACCGGGCCCCGTTCGACCTCCCCGAGGCCGAGGGCGAGCTGGTCGGCGGCTTCCACACCGAGTACTCGTCGCTGAAGTTCGCGCTGTTCTTCCTCGCCGAGTACATCAACATGGCCACCGTGTCCGCCCTCGCGACCACGCTCTTCCTGGGCGGCTGGCACGCCCCGTTCTGGCTCGACCAGGTCTGGGCCGGCGCCAACCAGGGCTACTGGCCGCTGCTGTGGTTCTTCGGCAAGGTCTTCTTCTTCGTCTTCATCTTCATCTGGCTCCGTGGCAGCCTGCCCCGGCTGCGCTACGACCAGTTCATGGCGTTCGGCTGGAAGCGGCTGATCCCGGTGGCGCTGGTGTGGATCGTCGCGGTGGCCACCATCCGCGCGGTCAGCCTCAACGGCGGCATCGACCGCAGGCCGCTGCTGATCGCGATCGGGGTGCTGGCCGTGATCTTCCTCGGCCTGTTCTTCGTGCCGGAGTCCGACAAGTCCCGGGCCAAGGCCGCCAAGGCCGGGTACGCCGAGGACCTCGACGCGTTCTCGGGCGGGTTCCCCGTGCCGCCGATGCCGGCCGGTGGGCCGGTCCGCGGTGCCGCCGCCGGCCTCACCTTCGACCACCGTCTCGACAACGCGGTCCAGCGGACCGCCGAGGAGATCTGATGCCCACCCTCAAGGAGCAGTTCTGGGACCCCGTCGCGGGTTTCGGGGTCACCTTCCGGACCATGTTCAAGAAGGTCGTCACCGAGCAGTACCCCTTCGAGAAGCTGCCCACGGCACCGCGCTTCCACGGCCGGCACCAGCTCAACCGCTGGCCCGACGGCCTCGAGAAGTGCATCGGCTGCGAGCTGTGCGCGTGGGCCTGCCCCGCCGACGCGATCTACGTCGAGGGCGCCTCCAACACCGAGGACGAGCGGTACAGCCCCGGCGAGCGCTACGGCCGCGTCTACCAGATCAACTACCTGCGATGCATCCTGTGCGGGCTGTGCATCGAGGCGTGCCCCACCCGGGCCCTCACCATGACCAACGAGTACGAGCTGGCCGACAACAACCGGGCGGACCTCATCTACGAGAAGTCCGACCTGCTCGCGCCGCTGCTGCCCGGCATGGAGCTGCCGCCGCACGAGATGCGGCTCGGCTCCGACGACGGCGACTACTACCGCGGCAACCTGTCACCCAACGCCACCGACAAGGGGGCCGACACGTGATCGCCTTCTGGATCCTCGCCCCGCTGATGGTGATCGCAGCCCTCGGCATCCTGTTCGTGCGCAAGGCCGTGCACGCCGCGATGCTGCTGGCCGTGGTCATGCTCAGCATGGCTGTGCTCTACCTGGCGCTCGAGGCGCCGTTCCTGTTCGCGGTGCAGATCATCGTCTACACCGGCGCGATCTTGATGCTCTTCCTCTTCGTGCTGATGCTCGTCGGCGTGGACGCGTCCGACTCCGTGGTCGAGACGATCCGCGGCCAGCGGGTGCTGGCCACGGTCTTCGGGCTGCTGCTGGGAGTGGTGCTCGTGACCGCCATCAGCCAGCTCACGCTCGGCGACGCCATCGGCCTCGACGCCGCCAACTCCGGCGGGAACATCGAGCAGCTGGCCAACCTGCTGTTCTCCAAGTACGTCTTCGCCTTCGAGACCACCAGCGCCCTGCTGATCACCGCCGCCATGGGCGCGATGGTGCTGGCCCACCGCGAGCGGCTCACCCCGCGTCCCGGCCAGGCCGAGCTCGCCGCCCAGCGGATGCGCGACTACGCCGCCAGTGGCCTGCACCTCGGCCCGCTCCCGTCGCCCGGTGTCTACGCCCGGCACAACGCCGTCGACACCCCGGCGCTGCTCCCCGACGGCACCGCCGCGGAGTCGTCGGTGTCGCGGGTGCTCTCCTCGCGCGGTACCGTCCGCTCCGCCCCGGCGATGGCCGAGGACGTCGTGGTCATCCAGCAGCAGATCGGCGGGTCCGCCCCCGCCGGTGGCGACAACGTCGCGGCCGCGACCACCGAGGAGGAGGGCGCATGAGCGTCACGCCGTACGTCGTGCTCTCGGCGATCCTGTTCAGCATCGGCGCGGTGGGCGTGCTCACCCGCCGCAACGCGATCGTGGTCTTCATGTGCGTCGAGCTGATGCTCAACGCCTCCAACCTCGCGCTGGTGGCCTTCGCCCGGCAGAACGGCAACCTCGACGGCCAGATCGCGGCCTTCTTCGTGATGGTCGTGGCCGCCGCCGAGGTGGTCGTCGGGTTGGCGATCATCATGACCATCTTCCGGACTCGCCGCTCGGCCTCGGTCGACGACGCCAGCCTGCTGAAGTACTGAGGTGATCGGACACATGTACGCACTCGTCGAAGAAGCGCAGATCCCGGTGGTGCACCTGACCTCCGGCGACGGCGTCTTCTCGCTGCTGTGGCTGGTCATCGCGTTGCCGCTCGCCGGCGCCGCGGTCCTCCTGCTGGGGGGCAGAGCCGCCGACCGCTGGGCCCACTACCTCGGCTGCGCCACCGTGATCGGCTCGTTCCTGCTCAGCGCGACCCTCTTCGTCTCGCTGCTGGGCCACTCCGAGGAGGAGCGCTCGATCGGCCAGCACCTCTTCGACTGGGTCGACGCCGGGAAGTTCCACGCCGGCATGGACCTGCTCTACGACCCGCTGTCGTCACTGTTCCTGCTCCTGATCACCGGTGTGGGTTCGCTGATCCACGTCTACTCGATCGGCTACATGGAGCACGACGAGCGCCGTCGCCGCTTCTTCGGCTACCTCAACCTCTTCGTCGCCTCGATGCTGATGCTGGTGCTGGCGGAGAACTACCTGGGCGTGTTCCTCGGCTGGGAGGGCGTCGGCCTGGCGTCGTACTTGCTGATCGGCTTCTGGCAGCACAAGCCGTCGGCCGCGGCCGCCGCCAAGAAGGCCTTCATCATGAACCGGGTCGGCGACCTGGGCATGTCGCTGGCGATCATGCTGATGTTCGTCACCTTCGGCACCATCTCGTTCAGCGGCGTCTCGGCCGCGGCCGGTGAGGCGAGCTCGAAGACGATGACCATCCTGGGGCTGCTGCTCCTGCTCGCGGCCTGCGGCAAGTCCGCCCAGGTGCCGCTGCAGGGCTGGCTGCTCGACGCCATGGAAGGCCCCACCCCGGTGTCGGCGCTCATCCACGCCGCCACCATGGTCACCGCCGGCGTCTACCTGATCGTGCGCTCGAACTTCATCTTCGAGAACGCGCCGAACGCCCAGACGGTCGTGATCGTGGTCGCCGTGGTGACGCTCCTGTGGGGTGCGATCATCGGTTGCGCCAAGGACGACATCAAGAAGACCCTGGCCGGCTCCACGATGAGCCAGATCGGCTACATGATGCTCGGCGCCGGGCTCGGGGTGGCGGGCTACGCGTTCGCGATCTTCCACCTGATCACGCACGGCTTCTTCAAGGCCAACATGTTCCTCGGTGCCGGCTCGGTCATGCACGCGATGGACGACGACGTCGACATGCGCCACTACGGAGCCCTGCGCAAGGCCCTTCCGGTCACCTTCCTCACCTTCGCGATGGGCTACCTGGCGATCATCGGCTTCCCGGGCTTCTCCGGCTTCTGGTCGAAGGACAAGATCATCGAGACCGCCTACGGGCACAGCGTGTGGGTGGGCATCCTGGCCACCGTCGGCGCCGGCCTGACCGCGTTCTACATGACCCGGCTGATGCTGATGACGTTCTTCACCGAGGACCGCTGGGAGAAGGACCTGCACCCGCACGAGTCGCCGAAGGTGATGACGGTGCCGCTGATGGTGCTCGCCGCGCTGTCCGCGCTCGGCGGCGCCCTTCTGCTCAACGACTGGATCGTCGAGTACCTCAGCCCCGTCGTCGGCACCGCGCCGCACGAGGAGCTGCCGATGCCGGCCCTGCTGCTCTCGCTGATCGTGGTGCTCACGGTGGCCGCCGGCGTGGCTGCCGCCTGGTTCCTGGTCGGTCGGAACGAGGTGCCGCGGGTCGCCCCGCAGGACGTCTCCTTCGCCACCCGTGCGGCTCGCGCCGACCTCTACGGCGACGCGATCAACGACGTCCTCGCGGTCGGCCCGACCACCCGCCTGATCGGCGGCGTCACCGTCCTCGACCGAGCCGTCGTCGACGGCTTCGTGGAGGGGGGTGCGCTGGCGACGGGCGGGCTCGCGTCCCGGTTCCGACGGATCCAGAACGGCTACGTCCGTTCCTACGCCCTGTCCCTGCTCGGCGGCGTCCTGCTCGTCGTCCTCGCCCTGATCGCGGTGAACTTCGCATGAACGACTTCCCCTGGCTGACCACGCTGGTGCTGATCCCCCTCGTGGGGGCGGTCGCCACGATGTTCCTGCCCCGGCTGCCCGGCGCCGTGCTGACCAAGCAGGTCGCGCTCGGCTTTTCGCTGCTGGCCCTGGTCGCGGTGGTCGTCGTGGCGGTGCGCTACGACGCAGGCGGCGGCATGCAGTTCACCGAGTCCCACCAGTGGATCAAGGGCTTCGGTGCCAGCTACGCGGTCGGCGTCGACGGTCTGGCGCTCACCCTGGTGGGCCTGACGGCGCTGCTCACCCCGGTGGTGATCCTGTCGTCGTGGCACGACGCCGACGACGCCAACACCAACGCCTACTTCGCGCTGATGCTGGCGCTCGAGGGCCTCGCCCTCGGGGTCTTCGTCGCCACCGACGTGCTGCTCTTCTACATGCTCTTCGAGGCCACCCTGATCCCGGCGTACTTCCTGATCGGCTCGTTCGGTCGCGAGGGCAACGCCAGGGCGCGAGCCGCGGTCAAGTTCCTGCTGTTCATGCTCGGCGGCGGACTGGTGATGCTGGCCTCGGTGATCGGCCTCTACGCGGCCTCCTCCGACCAGGGGACCCCGTCGTACCTGATCTCCGACCTGGCCGCGCTGCACATCGGTGGCGACACCGGACGCTGGCTGTTCGCGGGCTTCTTCATCGCCTTCGCGATCAAGTGCCCGCTGTTCCCGGTGCACACCTGGCTGCCGGACACCACGGCTGCGGCCACCCCCGGCACCAGCGTGCTGCTGGTCTGCGTGCTCGACAAGATCGGCACCTACGGCATGCTGCGCTTCTGCCTGGGCCTGTTCCCGGAGGCCTCGAAGTGGGCCACCCCGCTGGTGATCACCCTGGCCCTGATCAGCATCATCTACGGCGCCCTGGTCGCCGTCGGCCAGGACGACCTGCTCCGGCTGATCGGCCTCACCTCGCTGAGCCACTTCGGCTACATCGTGCTGGGCATCTTCGTGATGAACAGCCAGGGCATCTCCGGCGCCACGCTGTTCATGGTCAACCACGGCCTCTCGACCGCGGCGCTGTTCCTGGCCGCCGGCTACCTGATCCGCCGCCGCGCCGGCTCGTCGCTGATCAGTCAGCAGGGTGGCGTCGAGAAGGTCACGCCCAAGCTGGCCGGCCTGTTCCTGGTCGCGGGCCTCGCCTCGCTCGGCCTGCCGGGGCTGTCGCCGTTCGTGTCGGAGTTCCTGGTGATGCTGGGCGCGTTCAGCTACAGCTGGTGGGTGGGCTCGATCGCCGTCCTCGGCATCGTGCTGGCGGCCGTCTACATCCTGGTGGCCTACGCCCGCACCTTCACCGGCCCCACCCGCGCCGGGCTCGAGGGTCTGCGCGACCTCGGCTCGCGTGAGGTCTGGGCGATGGCCCCGCTGATCGCTGCGCTGGTGTTCCTGGGCTTCTACCCCAAGCCGGTGCTCGACGTGATCAACCCCGGCACCGAGACCACGATGTCCTACATCGGTGTCAGCGACATCCCGGCGGTGGTCGGCGACCAAGCCGACGCCACCCATGGTGAGGAGACCAACCAGTGATCGAGTTCTCCAAGCCCAGCATCGAGTACAGCGTCCTCTGGCCGCTGCTGGTGATCTTCGGCGTGGCCTGCCTCGGCGTGCTGGTCGAGGCGTTCCTGCCCCGTGCCCAGCGCTACTTGGCCCAGACCCTGCTCGCCGCCGGCGGCGTGATCGCGGCCTTCATCGGCACCATCTTCGTGGCGACCGGACTGCCCTCGCTCGACAAGGGCACCGCACACGGTCAGATCGTGGCCGCCGGCGCGCTGGCCGTCGACGGCCCCACGGTGTTCCTGTGGGGACTGATCCTGCTGCTCGCCCTGGCGGGCGTGCTGCTGTTCGCCGAGCGCCGTCTCGAGGGCGGCCTGTCGTCCTTCGCCGGGCAGGCCGCGGCGCTCCCGGGCACCGAGGCCGAGCGTGAGGCATCGGCGCGCGGGCTCGACCACACCGAGGTCTACCCGCTGCTGATGTTCGCCGTCGCCGGGATGATGATGTTCCCCGCGGCCAACGACCTGCTCACCCTGTTCGTGGCCCTCGAGGTGCTCTCGCTGCCGCTCTACCTGCTCAGTGGGCTGGCGCGTCGGCGTCGCCTGCTCAGCCAGGAGGCCGCCCTCAAGTACTTCCTGCTCGGGGCGTTCTCCTCCGGCTTCTTCCTGTACGGCGTCGCCCTCGTCTACGGCTACGCCGGCTCGATGCAGTTCGCGGCCATCGACGCCGCGGCCCGCAACAGCGACACCAACCACGCCCTGCTGCTCATCGGCATGGGAATGCTGGCCGTCGGCCTGCTCTTCAAGGTGGGTGCGGTGCCGTTCCAGGCCTGGACCCCCGACGTCTACCAGGGTGCCCCGACCGCGGTCACCGCGTTCATGTCCGCCGCCACCAAGGTGGCCGCCTTCGGCGCGATCCTGCGCCTGTTCTACGTCGCCTTCGGCTCCGAGCGCTGGAGCTGGCAGCCGCTCTTCTGGGTGATCGCGATCCTGTCGATGGTGGTCGGCGCCGTGCTGGCCATCGCCCAGACCGACGTGAAGCGGATGCTGGCCTACTCGTCGGTCGCGCACACCGGCTTCATCCTCACCGGTGTGCTCGGCCTCGGGGCGGTCTCCGACCGGGCGCCGGGCGAGATCACCTCGCTCCAGGCGGTGCTGTTCTACCTGGTCACCTACGGCTTCCTCACCCTGAGCGCCTTCGCCCTGGTCTCGATCGTGCGCGACGGCAGCGGCGAGGCCACGCACCTGTCGCGCTGGGCCGGGCTCGGCCGGACCGACCCCCTGGTGGCCGGCATCTTCGCGCTGTTCCTGCTCGGCATGGCCGGCATCCCGCTCACCTCCGGCTTCGCCGGCAAGTGGGCCGTCTTCGCGGCGGCCGGCACGGCCGGCGCCTGGCCGGTGGTCGTGGTGGCGGTGCTGACCAGCGCCCTCGCCGCGTTCTTCTACCTGCGGGTGATCGTGCTGATGTACTTCACCGCCCCGGTGGGTGAGGGCCCGGTCGTCACCATGCCGTCGATCCTCACCTCCGCGACCATCGCAGTGGGGGTCGCCGTCACGGTGGTCCTGGGCGTCGTCCCGGGGCCGGTGCTCGACCTCGCGGGCCGTGCGGGAGAGTTCATCAAGTGACCGCAGAGTCAGCGGGGCTCGCCCTGCCCGTGCTCGACGACGACCTGGCCGACCGGCTCCGGGCCCGGATGGAGCTCGTGGAGGAGGCGCTGCGCGGGCACGTGCGGGGCCAGACCCGCTTCGTGACCCAGGCCGCCAGCCACCTGATGGAAGCCGGTGGCAAGCGGTTCCGGCCGCTGCTGGTGCTGCTCGCGGCAGAGGCCGGCACCCGCCCCGACTCCGACGACGTGGTCACCGCGGCCTGCGTGGTCGAGCTCACCCACCTGGCCTCGCTCTACCACGACGACGTGATGGACGAGGCCGAGCTGCGCCGCGGCGCCCCCTCGGCCAACTCCCGCTGGGACAACCACGTGGCGATCCTGGTGGGCGACTTCCTGTTCTCGAGGTCCAGTGAGCTCACCGCCGACCTGGGTGCGGACGCCGTCCGGATCCAGGCCCAGACCTTCACCCGACTGGTCGAGGGCCAGATCCTCGAGACCGTGCAGCCCGACGCCGACACCGACCCGCTGGAGCACTACCTCCAGGTCGTGGCCGGCAAGACCGGATCGCTGATCGCGACCTCCGCCCGGTACGGCGCCCGCTTCGGCGGTGCCACCCCGGAGGTGGAGCAGGCGCTCACGGCGTACGGCGAGATCGTGGGCTCGGCCTTCCAGCTCTCCGACGACATCCTCGACGTCGCCAGCGACGCGGTCGAGTCCGGCAAGACGCCCGGCACCGACCTGCGCGAGGGAGTGATGACGCTGCCGATGCTGCTGGCCCGGACCTCCACCGACCCGTCGGACGCGCGGCTGCTCGAGCTGCTGGGCGCAGACCTCACCGACGACGGTCTGCACACCGAGGCCCTGGGCCTGCTCCGCAAGCACCCGGCCATGGACCAGGCCCGCACCTACGTGGTCAGCCGGGCCACCGAGGCCAAGGGACTGCTGGCGGCGCTGCCGCAGGGGCCGGTGCGGGAGGCCTTGGAGGCCTTCGCCGACATCGTGGCGGTCCGCTCCACCTGAGCGCTTCAGAGCGCGCTGGAGACGGCCGCCAGCCGCAGTGTGCGGCGCCGGTGCCGCAGCGACTCCACGGTGAAGATCACCAGGGCCAGCCACACCAGGGTGAAGCCGATCCAGCGCCCGGCCGGCATGTCCTCGTGGAAGTAGAGCAGCCCGAGCGCGAACTGCAGCACCGGCGCGAGGTACTGCAGCAGCCCCAGGGCGACCATGGACACCCGGGTCGCGGCGGCACTGAAGAAGACTAGCGGCACGCCGGTGACGATGCCGGTGGAGGCGAACAGCAGCGCGTGGCCGGCGCCGTGGTGACCGAAGCTGGACTCGCCGTGCGCCACCAGCCAGACGACGTACGCCGCGGCGAACGGCGCGATCAGCATTGTCTCCAGCGCCAGGCTCTCGATGGCGGGCGCGTTGGCGGTCTTC
>JBBQRV010000148.1:0-9441 GCA_038214475.1 Propionibacteriales bacterium | reverse complement strand
TCCACGCCCGCCCCTACGCTGACGCCATGGCGCACGAGTTCGACCGTACGACGGCCCTGACCGCGACTGCCGGAGGGTTCGACGCCGAGCTCGACCCCGGCTGGGTGGTCGGTGGGGGCGTCAACGGCGGCTACCTGCTGGCGATCCTCGGCCGCGCCATCCGCCAGACGGTGCCGCAGAAACCGGACCCCTTCAGCCTGAGCGCCTACTACGTGAGCGCCAGCCGGCCTGGGCCCGCGCGCGTGACGACCGAGGTGGTCCGCGACGGGGGGAGCGTGGCCACCGTACGGGCCGAGCTCAGCCAGGGCGGCGACATCCGGATCACGGCGCTGGCGTCGTTCGGGGACCTCGGCGCGCTGCCCGACGACGTCAACACCACCGCCAGCCCGCCCGAGATCGCCGACCTCGAGCACTGCGTCTCCACGCTCGCGCCGGGCGGGCCCGAGGCGCCGCCGGTCATGCACCGACTCGACCTGCGTCTCGACCCCGCCTCCATCGGCTGGGCGGTCGGCCAGCCGAGCGGGGCCGGCGTGATCCAGGGCTGGACCCGGCTTGCCGACGGGCGCGACCCCGACCCGCTCGCCCTGCTGATGTTCTGCGACGCGCTGCCCCCGGTCACCTTCGACCTCGGCCTGATGGGCTGGGCGCCCACCCTCGAGCTCACCTGCCACGTGCGGGCCCGCCCTGCGCCCGGCTGGCTGCAGATCCGGCACGCCACCCGCAATCGGGCCGGTGGCATGTTCGAGGAGGACTGCGAGATCTGGGACTCCGCCGGCCGCCTTGTCGTGCAGAGCCGACAGCTGGCCCGGCAGCCACGACCGTGACCACCCCTGCGCACCTACCGGTCCCCACCCCGCGGGTCCCGGCCGGGGTCGGCCTGGTGGTGCTGGCCCTCGGCGTCGTCTACCTGGTCTGGGGCTCGACCTACCTCGGCATCCGGGTCGTGGTCGAGCAGGCCCCGCCCTTCGTCGGCATGGGGTCGCGCTACGCCTCCGCCGGAGTGCTGCTCGGCCTCCTGCTCACGCTCCGCGGCGGCTTCCGACGGCTCCGGGTCACCCGCGCCGAGCTGCTCGGCTGCGCCTTCGTCGGGCTGATGCTGCCGGTGCTCGGCAACGGCCTGGTGTCCGTGGCCGAGAACCTCGGGACGCCGTCCGGGGTCACCGCACTGCTGATCGCGATCGCCCCGCTGATGATCACCCTCTTCCGGTACGGCGCCGGCGACCGTCCCCGGCCGCTCTCCGTGCTCGGTGTGCTGCTCGGCTTCGTCGGGCTCGCCTACCTGGTGCTCGCCGGCCGCTCACCCGCCGGCGGCGACGTCCCGGTGTGGGGCGCCGTGATCGTGCTGCTGGCCAGCACCTGCTGGGCGTTCGGTTCCTGGGTGCAGCCCAGGCTCACCCTGCCCCGCGACGCCTTCGTGATGACGGTGCACGAGATGTGGATCGGTGGTCTGATCATGGTCACCCTCGGCACCCTCAGCGGAGAACGGCTCGACGTGGGCTCCTACACCGCGCGCACCTGGGTCGCCTGGGGCTACCTCGTCGTCTTCGGCTCGATGCTGGCCTTCACCGCCTATGCGTGGCTGCTCGCCAACGCCCCCATCGGACTGGTCGCCACCTACGCCTACGTCAACCCGGTGGTGGCGGTGGTGCTCGGCGCGCTGATCATCGACGAGCCGATCACCCACGCGGTACTGATCGGAGGCGGGATCATCGTCGCCGCGGTGGCGATCGTGATCTCGGTGGAGCGACCCCGCAGGCCCGCCCCGCTGGACAAGGCCAGCTAACGGCGCGCGTCGATGGTGAACACCCAGCGCCGGTGCGGGTGCTCCGACACCGACCAGAGCACCCCCTTGTCGGGCCAGTGGGTGAGGTCCTCGGGGCCCATCGGCAGCGCCAGCCGGTGCGCCCGCCAGGCCCCGGGACGACCGACGTACAGCGTGCCGGGCACCCACTGGCTGCGGCTCGACGTCGTCCACCAGCGACCGTCGGCCGCCACCGCGCCCTGCATGCTGCCGACGCCCCGCCGGTCGAGCCAGTCGGGGTGGGCCAGCCCGTCGGGGCCCACCCGTGGCAGCCCCGTCGCCGGGTCGAGCGGGTAGCGCGCCAGCCGCCGGGTCTGCCCTGCCTGGCCGTACTCACCCGCCACCAGGTGGGGGCCGTCGGCGCCGGTGCGGTCCAGCGACAGGAACGAGTAGCGCAGCCGCTCGACGGCCTCGTCGGCTCCGGCCCGGTGGTCGAAGCGCACCGGCAGCACGTAGCGGTGACCGAACGTCTCCAGGCCCGGGCCCGTGGCCAGGCCGGGGGAGACCCGGACCACGTCGTCGAGCAGGCAGGTCGAGAAGCCCTTGCCGGTGCCGGCGACGTGCAGGTGCGGACCGTGCCAGAGGAGCCCGCCGGCGTGCACGTCCAGCGGAGCCAGCCGGACACCGCGCTCGTCCACCGTCGCCCGTACCAGCAGCACGTGCCGGTAGCGCAGCGTCGCCAGGTCGACGAACGTCACCCGCACGCCCTGGCCGACGCCGTCGATCTCCCGCGCGTACCAGCCCACCGCCAGCAGCTGGCGCCCCTCGACCTCGCCGGTCTCGCTGGCGTCGGCGCTGCTGCTGATCCCCTGCGGCCACCAGCGTGGGGTCGCGGCGTCGGCGCGGTCCCACGTGAACCCGTAGCGCACCGCCCGGCCCGGGGCCCTGGCCGCACGGCCCACCCGGTCGAGGTCGCCGAGCACGCCCGGCAGGCCGACCCGCCCGCCGGCCAGCTCGACCAGGGCGTCGATGGCGGCGGCGTTGTCGTCGGTGCGGCGCAGGTGCACGCCGGACGCCGGGGCAGCGGTCATGGCAGTCACGCTAGCGAGCGGGGCCGGCGCTAGGTTCACCCCATGGGTCTCCCGGTTTCCGCGGTGGTCGGTGCGGCGGTGGTCCGCGACGGCCGGGTGCTGGCCGCCCGGCGTACGGCGCCCCCGGCGGCGGCGGGCCGCTGGGAGTTCCCCGGCGGCAAGGTCGAGCCGGGCGAGTCGCCCGAGACGGCCCTGGTGCGGGAGATCGCCGAGGAGCTGGCCTGCACGATTGACGTGGCCCGGTGGCTGAGCGGCGAGGCCGTGATCAACGAGGAGCTGGTGCTGCGGGTGGCCGTGGCCCGCCTGGTTGCGGGCGAACCCGTCCCGAGCGAGCACGACGCGGTGCGCTGGCTGAGCGCCCACGAGCTCGACGACGTCGACTGGCTGGAGTCCGACCGGCCGTTCCTGGCCGAGGTGCGCGACCTGCTGTTCACGACTCCGGAGACGTGAGCTCGCTCTGCGGCGCGGCCCGGGTGGCGGCGGCCACCCCCACGACTGCGATCGCCAGGCCGATCACCTCACGCAGCGTGAGCGTGTCGCCGAGCACCAGCCAGGCCAGCACCGCGGTCACCGGCGGCATCAGGAAGAAGATGCTCGCCGCCGAGCCGGCGCCGCCTGCGCGCACCAGCGCCCCGAGCAGCGCCAGCCCGATGATCGAGTTCACCACCGCCAGGTAGACCAGCGCGATCAGCGCCCGGCGCGGGTCCTGCACGGTGTCGGTGCCCTCGACCAGCACCGCGAGCAGCAGGATCGGTGGGGCGGACACCCCGAACTGGATCGTCGCCGACCACAGCGGGTCGGGTGCGTGCCCGATCCAGCGCTGCCCCAGCGTGCCCAGGCTCAGGCCGAGCACGCTCAGCACCGCGAAGCCGATCCCCACCAGTCCACCGGCCTGGTCGACGTCCGGGCCGAGCACCACCAGCACGCCGACCACGCCGACCACGAAGCCCAGCACCTGCACCCGCGCCAGTCGTTCCCGCAGCAGCACCCCCGCCAGCACCGCGGTCAGTACCGGGCTCAGCGAGTGCAGCAGGGCTCCGAGGGTGGCGCCCAGGCCGGCGTCGAAGGCCAGGTAGATGGCCGAGAACTGCAGGCCGTTGAGCACGAAGCCGGCCGCCGCGATCCGCAGCGCGGTGGCCCGGTCGATCCGCAGCGGCCCGCGGAGCACCCGCGCCAGGATCCCGACCAGCACGGTGGCCACCAGGAACCGCACCCCGACCAGGGTCAGCGGCGACATCCCCTGCACGCCGTACGGCCCGGCGATGTAGCCAGACGACCACACCAGCACGAACGCACCCGCCGGCAGCAGGGGCAGCGCCCGCAGCGGCGGCGCGGGTGAGGGGGTCACGCTCCCGCACGTTAGCCGCTGGTCGCGAGCCGGGAGAGAATGGGGCGGTGAGAGGGATCTTCTTCGACGAGGAGCACGCCCGGGCCGTCGTCGCCCGGCTGGTGCGCGACGGCTTCGAGGCGCACGTCGAGCGCGAGCGGCTGGCCGGCGAGGACGACGACGAGGACCACCCCTGGGCGGTGCTCACCGACGCACCCGGCTTCTCCTTCGAGCTGCTCGTCGACGAGTACGACGGCTGGCTCGACGAGGAGCCCGCCGAGCCACCCGGGCCGACCGTGATCAGCCCCGTCGAGCTGCCGACCGAGCCGAAGCGGATCAAGCGCCCCTGACTACGCTGGAGCCATGACTGCCGATCGCCGCCTGCTCCTGGTCCACGCGCACCCTGACGACGAGTCGATCGGCCAGGGCGCCACCATGGCCCGCTACGTCGCCGAGGGGGCCGGGGTCACGCTGGTGACCTGCACCGCCGGGGAGATGGGCGAGATCCTGGTGCCCGAGCTGGAGCACCTCGCCGCCGAGCGCGACGACGGGCTCGGCGAGCACCGCCGCGGCGAGCTCGAGGCCGCGATGAAGGAGCTCGGGGTCACCGACCACCGGTTCCTCGGCGGCTTCGGCACCTACCGCGACTCCGGCATGAAGTGGCACGACGACGGACATGCGGTGGCCGCCGACGACGTGCACGAGAACGCCTTCTGGAACGCCGACCTCACCGAGGCCGCCGACCACCTGGTCAGCGTGATCCGCGAGGTCCGCCCGCAGGTGCTGGTCACCTACGACCAGTTCGGCGGCTACGGCCACCCCGACCACATCCAGGCCCACCGGGTCGCGATGTACGGCGCCCAGCTGGCCGCGGTGCCGTCGTACCGCCGCGACCTGGGGGAGCCGTGGGAGATCGCCAAGATCTACTGGGGCGCGATGTCGGAGAGCCGGCTGCGGGCCAGCCTGCGGGCGCTGCGCGAGGCCGGGGACACCACCAGCTTCGAGGGCATGGACCCCGACGGCCCGTTGCCGCCGTTCATCACCCCCGACGAGTACCTCTCCGCGGCCGTCGACGGCGTCGAGTACCTCGAGCGCAAGATGGCGGCGCTCAAGGCGCACGCCAGCCAGATCACCGTGGACGGGCCGTTCTTCGCGCTGTCGAACAACTCCGGCACGTCGGTGTGGGGCACCGAGTTCTTCCGGATCGCCAAGGGTGCGCTCGGTCCTGCCAACGGCGACGGCCACGAGACCGACCTCTTCGCCGGGGTCTGATGCGCCTGCTCGCCCCGGTGGCCGCGGTGGCCGCGGTGGTGGCCGTGGTCGTGGTGGGCGCCTGGGCGGGAGTGTGTGCGGTGGCGGTGCACACCCGCACGCCCACGCTGCTGCTGGCGGTCGTGGCCACCGGGGCCGTGTCCCACGCGCTGCCGCCGGGCTGGCTGCGTGGTGGCTTCGCCGCAGGGTGGCTGGTGGTGCTCGGCGCCGCGGTGCTGGGGCGCCCTGAGGGTGACTGGGCGGTGATCGCCGACTGGCGCGGCTACACGCTGCTGGTCGCGGGCCTGGTGCTGCTCTCCCACGCCGCGGGCACGGTGCCGCGGCGTGGCGCGCGGGCCACCTAGGATGAGCCGCGTGAGCACCAAGCCCACCGGGCCGCGCCCGGAGTCGAGCGGCGGCCGGGTCGTGCTGCTGATGCTCGTCGGCCTGGCCCTGCTGTTCGGCGGTGCGTACGCCGCGGCCTGGTGGTTCGCCGCCGACAAGCTGCCGATCGGCACCACCATCGCCGGTGTCGAGGTGGGTGGCCAGACACCGGTCGACGCGCGCCGCTCGCTGGTCGAGGGGCTCGGCGGCCGCGACCGCGAGCCGATCGAGGTGTCCGTCGCCTCCACCGCCCCGGTGCCCGTCGACCCCGCTGACGCCGGGCTGAGCGTCGACTTCGCGGCCTCCGTCGATGACGCCGGTGGCGGCGACCGGTCCTGGGCACCTTCCCGGCTCTGGGCCCACTACACCGGGGGCGACGACCTCGACCCTGTGGTGACCGTCGACGAGGCGGCGCTCGACGCCGCGGTCACCGCGCTGGCCGCCGACGCCGGCACCCCACCTGTCGACGGCGGCATCTCCTTCGTCAGAGGCGCCGTCAAGATCACCCCGCCGGCCGAGGGCGACGGCATCGACCCCGAGACCGCCCGGGCCGCGCTGCAGTCGGCGTACCTCCAGGCCGACCCGCGCGTCGACCTGGCCCTCACCACCCTCGCCCCCGACATCGACCAGGCCGACGTGCAGAAGGCCCTCGACGAGTTCGCCAACCCGGCAGTGTCCGGCGCGGTCACGCTGCGCTTCGGCTCCAGCCCGGTGCGGCTGCAGCCCCAGCAGTACGCCAGGTTCCTCAGCATGCGCCCTGTCGACGGCGTGCTCGAGCCCCGGCTCGACGCGGCCGGGCTGGTCGGGCTGGTGGGGGACCGCACGGTCGACGAGGGAGCACCGGTGGACGCCACCGTCGCCCTCGTCGACGGCAAGCCGAAGGTGGTGCCGGGCAAGCCCGGGGTCACGTTCGACGGCAAGGCGATCTCGTCGACGTTCCTCGACGTCGTCGTCAAGGACCTCGGCAAGCGCCAGCTGAAGGTGAAGGCCACCGGTGCGGCGCCCGACTTCACCACCAAGGACGCCCGCAAGCTGCGGATCCGGCGCAAGGTCTCCTCGTTCACGACTTACTACCCCTACGCGGAGTACCGCAACATCAACATCGGCCGGGCCGCCGAGCTGGTCGACGGCACCGTGCTCAAGCCGGGGGAGACCTTCTCGCTCAACGGCACCGTGGGCGAACGCACCCGCGAGAACGGCTTCACCGAGGGCTTCATCATCAGCAACGGAATCTTCAAGGAGGACCTCGGTGGCGGGGTCTCCCAGATGGCCACCACCACGTTCAACGCGATGTTCTTCGCCGGGCTGGAGGACGTCGAGCACAAGCCGCACTCGTTCTACATCGACCGCTACCCGGTGGGTCGCGAGGCCACCGTGGCCTGGGGATCGGTCGACCTGCGCTTCCGCAACGACACGCCGTACGGCGTGCTGGTCGAGGCGAAGGTGACCCCGGCGACCGCGTCCAGCAGCGGGGTGGTCACGGTGAGCATGTGGTCGACCAAGGTCTGGGACATCACCACCACCGCCTCCGACCGGTACAACCTCACCTCACCGGCCACCCGCACCCTGACCACCGCGGAGTGCTACCCCAACACCGGCTACGGCGGCTTCGACATCGACGTCTTCCGCTACTTCCGCAAGCCCGGCCAGAGCGCGCTCGACCACCAGGAGAAGTTCCACACCACCTACACGCCGTCGGACACGGTGATCTGCAAGAAGCCGGAACCGCTGCCGACGCCGCCACCGACGACCACGGGTCAGTAGCGGTCGAGCAGGCCGGCCGCCAGCGCCGCGGGCAGGGTCGGTGACAGCGGCAGCCGAGGGACCAGGGTGGCCTGGAAGGCGTGGTAGACGTCCGGCTTGCCCGCCCAGGTGAGCCCGCTCGGCTCGTTGGTGGGGGACAGCTCGTGGCGCCACGAGCCCCGCGCGTCGTCGACGAAGCAGGTCGACACGTGCTCCCACCAGCGCTGGTAGTGCACGGCGTACGCCGGGTCGCCGGTGGCCGCGTGCAGCGCTGCTGCGACGGCCACCCCCTCGGCGGCCACCCAGTGCATCCGCTGGCGGACCACCGGGCGGCCCTCCCAGTCGACGGTGTAGACGAACCCGTCGGCTCCGTCGACCGCCCAGCCCTCGCGGACCGCCGCGTCGAAGAGGCCGCGGGCGTCCGCCAGCATCCAGTCGGGGGCCGCGTCGCCGAGGGCCGCGCGCAGGTGCAGGGTGAGCCGCGACCACTCCAGCCAGTGGCCGATGGTGGCGCCGTACGGGCGGAAGGGGTGGGCCGGCTGGTCGTGGTTGTAGTCGAGCAGGGGTGTCCAGTCGGCGTCGAAGTGCTCGGGCAGCCGCCAGCTGTTGCCCTCAGCCAGCTCGTGCACGGCCCGGGTGACGATCCGCAGCGCCCGGGCCCGCAGGTCGCTGTCGTCGAGCACGTCGGCCGCGGTGAGCAGCGCCTCGACGGTGTGCATGTTGGCGTTGATGCCGCGGTAGCCGTCGAGCACCGTGAACGTCTCGTCCCACTGCTCCACGACCATGCCGTGCGCGTCGTCCCAGAAGTGCTCCAGCAGGACGCCGACGGCGTCCCGCAGCAGCTCGGCCGCACCGGGCCGGCCGGCCGCCGTCGCCGAGGCGGCCGCCAGCACCACGAAGGCGTGCTCGTAGGCGGTCTTGTCGGTGCCCTGCACCCCGGGGCCGCCCACCGCGGCGTACCACCCGCCGTGCCTGGCGTCGCGGAAGTGCCCGCGCAGCGCCTCGACCCCGTGGTCGGCGAGCGGACCGGCGTACGGACGACCCATCAGTGCGGCCAGGGAGTAGACGTGGGTCATCCGGCAGGTGATCCACAGCTCCAGGGCCCGGTCGGGGTCGAGCGCACCGTCGTCGTCGAGCCAGCCGAAGCCACCCTCCGGATGCCGCGAAGCACGGGCGAAGTCGAGCAGCCGGTCGCCCTCGGCCTCCAGCCAGCGGGCGTGGGCGGGCGTGGTCAGCCAGGTGGTCGTCCGGACGGGGTCGGTCACCCGCCCACGCTAACGCTCACGGTGCCAGCCGGTGCAGGTCGCGCGGGAACAGCGTGACCTCGCGGATGTTGGCGGCCCCCACCAGCCGGGCCACCCAGCGCTCGAGCCCGATCGCGAACCCTCCGTGCGGAGGGATGCCGCGCCGGAACGCCTCGACGTACGACGCGTACGGCGCCAGCGGGTAGCCACGTGCCTGGAGTGCGGCCACGTAGTCGTCGTGACGGTGCAGCCGCTGCGCCCCACTCACCAGCTCCAGCCCCCGGAACAGCAGGTCGAAGGAGCGCGACCAGTGCGGCTGGTCGGGGTCGGGGTGGCTGTAGAACGCCCGGTGGGCGGTCGGGTAGCCCTCGACCACGACGAAGTCGCTGCCGTGGTTCTCCTTCGCCCACGCGCCGAGGGCGCGCTCGTGGGCCGGCGCCAGGTCGGGCTCGTCGGCGGGAGCGCCGACCAGGGCGAGCGCGTCGCGGAAGTGCAGCAGCGGGATCTCCTCGGGCACCACCGGCACCTCGATGCCGAGCCGCGCGACCGCGTCGCCGGCTCGCGCGTGGATCGCCTCGACCATGCCGGCCACGGTGTCGCGCAGGCGGGTGATCACCTCGTGGTGGTCCTCGATGAAGCCGAGCTCGGCGTCGAGGGAGA
>JBBQRV010000147.1:0-9473 GCA_038214475.1 Propionibacteriales bacterium | reverse complement strand
GTCCCTGCCGTCGCGGGTGATGTGCCAGCCACACGAGAACACCAGCCGCGCGTCGGGCCGGGCGTGGTCGAGCACGGCCTGCGCCGTACCGCTGGCGTAGTCGGTGACCCCCCAGGGCGCCAGCACGGTGAGGACGCCGTCGCACCCCTCGACCGCGCGCCGGATCAGGTCCCGGTCGTCGGTGCGCCCGGGGAGGATGGTGATCCGGTCGGCGTACGCCGCGAGCTTGCCGACGCTCTGCTCCCGGCAGACGCCGACGACCTCGTAGCCCCGCTCGAGTGCGAGCCGCACCATGTACTGCCCCAGCTTCCCCGAGGCGCCCACGATGCATACCCGCACCGGTGCCCGCTCGTCCGCCTGCCCATCCACCTGGTCGTGCTGCTGGTCGTTCATCGTGTCTCCTGACGTGGTGACCCCGGTCGAGTCCCTTACGCCGTAAGGTAGTCTTACGTTGTAAGGTAGTCAAGCCGCGGGGGCCTCCCGCACGATCGTGAGGGAGCAACAGATGTCCGGCACCGGCGGTCCCACCACGTCGCGCCCCGCACTGACGCGCGCCGCGGTCTTCGCGGCCGCGGTGACCCTGGCCGACGAGGGCGGTGTCGTGGCGCTCACCATGCGCCGGCTCGCCGAGCGGCTCGGGGTGGAGGCGATGTCGCTCTACCACCACGTGGCGAACAAGGACCAGATCCTCGACGGCATGGTCGACGCGGTCTTCGCCGAGATCGAGCTGCCCGCCTCGGGCGGCGACTGGCGCGCCGAGCTGCGCCGTCGCTCGGCCTCCGCCCGAGAAGCCCTGCGCCGGCACCGCTGGGCGATCGGGTTGCTGGAGTCACGCGCCCAGCCCGGGCCGTCGACCCTGGGCCACCACGACGCGGTCATCGGCTGCCTGCGCACCGGCGGCTTCTCGGTGGCGGCGGCCGCGCACGCCTTCTCGGTGCTCGACAGCTACGTCTACGGCTTCGCGATGCAGGAGGCTGCCCTGCCGTTCGAGGGTGGCGAGGGCGACCTCGAGCAGATCGCCGCCGACCTGCTGGCCCAGGGGCTGGCCGACGCCTACCCGCACCTGGCGGAACTCACCGTCGAGCACGTCCTGCAGCCGGGCTACGCGTACGCCGACGAGTTCGACATCGGGCTCGACCTGGTGCTCGACGGCCTCGACCGGCTGCGGCTCTCCGGCTGACGCCTGCTCCGGGCCCGGCCGTGCGGGAGGTCCTCAGCCGGCGCCGACCACCAACAGGGTGCCCGCGAACACGATCCCCGACAGCAGCAGCACGATGCTGGTGTAGCCAAGGATGTCGCGCACCTTCAGGCCGGCGACCGCCAGCAGCGGGACCGCCCAGAACGGCTGGATCATGTTGGTCCACTGGTCGCCGTACGCGATCGCCATGATCACGACCGGCTGGCCGACACCGAGGTTGTCCGCGGCGCCCGCGAAGATCGGGGCCTGCACGGCGAACTGGCCACCCCCCGAGGGGATGAAGACGTTGAGCAGGCCCGCGGACAGGAAGGCGAACACGCCCAGGGTGCCCGACGAGGCGACGTCGACCACCGCGTTGCTGAACTTCTCGACCAGCCCGCTCACGCTCATCATCGCGGCGATCCCGGCGTAGAGCGGGTACTGGACCAGCACCTCGCCGACCGTGCGCCCTCCGCGGGCGACGAGGGCGGCAAGCTCGCGCGCGTTCCCGACGATCAGCAGCACGAGGCACAGGAACGACCAGTTGACGATGTCGAGGGTGAGCTCGAACCCACGGTCGGCGAAGTGCACGACCAGGTAGAGCCCCAGCAGCACACCCATGGTGAGGGTGACCAGCCGGGACCGCTCGAACCGGTCGGCGGGGGTCTGGGCGTCCTTGCTCGTGTCGATCGGCTCCGGCTTGACCTCGGTGAGCGCCTCGTCCGGCGCCTCCCGCACGTGCTCACCGCCTCGGGGCGCCATCAGGGGCAGTGCGATCGCCAGCACCACCAGCATGATCACCACCGCGGCCAGGTTCCAGGGGGCGAACGTCGTCTCGGAGACCGGCACCAGGTCGCGTCCGAGCACGGAGTCGTAGACGCCCCCGGCGGTGGCCGCGTTGAGCGGCCCGGACCCGGAGTAGCCCATGTGCCAGACGACGAAGCCGCTGTAGCCTGCGGCCACCAGCAGCGGGTAGTGCAGCGGCTCGCCGCGGGCCCTGAAGTTGCGGGCCAGCTCGACGGCGAGCACTCCGCCGACGATCAGGCCGAGACCGAAGCTCAGCAGCGAGGCCAGCCCGGCCACCACGGCGAGGAAGCCGTAGGCGACCCGTGGGGTGCGTGGGATCCCGGCGATCAGCGCAAGCAGCCGGCGTACCGGCGGCAGGTGCGCCAGCGTGTAGCCGAGCAGCAGCACCAGGGCGATCTGGGTCATGAAGGCGAGGAGCCCCGCGAGCCCGTCGCCCCACCCGAGGATCAACTTCTCGGGACCGACGTCGGTGAGGGTCAGGGCCAGCGCGGCCACCACGATCGTGAGGACCACGGCGAAGACGAAGGACCCGGGGATCCACCGTTCCACCACCCTGCTCGCCGATCCGGACATCCTTCTGAGCATGGCGCAACCTCCCGAGTAGTCAGGGCCCCACTCTGCTCAGACGCGAACCAGCGGGTCAAGCCGGGGTCGGTCGCACGTGCGAGGGTGAGGACATGTCCACGAGCACGGGCCGGGTCACCGCCGTATGCGTGCTGCACCAGCTGCGGCCCGGCGCCTACCACGACACCGCGATCGACAAGCGGCCGCAACCGGGCCGGGTCGCGGTGGGACGGCTCGGTCTCGAAGGCGACCTCCAGGTCGACGCGAGCCACGGTGGGCGTGACGCCGCGGTCTATGTGTACGCCGACCAGGACGCCGCGTTCTTCGCCGGCCAGCTGGGACGCGACGTACCGCCGGGGCTGTTCGGCGAGAGCCTCGGGGTCCGCGGCATCGACGTCACCCACGCCCGGATCGGGGAGGTCTGGCGGGTCGGCGCGGTCGAGCTCGAGGTCCGCAAGCCCCGCACCCCGTGCCGGAACCTGCGCTGCGGGTCGGGGTCGACCGGTTCCACGTCGACCTCGCGGCCACCGGCCGGGTGGGCGCGATGTGCCGAGTGCGGGTGGAGGGCGACGTGGGCGAGGGCGACGAGGTGATGGCCCTGGCGCGGCCGGGTCACGGCGTCGCCGACGTGGCTCGCGGCCTCGACCCTGAACAGGCGGCCCGGCTCCTCGAGTCCCGGGTCCCGGGTCCCGCTGGCTCCCCCGATCCGTGGCCGGGCCAGGCGGGTGCTGTTGCGCTGACGCGTCCGTCCGGGCTCGGTGCCGTCGCGCCCGACGGCGGCCAGGCCGGACCGTGGCTCAGTGCGCCATGTCGACGAAACGGGAGTAGTGACCCTGGAAGGCCACCACGATCTCCCGGGTGGGGCCGTTGCGGTGCTTGGCCACGATCAGGTCGGCCTCGCCGGCGCGCGGGGACTCCTTCTCGTACATGTCCTCACGGTGCAGCAGGATCACCATGTCGGCGTCCTGCTCCAGGGACCCCGACTCGCGCAGGTCGCTGATCATCGGCCGCTTGTCGGAGCGCTGCTCGGGGCCACGGTTGAGCTGGGAGAGCGCGATGATCGGCACCTCGAGCTCCTTGGCCAGCAGCTTGATCTGGCGGGAGAACTCCGAGACCTCGAGCTGGCGGGACTCGACCTTCTTGCCCGACGTCATCAGCTGCATGTAGTCGATCACGATCAGGCGCAGGTCGTGGCGCTGCTTGAGCCGGCGGGCCTTGGCCCGGATCTCCATCATCGTCATGTTGGGGCTGTCGTCGATGAACATCGGCGCCGACTCGACCTCGCCCATCTTGCGCGCCAGCCGGGCCCAGTCGTCGTCGGTCATCTGGCCGGTGCGGATGTGGTTGAGCGGCACCTTGGCCTCCGCCGAGAGCAACCGCATGGTGATCTCGGAGCGGTTCATCTCGAGGCTGAAGAAGACGCTGGCCATGTTGTTGTGGATCGACGCAGCCCGGCACAGGTCGAGGGCGAGGGTGGACTTGCCGACACCCGGTCGCGCCGCCACGATGATCATCTGTCCGTTGTGCAGACCGTTGGTGAGGTCGTCGAAGTCGGCAAACCCGGTGGGGACGCCGTACAGCCCGGCCTCCCGGTTGCCGATCGCCTCGATCTCGTCGAGGACGTGATGCATGATGTCGCTCAGCGGGGCGTAGTCCTCGCTGGCCCGCTTCTCGGTGATCTTGTAGACCTCGGCCTGGGCCTGGTCGACCACGTCGTCGACCTGGCCCTCACCGGCGTACCCGATCTGGACGATCTTGGTGCCGGCCTCGACCAGCCGCCGCAGGATCGCCTTCTCGCGCACGATCTCGGCGTAGTACCCCGCGTTGGCCGCGATCGGCACGTTGGCCGACAGCGTGTGCAGGTAGGGCGCACCCCCGACCCGGGCCAGCTCACCGCGGCGCTGCAGCTCGGCCGCGACCGTGACCGGGTCGGCCGGCTCGCCCCGGCCGAACAGGTCGACGATCGCGTCGTGCACGATCTCGTGGGCGGGCCGGTAGAAGTCGGTGCCGCGGAGGATCTCGTTGACGTCGGCGATGGCGTCCTTGCTCAGCAGCATCGCCCCGAGCACCGACTGCTCGGCCGCCATGTCCTGAGGCGGGGTGCGATCGGCGCCACCGCGTGGCGCCTCGCCCGGAGCGTACGACGCAGGCCCGTCGCCCCACTGCTCCCCGAACGCCTGGGGCTCCGGCCCGAAGCCTGCCTCCGCGTGCTCGGCGATGCTCATGAGGCTCCTCCCGACATCCTGCTCGACAACCCGGCCGACCCCGTGGCCCACGCTAGGCGAGGGCTCCGACAACCGGCGGCTGCACCCCCGGAGGCCCCTCGACCGGTGAAGGACCAGTGGCTGACGCTATGTCGTCGCGGACTCCGGCAGCAAGGCCCGGCCAGCGAGTTATCCACAGGCCCTTGGGGATAACTGGGGTTGTCCCGTGGACGACACGCCAGATGCTGTGCACACGTTGGGGAGACGGCTGTGGACAAGTCGCCGTATCGGACCCGGACCCCGCCGCTGACCTGCACAAACGCAATCCACCCCCTGTGCACTCAAAACTGTTGGCAACAATCCCGTTCACCTTCCCGCCATCTGGACGACGTCGTGAGGGCATGTCGACAAAGCCACCGGACGAGTCGCTCCACACATCTGTCCACAGGCGTGCGGCGCCGGCGCCCGAGGCCGCGATGTATCGGGCAGTCCTGTCAACAGCCTCTTACGTCCTGTTAGGGTCGAGCGGTGTCCCGCACCCGCGCCCGCAGTGCCGACAGGGAGATCCTGCGACTGGCATGGCCCGCGTTCCTGGCACTCGTGGCCGAACCGATGTTCCTGCTCGCCGATGCCGCCATCGTCGGTCACCTGGGTACCCCGCAGCTGGCCGGCCTCGGAGTCGCGGCCGCCGTCCTGCAGACCGTGGTCGGGCTGTGCGTCTTCCTCGCCTACGGCACCACCGGCAGCGTCGCACGTCGTCTCGGCGCGGGCGACCGGCGTGGCGCCCTGACCCAGGGCATCGACGGGATCTGGCTGGCCGCGGGGATCGGCGTGCTCGCCACCGCGGCCGGGATCACGCTGACGCCGGTGCTCGTGGACGCCTTCGGTGCCGGGGCCGCCGTCGCCGACCCCGCCACGACGTACCTGCGGATCGCCTTCCTCGGCACCACGCCCCTGCTGGTCATGCTCGCCACCACCGGCATCCTGCGTGGGCTCCAGGACACCCGGACCCCGCTGGTCGTGGCCGTCGGCGGCAACCTGCTCAACATCGCGCTCAACCTGCTGCTGGTCTACGGGATCGGCCCCTTCGGGGGGTGGGGCATCGCGGGCTCGGCAATCGGCTCGGTCCTCGCGCAGCTGGCCAGCGCCGTCGTGCTGCTCACCGTGGTGCTCGGTGTCGCCCGCGCCGAGGGCGCCACCCTGCGCCCGCACCGGGCCGGCATCCGGGCCGCCGGGCGGGCGGGAGTCCCCCTGGTCATCCGCACCCTCACGCTGCGCGCCGCACTCCTCCTCACCGTGTACGCCGTGGTGCTCGCCGCGCGCGGGCCTGACGGTCGCGACCTGGCCACCCACCAGCTCGCCCTCACCCTGTGGACCTTCCTGGCGTTCGCGCTCGACGCCATTGCGATCGCCGCACAGGCCATCACCGGCCGTGCCCTCGGGGCAGGCGACGTCCTCGGTGCGCGCGCCCTGACCCGCCGGATGGTGCGGTGGGGGCTGCTCAGCGGCCTGGTCACCGGGCTCGGGCTGGCCGTCGTCAGCCCGCTGCTGGGCCCGCTGTTCACCACCGACCCGGCGGTGCGCGCCCTGCTCACCCCGGTGCTGCTGGTCGCCGCCGTCGGGCAACCGGTGGCCGGTGTGGTGTTCGTGCTCGACGGGGTGCTCATCGGCGCGGGCGACGGCCGCTACCTCGCCTGGGCCGGACTGGTCGCCCTGCTCGTGTACCTCCCGCTGCTGGCCCTGGCCACCGCGCTCGGGGGGCTGGCCTGGATCTGGGTGGCCTTCGCGGGCGGATTCATGCTGGCCCGGGCCGCCGGGCTGTGGCACCGGGCTCGCGGCGACGCCTGGCTGGTCACCGGCGCCTGAGGCCGACGTCGGGCGACAGGTGGGCGGGCCACCCGACTGCCGGGAAATGGCATCGACCCGCCGTGCCGAGGCACGACGGGTCGATGAGGAGACGCTGGGTCAGGCGGTGACGACGTTGAGGGCCACCGTGGCGGACACCTCGTCGTGCAGCTTGACCGACACCTGGTGGGCGCCGAGCGACTTGATCGGGTTGCCGACGACGACGGTGCGCTTGTCGACGGGCTCGCCCGAGGTGGCGGCCAGGGCGTCGGCGATCTCGGCGACGGTGACGGAGCCGAACAGGCGACCGCCCGCTCCGGCACGCACCGACACGTTGACCGGCGCCGCCTCGAGCTTCGCCTTCACCTCCGCGGCGTGGTCGTGGTCGCGCAGCGCCCGGGAGGCCCGGGCGGTCTTGATCGACTCGATCGTCTTCTCGCCACCGCGGGTCCAGCGGATGCCGAAGCCACGGGGGATGAGGAAGTTGCGGCCGTAGCCGTCCTTCACCTCGACGACGTCACCGGGGGCACCGAGACCGGTGACCTCCTGGGTCAGGATGAGCTTCATGTCCAACTCCCCTTATCGTCCGGTCGAGGTGTAGGGCAGCAAGGCGACCTCGCGGGCGTTCTTGACGGCGATCGCCACGTCGCGCTGGTGCTGGACGCAGTTGCCGGTGACCCGACGGGCGCGGATCTTGCCGCGGTCCGAGATGAACTTCCGGAGCAGGGTGGTGTCCTTGTAGTCGACACCGGTCGCCTTCTCCTTGCAGAACTGGCAAACCTTCTTCTTGGGCTTGCGAATCACTGCCTTGGCCATTGTGGTGCTCCCTTTCGTGAAGCCCGGCTGTGTGCCGGAATGGTTGAGGTGGAATCGGATGGGTGGAACGGGTGGATCAGGTCCTGCTCAGTGGTGCGTCAGAACGGGGGCTCGTCGGAGCCCACGCCGGGCGCACCCCACGGGTCCGCCTGGCCGCCACCCTGGCCGCCACCCTGGGGGGCGGACTGGGGGGCCGACTGGCCACCGGCCGGAGCCGGGGTCGCCCACGGGTCGTTGTCGCCACCCGAGGGAGCGCCGCCCTGAGGAGCCTGGCCCCCCTGGCCGCCGGAGAAGCCCCCACCGCCGCCGGAGCGGGTGGTGCGGGTGACCTTGGCGGTGGCGTACTTCAGGCTGGGCCCGACCTCTTCGACCTCGATCTCGAAGACCGTGCGCTTCTCGCCCTCGCGGGTCTCGTAGGTGCGGGCCTTGAGGCGACCCTGGACGACGACCCGCATGCCGCGCTGCAGCGACTCCGCGACGTTCTCCGCGGCCTGACGCCACACCGAGCAGGAGAGGAACAGCGCGTCGCCGTCCTTCCACTCGTTGGTCTGCCGGTCGAACGTGCGCGGCGTCGACGCGATCCGGAAGTTCGCCACGGCCGCACCCGAGGGGGTGAAGCGCAGCTCCGGGTCGTCGACGAGGTTGCCGACCACGGTGATGACGGTCTCGCCTGCCATGTCAGGTCTCCTTGGTGATCCGTGGAAAGTGGTGCGCCCATCGTGTCCGCCGGCGCCGACATGCGGAAGAGGTGCATCCACAGGCCGGATCCGGCGTACGACGGAGATCAGGCAGTCGCGCGCAGGACCTTGGTCCGCAGCACGGACTCGTTGAGCGTGAGCTGGCGGTCGAACTCCTTGACCGTGGCCGGCTCGGCCTGCAGCGTGATGATGGCGTAGATGCCTTCGGCGTTCTTCTTGACCTCGTACGCGAGGCGGCGACGTCCCCAGACGTCGACCTTCTCCACGTTTCCGCCATCCTTGCGGATCACGTTGAGGTACTTGTCGAGAGACGGTTCGATCGTCCGCTCTTCGAGGCTGGGGTCGAGGATGACCATCACTTCGTAAGCACGCATAGCAGTCTCCACCTCCTCTGGACTCGGCGGCCACGGTCTCTCCGTGGCAGGAGGGCTGTGCGTTCACGCCGGGCCACGGGAGCGGACCGGCGGTTCCCCCACGCCGCGGCCACCCTCGGTGGGCACCTCGACGCGAAAGACAGCCAAGGCTAACAGCGCGCGGTGATCCACCGAAATCCGCTCCTCCACAGCCCCTGGCGTACGACGCTCGGAGCGCGCCCGGCGCCGGTAGCGTCGCCGACGATGACCGGGACCGGACCCCCGCCGGTGGCGGGCCGCTACCAGCTGATCGACCAGATCGGCGCGGGCGGCATGGGCTCGGTGTGGCGGGCGCACGACCTGCGAGAGCAGCGGCTGGTGGCGGTGAAGGTGCTCGCCCGGCACGACGGCGGACTGCTGCTGCGATTCGTGCGCGAGCAGTCGGTGCGGATCCGTCACCCGCACGTGCTGGCACCCACCGGGTGGGCGGGTGACGACGACCGGGTCGTGCTGGTGACCGAGCTGATGGCCGGCGGCTCTGTCGAGACCCTGATCGGCGACCACGGGCCGCTGCCCGAGAGCTACGTGGCGGTGCTGCTCGACCAGCTGCTCCAGGCCCTGGCCGCCGTGCACCGGGCCGGGGTCGTGCACCGCGACGTGAAGCCGGCGAACCTGCTGCTCGAGCCCACCGGCACCGGCCGGCCCCACCTGCGACTGGCCGACTTCGGGGTGGCCGCGCTCGTGCACGACGTACGGCTGACGCGTGGTGCCGGCGCCGTCGGCACCGACGGCTACCTGGCCCCCGAGCAGCACCGCGGGGCGCCGCCGGACCCACGCCAGGACCTGTACGCCGCCGGGGTGGTGGCCGTGCGGCTGCTCACTGGTGCCGACCCCGACGACCGGCCGGACCCACCGGAAGGCCCGCTGCGGCCGCGCCTGCGGGCGCTCACCCATCCCGACCCGGCTCGGCGGCCGCCGAGCGCCACCGCGGCGGGAGCGCAGCTGCGCG
>JBBQRV010000146.1:0-9544 GCA_038214475.1 Propionibacteriales bacterium | reverse complement strand
TGGCGTCGACCAGTTGCTCGCCGGTCGACCCGGGTCGTGGGAAGCCGACGGTGTGCGCCAGCTGCTGGTCTCGACCCTCGGCGAGGACGAGGACCGGCTGCTGGAGTACCGCACCGCACCGGTGGAGATCACGCTGTATGTGGAGGAGATCCTGACCGACCAGGACACCGGAGAGGCCTACGGTGACGCGGCCGAAGAGCTCGTGCGGCGCTATGACGCGATTGGCATCCCCAGCGTCAGTGGTATCCCGGGTGACGCGGCTACGGAGGCCGCCCTGGCGGCGTTGGAGCCGGCCACGGCTGAGCAGGAGGCGGCCGCCGAGCGGATCGGGCTCCTCGAAGCCCGCCTCGAGGAGCAGCGCCTGGCCGATTGGTTCGAGTACGGGCAGGCCCTGAAGGCGGCTGTGCAGGACGCCGCGGCCCGCCTGCCTGAACTGGGCGTGCCGGTTGTGGTGAGCGTGGACCTGACCACCTACCGCAGCGACTGGTCAAACCCTCGGGTCGATGACCTCGCGGAGCAGCTGGTCGACCAGGCCCGGGCGGCTACCGCGCTGCCCGGCGCCGGACGCCCGCCTCTGGAACGCCTCGAGAACCCGGTGGGGGAGTAGGGGCTGTGGACACACCCATGCCCCAGTGGACCGTGGGCCAGTTGCGTGCCGAGCTCGTCGGTCTACCCGACGACACACCCCTGGTCATCGACGTCCCCATCGGTGATTCCGCAGGCATCCGGCGCCACCTGCTGGTCGGTGCCGGGTACGGTCCCGACATCGACCCCGACGAGGGCCTCTTCGGCGGCCAGGAGTTCCCCTTGGTCGCCAGCGGGCTCCGCCGCGCGACCCCGCGCCTCGACGTAGCCTGGCCCAGCCAGGACGCACCAGCGGTCACCGACCAAGGCATCGACCCCGACTCCGCGGCGCCCTAGCCACCGGCGGGGGAGTGCCGTGTTAGACGCGAGTAGTCGGCTCGGCTTGTGGTGAGTTGTGCGCAGCACCGGGCGACCGGCGCTACCCACAGGGGTCGCTGGCTATGCTCGCTGGCAACCCTGGGGGAGGCCAGTGTGCGGAGTATGGAGACCAGTGAGGTAGCGACCCAGCCGATTCCTGAGCATCTTGCGGTAGCGATCGATGCGCTTGAGCGGTTCGTGATCCCGAGTCCGGAGGAGCACCGCAGGCTCGCACTGCAGGCGTCCTTTGCCCACAACATCCTGACGCGAGTGTCCCCGTTGTATCCGGCGCGCCCGCTGCCGCCCGCTGACCTGAGCGTGCCGCAGGCCGTCCAGCGGGCGATCGCGGCCCTGGACCTGGCGATCCCTGCCGCCTCCAGTGCTGAGGAAGCGATCCGTGCGGGCGGTGCACGCCGGGTGCTGACTGACTTCCAGGCGATGATCGAGTGGTCGATGTGAGCTACGAGGAGTCGGTGAGCGAGGTCGGTCGACATCTCGCGCTGCTGCTCGCCGAGAGCGACGCCGTTCCTGCCACCGAGGTCGACAACGCGCTCGGCGGGCGCGAGAGCGTGCTGCGCCTGCTGGACACCTTGGCTGAGCGAGGCGGGCTCGGGCATAGCGGCGTCGCGGTCAACGCCACACCGGAGCAGGTTGCTGGTGACCCTGTCGGGTTGATGAACTCGGCCCGCCGGCGGATGGGCCGCCTGCCCGATGCGGACAGCCACGCCCGGCTGGCCGCCGAACCGACCAGCCGGGTCGGGGCCCTGTGGCTCGGCCTGCACCGTCACGCTGTCGCGGCCCGCGAACAGATCATCGGAACGACCGGCGAGACCCCGACACCGAAGGTCACTGGCCTACGCGATGGCCCGTTGAAGCACTGGTCGCACGTGGCCGACGGTGCCGCGATCCTCGGCGCCGTCGTCGAGCTGGACCGGCCACTGATCGAAGCGTTGCGCGCCGACGGTCGGGCGGGCACCACCAGGGATGGCTCGAGGACCGAGGCGTACAAGGTGCTCCTAGACACCCACTCGGCTGGGGTCGGCCTCGCGGTTGCTGGGGCTCGCACACTGGCCGCTGCGGGCCCGCTTCCCGACCCTGAGCCTCTACGGCCGGCCCGTATCCGTCCCGCTGCGGTGCGCACCCGCAAGAGCCAACGCGAGGGTCACCGGCGCCTGGCCGCGCTCCTGCGCGAAATCCAGGGACTGAGACCCGAGGAGTACCGGGCGATCCTTGCCCACCACGTTGCGACCGTCGTCGCTGCGGCCGAGCTCGTGACCAACCCCGTCCACGCAAAAATCCTGTCCGAGCACGCCGCGGGCCTCGAACCCCTCGACCGGGCCTTGAGTCGAACCGCGTCCCTTGAACCGGGGGACGGGAGGGCTTTCGCCCAGGCTCAAGAGCTCACCCGGTTCGTCTCAGCGGAACTGACCGGTGCGCGGCTGGAGGACGTCGGGTTGACCGTGCTGCGAGCTCTACCCGAGACCAGCCGATCCCTGGCGCAAGCTCTCGAACGAGATCGTCCGACCTGGCTAGTGGCCGGCGCGACCGAAGCCGACAAGTACCTGTGGGTCCGTGCGGACGTGATGGCCTGCCGGCAGGCTGACGCCGACGCGTTGATCACCGCACCCAAGGCGATGGCTGTACCCGCGTCCGAGCTCACGATGCTCGCCATGGCCGGCGCACCCGTCCCACCGGACCCGATACCCGGCTACCTCGCCGACGCGCGCCTCATCCCACCGCGCGAAACACTCGCCGGCCCCCTGGGCGGGGCGCCCACCCTCGAGAGACCCGTCCAGCCGGGCCTGACCCTCACCGACCACGTCCACGCAGCCAAGAGCAAGGCCGCCGCACGAGGCGCGGACGCCGAACGCGGGTAGGCAACCAGCGAACTCCCCGCGAACCGCGACAGCCGCGTACGTCGTGTTCCTACTCCTGCACGTGCGTTTCAAGCAAGCGTGCCACAGCGGGGGCCACGAGTGCTGCGACCGCGGCATCGATCTGCGGCTACGCCGCAGTGGTAGCCGTCGTCGACGACCACGACCGACAGAACCGGCACCGGATGAGCCGGCGCCGGGTCACCGGAGGTCAGGCGTGGCGGCGAGCATCTGAGCCGTCCAGGCCTGCACCTCGCGCGGGGAGCGGAGCCGCACCACCGCGGGTCCGGAGAGGGCCGGCGGTGCCAGGCGGAGTGGGAGCTCACGGCGGTGCCGGCGATGCGACACGATCGCCCAGCGGATCAGGGAGTTGCGGCCGAGCAGCGTGCTCAGGGTCTCGCGGTTGCCGTGCCACAGCTCCGAGCGGCGCACGATCCGGCTGATGCTGCGGCGCAGCAGGCGGGGCAGCACCACGGTGACGAGCGGCATGTCCAGCCAGACCACCAGGTCGGCGTCATGCCACAGGATGGGTCCAGCGAGATCGAGGTAGTTCCCGTCGACGACCCAGGACGGCTCGTCGTTGAGGTCCTCGATCCGCCGACGGAACTCGTCCCGCGGGGTGGGCGTCCAGTTGGCGCCATGGTTCCAGGAGTCGAGCTCGATGTGGGGGGCTCGGAGGTGTTCCGCCAGGACGGCGCCGAGCGTCGACTTGCCTGAGCCGGTCGTGCCCAGCAGGACGATGCGGGTCATCAGCGGTCCCCCTGCGCGGGGCTCAGCGGACCGGCGGGCGGAGCAGCCTCCGCCACCATCTCGACGAAACCGTCGATGTCGGGGGCGTCGAAGGCGTGGGTGATGGTCAGGTCGGTGCCGAACTCCTCGTTCACCAGCTCCAGGATCTGGATTAGCAGCACGGAGTTGGCCCCGTGGTCGAAGAAGTCCAGCGAGGTGTCGAGCTCGTCGCGGCGCAGCAGACGCTGCACGACGTCGAGGACGCGAACTCGGACGTCATCCATGGGACACATTCTCCTTGGTCTTGGTCAAGGGAAAGTCGTCTCCTGGCGGGAACGTCACCGGGAGGATCCGAGCGAGCTGGTGCACCTGCGCGGGTGACGAGCACCCGACCAGGGCCGCTGTGACGTGTGGTTCCGCGAGCACCGCCCCGACCGCGAGCTGGGCCGGCGACAGGCCGCGCTCCGCGGCCAGCTGGCGCAACCGGTCAGCTACCCCGTGTCCGCTGTCGGTCCACAGACCGGCGCCCTTGAACCACTTCTGGTCGGTGAGAGTTTTGAAGCTAGAATCTGAGTTCATGGTGGACAACAAGGTGACAGTAGTTGTGCGGGTGCACATGGCGTGCAGTGATGCGCCCGACGTGCGCAACGACCCGGCTCGGGCCGCTTGCGCGTTCAAGAAGAATTGGAAGAAGCAGCAGGAGGACACGAACGCCCCGGGAACTCTCGTGGACGCGGTACCGTCGGTGGAAGGAGACGGATGCGGGTTTACGGCTCGCATCAATCTTCCAGACATCGACGAAGACCTCTGGTTAGAACTACAAGGCCGCATTGAAAAAGTCGCGGAGGGCGCCCGTGGCTTCGCCTTTACTCAGCTCGAATGGCATGGGAATAAGAACCTGTAACACCCGGGGTCCGCCAGCAGGGAAAGCGATCACCGATCCGTACACGGACCCCACGCCCAGACTTCATGAGAGCCTGAGGTTAGTTGAGCGACACTTCCTCGACCTCCTCCTCCAACTCCTCCTCCAACTCCTCCTCGACCGCCTCGGCGCTCGACAGGAAGATGTGGAACTGGCCTGACTCGCTCAAATGGGCAACGAACGTCTCACGAAGTTCGAGCCCGCCGAGGTAGTAGTCGCGAAAAGGCTTGGATGCCCGATCAGCAAGCTCCCGCGTGCCCCCATTGGATTTCGGTGTGATCAAGAGGGACTGCGTCAGGAGGTGATCACGGCAAGATGTGGGCATGAACGTCGCCTTCGTGCCCGGATCTGGACGTGACGGCACCTCGGCCTGGCCCGGGCAGTCCTCGGAGCGTCTTGGCGGAGGGGTCCGCCCGGTCTTCTTGAGCTCAGGTGTCCAGGGTGTGCCTGCTACAGCAGTGATCGAAGCCCTGGGCCCGGACGGCGGGCACGTGGTCGCCCACTCGTCGGGTGCGGTAGCAGCAACGCTCGCAGCGGCCACCAGTTTCGGGCTCGTACGCTCGCTCGTGCTCTTCGAGCCGGCGTGCTTCGCCCTCGCTCGCGGCGGCCAAGAGGTCGAACGTCACGTCAGGGAGCTGAGCCCGGTCTTCGAGGACGCGAGTGAGCCCGCCGTGAGCGATGGCGAGTTCGCGGCCCGCTTCCTCACCGCCCTGGGGGTCGAACCGCCATTCCAGCCCGAACCCGCGCTCGCGGCGCTGGGCCAGCGAGTGCGGGCCGTGCCGCCGCCGTGGGACTACGCCTACGACGCGTCATTCATCACCGCCGTGCCGACTCTGGTGATCACGGGGGGTTGGAACGCTCTCTACGACGAGGTCGCGGCGGCGCTTGTGGAGGCCGGCGCACGGCACTTGGTGCTCGCCGGCTACGAGCACCGGCCCCAGGACCACGAGCAGGCTTCGCGCCTCCTCCTCGAACACTGGTTGGGCTCGGTGTCGTGACCTGCAACGGGAGCCGCAGCGAGAGCTGTGCGCGCGTGGCATCTGGGGCATAGGTGTCCAGGCCGGATCATCACACCGCAATCCAATGGGGGGCCCGCGTGGTCGCAACGGGCACACGGAGCTGGCGGAAGTGGGTGCCGACGTCCTCGCGGTTGGTCTGCGTGAATACGATCCGATCCCATTGCTTCCGGACCACCTTCAGGCTCGTCGCCCAGAGAAGGTAGAAGTTGTCGAACTCCGCGCCGGCGGCAGCGTGGAGAACCAACATCTCCTTCGTGAGGACCAACCGCTCCCGACCGGGCAAGCGAACGTGCAGCCTCGCCGAGGAGGCTCTACTCCTTGGGCTCTGGTGGCTTGATGCGACGAAGTTCCAGGACCCCGCCTTGGTTGACGCAGTCCAGGGCCAGTTCGTAGACGTGGCGACGGTACTCGAGGTCGTCCTCAACAGCGTTCACCGTCGTCTCCACAGGCGTGTAGATGTGCAGCGGAGTCGAGGCGCCATCGAAACCGTCGTAGGTGAAGATCATCAGGGGCTGCTCGCCCGACCAGTTGATGCCGACCCGCACGTCGTACTCGTCGTTATCGGTGGCCTCTGCCGTGGCTCGGACCAGTGCCATGAGGTCAGCGACGGCAGCCTCTACGGAACTGGTGCGGTCTTCCCTGCCTTGGGAGTCGTCCTCGCGGCTCTTGGGGTACCCGCCGATCGCGGTTGCCAGGGTGACCGAACCGTCGTGGTGGATGCTCATCCACGACTCCTGCCACGCGGCGGACTCGAGATTTGCCGTGTTCACGGCGACCCAACGCCGCAGCCCGGGCCGAGGATTCAGCCGATCCACGCTTTCGAGCGGATGCCTGACGTTGTGGCCCGCATACTTCACGACCAGGTCCGTGACCTTCAACAGCACGGCGCGTGCAGCTTCGCGGTCGAGGCGATCGCCGAGGCGAGGGATTCGGGGGTGGGCGACCGCGATCAGCCACGCCCGCGTATCGGTGTTTCGACCAGCAGACGCCTCGGCAAAGAGCGTGTCGAGCGCTTCGGTAGCGTGGCGGCGTTCATCGAACCGCGCCCGGTACATCACCTCGATCTGCCGCTCCTTCATCCACACCGTGTCGGCATCGTTGCGAACAGGAGCCCCGAAGAGTTCGTTCCGGTAAACGAGGTGGGGCACCTCAACACTGGCGGGGACCTGAACCACGACGGCCCGCTTCCCATTGTCACCGAGGCGGTACACCTTCAGGCCAAAGACGGGCGGCGAGATGGCGGTGATCGCGGCACTCCGCAAGGAACGCTCGTGGCCCTCGCTCAACCGTCCGGTGTCGACGCGGCCCGTCGCTGCCTTCTGAGCTTCGTTCACCCCAAAAATGATCACGCCGCCTCCACTGTTCGCCATCGCCGCCACGTCCTTCGGAAAGTCCGTCTGCGAGAGGCCACTCACAGGAGGCAGCTGAGACTTCCAGTCCAGGCCGTCCGTCTCCACGACGCCGGCCGCCACCGCCTCGTCGAGCAACGCGTCCGTGAGCGGTCCTGGCAGAGCCCCGAGTGCGCGGTGCAGTGCAGTGAATTCCATATCTCGAACCTAGGCCCGTCTACGGGATCCGGAAGGCCGCTCGGGTCGTCGAACTCCCGCGCGTAGCCGTCAGGAGTGGCCGGCACCCGGCGCGGGCTTGTCAGGAGTCGGGGGCGCGGGCCCGCGTTGCAGGGTGCGGTACACCGTGGCCCTGCCGATGGAGAACAGTTCGGCGAGGTCGGCGATGGAGTAGTCGCCGGTGGTGTGCATGCGGCGTAGCTCGGTCTGCTGCTTGGCGGAGAGCTTGGGTTGGCGGCCGCGGAGCCGGCCCTTGGCCCGGGCGACTGCCATGCCTTCCCGGGTCCGCAGCCGCAGCAGGTCGACCTCGAACTCGGCGAAGGTGGCCAGGATGTTGAAGAACATCTTGCCCATCGGGTCGCTCGGGTCGTAGACCTGCCCGCCCAGGGACAGTCTGATGTCGCGGGCGGCCAGGGAGTCGCCGATCGCGCGCGCGTCGGGCACCGATCGGGCGAGGCGGTCGAGCTTGGGGACCACGAGGGTGTCGCCGGCGCGAACAGCGGCCAGGGCCTGGTCGAGGCCTGGACGGTTGCGGTTGGTTCCGGTCAGGCCTTGGTCGAGGAAGACCTGGTCGTCGGGGACGCCGAGCTCACGAAGTCGATCGCGTTGGGCGGTGAGGTCTTGGCTGTCGGTGGAGCAGCGGGCGTAGCCGACCAGGATCCCGGGCATGCACGTCAGCGTACGGTTAGCCCCCGACAAGTGAGACTGACACCGGACCACCTATGTGAGACGGCGCGATCGAGTCTCGGGAGCGTGACCCGACACGGTCCGAAGTCGACTGCATCGGTGTCCGGTGGGGGAACCCCATACGGGCGCCGACACACGCGACGTAAGCCGGCTCCGCCATGTCAAGAGTCCGCTCCATCATCGAGGCCGGGGGCTTGGGCTCGTTGCGCGCTGGTGAGGTAGCGGTGGGGTCAGATGGACGCGAACCGCGAGTCGTACTCGTTCGCCATCCGCGTGATCATGCTGTCGTAGTGGAACGCATCGCCGGGCTGGGGTGCGGGCGGGGTCTTCACGATCAGCACGGCACCACCTTGGTTGCTGAGATCCAGAACCGTGATGCCGATCCCGTCGAAACCCACGCCGGTCACGGACGACCGGCGGGGAAGCTCGGCGATCTTCTTGAGGACCCGCAGGGTGTCTTTGGGCTGGGTGTGGGTCGTGACCCGCAGCGCGTTGGTGACCAGGGGGTAGTTGTTCATCACGGACGACGCGAACTGGAGCGCTGAGTTGATCTGGACAAATCCGATCGCGAGCGCCTGATTGGATGCTCCATGGACGCACAGGTGAGATGAGTTCAGTTCGTCGTACAGGCGGGGGAGTGCCTTGATGTGCGCCGTCATCGCTGCCTTGGCCTCGACGGCGATGAGGACCGCGCCAACGGCGGCGACGGGTATGTCGGGCAGGCTCATCAGGAGCGCACGCTCACTTGTGGTCAGCGGGATCGCGTTCTTCGTTGCCAGCGTTCGCAACGACTGGCGGGTTGCACCGATCGCGCCAGCCGGCCGAGCGACAACAAGGTCCAGCTTCTTCTTCCGGCTCGTGCCGAAGTCCGTCATCGAGTGGTTGACGCCGAGGACTACCTTGCCCTGCACTGCGTGCTGACGTAGCAGCGCGGACGTCGCGAGGAGATCGAGTGCGACTCCCCAGCACCCGACTTGGGAGTGCCGGTCGGAACGAGAGTTGTACTGCCACAGGTTGCCGTACTTGTCTGGATCGCCAGGGACGGCAAGGAATCGCGCGAGGATCTCGGGACCGAGCATGCACCGCAGGCTAGCTGGTGGGGTCGCGTCCCAGATCCGGTGTAATTCCTTGGACGTGGGTTCGCTCTGGTGGTCAGGTTAGGCGACGGCTCCGACACTGTCGATGAACTGGGTGTCGGCGGTGGTCCTCGGGCGCAGTGGGGTCGGTGGCTCGAGCAAGGCGCGACGAAGATCTTGCAGTTGGCGGGTGGCGTCGGTGGTCATGGTGAAGCCGCGCCAGCCACGGCTTGCCCGGTCCAGGACGGCCCAGACCAGGGACAGGCAGCTGACCTCGCCGGGGAGCCGGCCGATGACCTTCACGCGGCGTCGGGTCTCTCCGAACGTGCGCTCGATGAAGTTGGAGTGCCGGATCCGGCGCTGGTGGGCGCGGGGGAACCGCAGGTAGCTGGTGAGCTGCTCGCGGTCGGTCAGCAGACACTTGACCGCGGCGGGGTAGCGGGCGGCGTAGGTGGCGGCGAACACCTCGATCCGGGCCTGGACGAACGCGACGAGCTCGGGCCCCGGGACGAGGGCGGGGCCGTCCTTGGCGTCCAGGACGGCCTCGACGTCGAACAGCTTCCAGTAGGCGCCCTTGAGCTCGGTCTGCGCCTCGGCGGGGACCTTCGCCAGGACGTTGCGGGCGCGGTGGATCAGGCACTTCTGGCGCAGCGACTGGGGAAAGACCTGCTCCAGGGCGCTGAGCAGCCCGGGGGCGGCGTCGCTGATGGCCAGCAGCGGTGGGCGCAGC
>JBBQRV010000145.1:0-9564 GCA_038214475.1 Propionibacteriales bacterium | reverse complement strand
AGCGGGAGCACCCTGGCGGCCAGCAGCCCGGCGAAGAGGCACCCGGCGAAGACGCAGGACTGGGCCTCCAACCAGGCGAAGCGGAGCAGCTGGCGCATCGGGTCACGGTACGTGCCCGGGCCGCGCCGGGCCGGGCTTTCGCTACCATCGCGGCCATGACCACAGCCTCCCGGTGCCTCGCCGCAGTCCTGCTCTGCGCGACGCTGCTCACCTCGGCTCCGGGCGGTGGGGCTGCGGCACGGGCTCCGGGGGACGGCGTCTCCCGCGTGCCGGTGCCCCGTGAGGGCCGCGCGGCGGACACGTCGCACCCGACCCGCTGGATCGGCACCGGCACCCCGGGCAGCTGCACCTCCAAGGCCGTGGTGCGCGCCGTCGCGGCCGGAGGAGTGATCCGGTTCGCGTGTGGTTCCGAGCCGGTCACGATCGCGATGCGCCAGACCGCCAAGGTCGTCAACGCGCACGGTCCACGGGTGGTGCTCGACGGACGGGGTCTGGTGACCCTCGACGGGCTCGGCAAGCGCCGGATCCTCTACATGAACACCTGCGACCCACGCCAGGGCTGGACCACGTCGCACTGCGACGACCAGAACACGCCTCGCCTGGTGGTGCAGAACCTGCGGTTCGTGCACGGCAGCTCCACCGGCAGCACGTACGACGGCGGCGGCGGTGGCGCCCTCTTCGTGCGCGGGGGGCGGCTCAAGATCGTGAACAGCCGGTTCGTCGGCAACCGCTGCGAGCGGTCGGGTCCCGACCTCGGCGGCGGCGCCGTACGCGTGCTCTCGCAGTATCACGGCCGCCCCGTCTTCGTGGTGGACAGCAGCTTCGTCGGGGGCCGGTGCAGCAATGGCAGCGCGCTGAGCAGCATCGGAGTCTCGTGGCAGGTGCTCAACAGCGTGTTCCGCGACAACCGCGCGGTCGGGCACGGGGCCAACCCGGCTCGGTCCGGCACCCGGGGCGGGGGGAGTGGAGGCGCGATCTACCTCGACGGCAACCGGTTCACGGTCTCGATCCGCGGCACCCTGATCGAGGACAACCGGGCCAACGAGGGCGGGGGCGCCGTCTTCTTCGTCAGCAACGACCGCACCGGCACCCTGGAGATCGCGCACTCGACGCTGCGCCGCAACCCCAACCTCGGCTTCCACACCGCCGGGCTGCCGGGGATCTTCTTCCTCGGTGCCCACCGGCCCACGATCCGGTCCTCGATCCTGAAGTAGCCGACCACGGAGCAAACCCGGTCGCGGCTCCACCGGCGGCCTTCCTAGACTTGGGCACTCACCACCACGCAGTCCGCCGGAAAGGCAGTCATGTCGGGACCGAACACCGAGTACGACCCCGTCGAGGTCACGCCCCTGCGGGCCGACGAGGTCGAGGCCGCTCGAGACGCCGCGCTGGCCGCCATCGCGGCGGCGACCGATCTCGAGGCGCTCAAGCAGGTGCGGCTCGACCACGCCGGTGACAGGTCCGCGCTGGCCCTGGCCAACCGGGAGATCGGCGCGCTGCCCCCGCAGGCCCGCAAGGAGGCCGGCCAGCGCGTCGGCCAGGCCCGTGGTTCCGTCGGCTCTGCCCTGGCTGCCCGGCAGGCCGTCCTCGAGGCCGAGCACGAGGAGCGGATGCTCGTCGACGAGACCGTCGACGTCACCCTGCCCACCGACCGTCGCTCCCGCGGCGCCCGACACCCGATCACGACCATGTCGGAGCGGATCTCCGACGTGTTCGTCGCGATGGGCTGGGAGGTCGCCGAGGGCCCCTGGGTCGAGGCCGAGTGGCTGAACTTCGACGCGCTCAACATGGGCGCCGACCACCCCGCCCGCACCATGCAGGACACCTTCTGGCTGGAGCCGGCGGAGTCGGCGCTGGTGCTGCGCACCCACACCTCCCCGGTGCAGGCCCGCACCATGCTGACCCGCACCCCGCCCATCTACGTCGTCTGCCCGGGGCGGGTCTACCGCACCGACGAGGCCGACGCCACGCACTCGCCGGTCTTCCACCAGATCGAGGGCCTGGTCATCGACCGCGGCATCACGATGGCCCACCTCAAGGGCACCCTCGACCACATGACCGAGTCGCTGTTCGGGGAGGGCATCTCCACCAGGTTCCGCCCTTCGTACTTCCCCTTCACCGAGCCGTCTGCCGAGATGGACATGGTCTGCTTCGTCTGCCGGGGCTCCGGCCGTGGCACCGACAGCGAGACCTGTCGCACCTGCCGCGGCGAGGGCTGGATCGAGCTCGGCGGCTGCGGTGTGGTCAACCCGCGGGTGCTGGTGGCGTGCGGCGTCGACCCCGAGGTCTACACCGGCTTCGCCTTCGGCTTCGGGATCGACCGGATGCTGATGTTCCGGCACAACGTCGAGGACCTGCGCGACGTGTTCGAGGGCGACGTCCGTTTCGCCCAGGCCTTCGGAGTGGAGATCTGATGCGCGCCCCCGTCTCGTGGATCCGTGAGTACGCCGACCTGCCGGCCGACGTCTCCGTCTCCGCGCTCACCGACCGGCTCACCATGCTCGGGCTCAAGCTCGAGGCCCTGGTGACCCCTGCCGACGCGATCACCGGGCCCCTGGTCGTGGGCCGGGTGCTCACCGTGGAGCCGGAGCCCCAGAAGAACGGCAAGACCATCAACTGGTGCACCGTCGACGTCGGCGCCGCCAACGGCTCCGGCGAGCCGCAGGGCATCGTGTGTGGTGCCCACAACTTCGCCGTCGGTGACCTGGTCGTCGTCTGCCTGCCCGGCGCGGTGCTGCCCGGCAACTTCGAGATCAGTGCCCGCAAGACCTACGGCCACGTCTCGGCCGGCATGATCTGCTCGGCCCGCGAGCTCGGGCTGGGGGAGGACCACGACGGCATCATCGTGTTGCCGGACGACGCGGGCCGGCCCGGTGACGACGCGTTCGCCGCGCTCGACCTCGACGATGCCGTCATCGAGTTCGAGATCAACCCCGACCGGGCCTACGCGCTGTCACTGCGTGGCATCGCCCGTGACGCCGCCCTCGGCTTCGAGGCGCCGTACGTCGACCCGGCGCAGCGCGACGTCCCGTGGGCCGACGACACCGGCTACCCGGTCGTCGTGGACGACCCGGCGGGCTGCCCGGTCTTCGTGGCCCGCGCGGTCACCGGCTTCGACCCGGCGGCACCGACGCCCGACTGGATGGCACGCCGCCTGGTGCAGGCCGGCATGCGCCCCATCTCGCTGGCCGTCGACGTCACCAACTACGTGATGCTCGAGCTCGGCCGCCCGATCCACGGCTACGACGCCGACCGGCTCAACGGGCCGATCCGAGTGCGCCGGGCCACCGCGGGCGAGCACCTGGTCACCCTCGACGGGGTCGATCGGACCCTGTCGCCCGAGGACCTCGTGGTCTGCGACGACAGCGGACCGATCGGGCTCGGCGGCGTGATGGGTGGCGGCCCCACCGAGATCTCCGCGGCGACCACCCACCTGCTGGTCGAGGCGGCGCACTGGGACCCGGTCTCGATGTTCCGCACCGGGAAGCGGCACCGGCTCACCTCGGAGGCCGGCAAGCGCAACGAGCGCGGCGTCGACCCCGAGATCTGCCAGGCGGCGGCCGACCGGGTCGTCGAGCTGCTCGTGGCGCACGGTGGGGGCACGGCCGCCCCCGGAGTGACCGTGGTCGGCTCGCCGCCCGCGCGCACCACGATCACGCTGTCGGCCGAGCTGCCCGCGCGGGTGACCGGCCTGCCGGTCGACGCGCCCACGACGGCCGCCCACCTGCGCGCGATCGGCTGCGAGGTCGGCGACGACGACGGCGAGCTGACGGTCGTCGTACCGCCGTGGCGTCCTGACCTCACCGACCCCTACGACCTGGTCGAGGAGGTCGCCCGGATCGTCGGCTACGACCAGGTGCCCTCCGTGCTGCCGCCGGCCCCGGCCGGTCGCGGGCTGAGCGCCGCGCAGAAGCTGCGCCGGCGGGTCGGGCTGACCCTGGCCGGCGCCGGTCTCACCGAGGTGATCACCTATCCGTTCGTCGGCGACGCCGACTGGGACCGGCTGCGGCTGGCGGCCGACGACCCGCGTCGCCGGACCCTGCGGATGGCCAACCCGCTCAACGCCGAGGAGCCGCAGCTGACCACCACCCTGCTCCCCGGCATCCTGCGGGCCCTGGGCCGCAACGTCGGTCGCGCGAACGCCGACGTGGCGCTCTTCGAGCACAGCCTGGTGTTCCTGCCCAGCGGCGACGAGGCCGCACCGATCCTGGGCGTCGACCGCCGACCCACCGACGACGAGTGGGCGTCGATCCTGGCGGCCGTGCCGGAGCAGCCGATGCACCTGGCCGTGGCCTTCAGCGGGCTGCGCGAGCGCGAGGGCTGGTGGGGCAAGGGTCGCGCGGCCTCGTGGGCCGACGCGGTGGGAGCGATCCGCGAGGTGGCTGACGCGCTCGGCCTGGACTTCAGCGTGACCTCGGCCGCGGTGGAGCCGTTCCACCCGGGTCGGTGTGCGGAGTTCCGGGTCGGGGGAGCCGTGGTGGGCCACGGTGGCGAGCTGCACCCCAAGGTGTGCGAGGCGTTCGGGCTGCCGGCCCGCTCGGCCGCCGCCGAGGTCGACCTCGAGCAGCTGTTGGCGCACGCGGTCGAGATCGTGCCGGCGCCGCGGTTCTCGTCGTTCCCGGTGGCCAAGGAGGACGTCGCGCTGGTCGTCGACTCCGCCGTACCGTCTGCGGACGTCGAGGCGGCGCTGCGCGAGGGCGCCGGTGAGCTGCTGGAGGCGATCAGGCTGTTCGACGTCTACACCGGGGACCAGGTGGAGGCCGGCCGCAAGTCGCTGGCGTTCGCGCTGCGGTTCCGGGCCGCCGACCGCACCCTCACCGAGGGTGAGACCGCGGCCGCCCGCGATGCCGCGGTGAAGGTGGCCGCCGAGCGCACTGGCGCCACCCAACGCTGACCTGTCGCAGATGTACACCCAGATCGCGCTGACCCGTCGCAGATGTACGCACGGACCTGTACATCTGCGACAGGTCAGTTGATCGGGTTGTCGACCAGCGCCCGGAACCGGGCGTACGTCGCAGGGTCACCGTCGGTGGTCACGCCCGCTCCGTCGTCACGTCGCCACAGCCAGGCGTCCAGCACCCCGGCGGGGCCGGCGACCACTGCGTCGGGCTGCCCGCCCGGGTCGGGCACCACCGCGAGGTCCGGCTCGTCGTAGGCGACCCCGTCGTCGGGGTCGGTGCCGGTGAACTGTCCGAGCTGTACCCAGATCGAGGTGTCGGTGTCGGTGCAGTCGACGCGCAGGTGCTGCTGGTCGGGGGTGAAGGTGCCCCAGTCCGGGCAGCCGCCGAACATCACCCCGAGGGTCTCGGCCACGCCGTCGGTGGCCAGTGCCGGGTCGAGCGCCGTGACCACGCCGGCGGTCTGCTCGGCGTCGAGACGGTGCACCAGCGCCTCGTGCGCCTGCCGGCGGAAGGTGAAGCCCACCGTCTGCTCCGGCGCCCAGCTCCAGGCCACCTCGGTCGGGTCGGCCGACTCGAGGGCGGAGACCAGGGCCGCCGAGTAGGTGTCGAAGTCGGCCAGCAGCCCGTCGTACGACGTGGGGCGCGCCGGCTCCTCCAGGGCGTCGGGCCCGGCCGGGCGCCCGACGATGATGGACGACCAGAACCACTGCACCTCGGCCAGGTGCCAGAGCAGGTCGGCGGCGTCCCAGTCGGGACACGCGGGCACCTTGGCGCCGGGGTCGCAGTCGGCGAGCACGTCACGGAAGCGCCGTGACTCGCGGCGGAGGTGGTCGAGGTACTGCTCGAAGGAGAGTCGCGTCATCCGGCCACGCTAGGGTGCGAGACCGACCTGAGCACCCGATTATCCGCAAACATGCAAGGAACTGTATAGTCATGCATATGTCGCCCCTGTCCGTCGCCGTCGCCGGTGCCAGCGGGTACGCCGGGGGTGAGGTGCTCCGCCTCCTCCTGGGGCACCCAGACGTCACCATCGGCGCCCTCACCGGCGCCTCCAACGCCGGCACCCCGATGGGCGAGCTCCAGCCGCACCTGCTGCCGCTGGCCGACCGGGTGCTGGCCCCGACCACCACGGAGACGCTCGCGGGCCACGACGTGGTCTTCCTGGCGCTGCCGCACGGCCAGTCCGGCGAGGTGGCCCGGGCGCTCGGCCCCGAGACGGTCGTCATCGACTGCGGCGCCGACTTCCGGCTCTCCGACCCCGCGGCCTGGGAGCAGTTCTACGGCTCCGCGCACGCCGGCACCTGGCCCTACGGCCTCCCCGAGCTCCCGGGCCGTCGCGAGCAGCTGCGCGGCGCCCGCCGGATCGCGGTGCCCGGCTGCTACCCCACCGTCTCCAGCCTGGCCATGGCGCCCGCGATCGCGGCCGGCCTGGTCCGCCCCGACGTGGTGGTGGTGGCCGCCTCCGGCACCTCGGGTGCAGGCAAGGCCGCCAAGGCCCACCTGCTCGGCAGTGAGGTGATGGGGAACGCGTCGGCGTACGGCGTCGGCGGCACGCACCGGCACACCCCCGAGATCACCCAGAACCTCAGCGCGCTCACCGACGAGGAGCTGCGGGTCAGCTTCACCCCGGTGCTGGTGCCGATGTCTCGCGGCATCCTGGCCACCTGCAGCGCCCCGCTGGCCGGCGCGCTCACCGCCGAGTCGGCGTACGACGCCTACACCAAGGCGTACGCCGACGAGCCGTTCGTGCACGTCCTGCCACCCGGCCAGTGGCCGCAGACGAAGTCGGTGATCGGCTCCAACGCGGTGCACCTCCAGGTGACCGTCGACCAGCCCGCGGGTCGCCTGGTGGCGGTCGGTGCGGTCGACAACCTGGCCAAGGGGACCGCCGGCGCCGCTGTGCAGTGCATGAACCTCGCGCTCGGTCTCGACGAGACGACCGGGCTCACCACCGTGGGAGTCGCGCCGTGAAGCTCAACCAGTTCCCCGAGACCCTCGCCGTCGTCCGCCTCGGTCCCGGCACCGAGGTGCCGAAGTGGGCGGAGTCGTCCTCGATCTTCTCGGTGACCGCGACCGCCACCGAGACCTCGGTCGTGTGCGCCGCGCGCAGCGTGCCCACCAAGTCGGTGCACCAGAAGCCGTTCACCGCCTTCGAGGTCGAGGGCCCGCTCGACTTCGCTCTTACCGGCATCCTGGCCGGCCTGCTGGCCCCGCTGGCGGAGGCGGAGATCAGCGTCTTCACCCTCTCCACGTTCGACACCGACTGGATCCTGGTGCCGGTGCGCGACGCGGAGCGGGCTGCGGAGGAGTGGCGACGACAGGGGCACGAAGTCGTCCCCGCCGTCCCCGCCACCGCCCCACGGAAGAAGCGTTGATGTCCGTCACCACCCCCTCCGGCTTCACCGCCGCCGGCGTCCCCGCCGGGCTCAAGTCCACCGGTGCGCTGGACCTGGCGCTCGTGGTCAACCACGGCCCCCGGTTCGACTCCGCCACCGTGTTCACCGCCAACCGGTGCAAGGCCAACCCGGTCCTGTGGAGCCAGGAGGTGGTCAAGGACGGCACCGTGCGTGCGGTCGTGCTCAACTCCGGCGGAGCCAACTGCTACACCGGCGCTGAGGGCTTCCAGACCACCCACGCGGTGGCCGAGCAGGTCGCCACCGACCTCGGGATCGGCGCCCTCGACGTGGTGGTGTGCTCGACCGGTCTGATCGGGCTGGCCAACCCGCGCCAGAAGCTGCTCGACGGGGTCGACGCGGTGGTGGCGGCCCAGAGCGCCGACGGGGGAGCCGACGCCGCGACCGCGATCATGACCACCGACTCGGTCTCCAAGCAGGTCGTCGTCGAGGGCGCCGGCTGGAGCGTCGGGGGGATGGCGAAGGGAGCCGGCATGCTCGCCCCCCAGCTGGCGACCATGCTGGTCGTGCTCACCACCGACGCCGTCGTACCGGCCGCGGACCTCGACACCGCCCTGCGGGCCGCCACCCGGGTCAGCTTCGACCGGCTGGACTCCGACGGCTGCATGTCGACCAACGACACCGTGACCGTGCTGGCCAGCGGCGCCAGCGGCATCACGCCGACGCCCGCCGACTTCACCGCGGCGTTGACCCGCGCCTGCACCGACCTGGCGATGCAGCTGCTGCACGACGCCGAGGGCGCCGACCACGAGATCGCCATCACCGCGCTGCACGCCGCCAGCGAGGACGACGCCGTGGAGGTGGCCCGCTCGGTGGCGCGCTCCAACCTGTTCAAGGCGGCCGTCTTCGGCAAGGACCCCAACTGGGGCCGGGTGCTGGCCAGCATCGGCACCACGTCGGCCGCCTTCGACCCGGCGAACCTCGACGTGGCCATGAACGGGGTCTGGGTCTGCCGCAGCTCGGAGCCGGACGCCGATCCGTCCGGCGTCGACCTGACCGCGCGCGAGGTCACCGTGACCATCGACCTGAAGGCGGGCGAGGAGCGGGCCACGGTGTGGACCAACGACCTCACCCATGCCTACGTCCACGAGAACTCCGCGTACTCGAGCTGAGGACCCCATGACCGACACGCACGCGCACTGGAAGCAGGCCACCGACAAGGCGACCACCCTCGCCGAGGCGCTGCCGTGGCTGAAGGAGTACCACGGCGAGACGATCGTGGTGAAGTACGGCGGCAACGCGATGACCGACGACACCCTGAAGAAGGCCTTCGCCGAGGACATCGTGTTCCTCCGGATGGCGGGCTTCAAGCCCGTCGTCGTGCACGGCGGCGGACCCCAGATCTCCCGGATGCTCGACAAGCTCGGCATCGAGTCGGAGTTCCGCGGCGGCCTGCGGGTCACGACCGAGGAGGCCATGGACGTGGTCCGGATGGTGCTGGTCGGGCAGGTGCAGCGCGAGCTGGTCGGTCTGATCAACCAGCACGGGCCGCTGGCGGTGGGCCTGTCGGGCGAGGACGCCGGGCTGTTCACCGCCACCCAGACCAACACCGTCGTCGACGGCGAGGAGGTCGACCTGGGACTGGTCGGCGAGGTGGCGAAGGTGCGCCCCGAGGCGGTGCAGGACCTGGTCGAGGCCGGCTGGATCCCGGTGATCTCGAGCGTGGCGCCCGACGACCAGGGCCAGGTGCACAACGTGAACGCCGACACGGCTGCGGCTGCGCTGGCGGTGGCGCTGGGGGCCGCCAAGCTCCTGGTGCTCACCGACGTCGAGGGGCTCTACCGCGACTGGCCGGACAGCGACGACGTGATCGGGGAGATCAGTCCGGAGGCCCTGGCCGAGCTGATGCCGTCACTGGCCAGCGGCATGGTGCCCAAGATGGGGGCCTGCCTGAAGGCCGTGCAGGGCGGGGTGCCCCGGGCCACGGTGGTCGACGGCCGCGAGCCGCACGCCGTACTGCTGGAGATCTTCACCGACGAGGGGGTGGGCACCCAGGTGCTCCCGGGCGTGCCGACGAAGATCCGGACGGCGCTCTACACCACCTCGGGGAAGAAGAACCCATGAGCGACCTGCAGCAGCGCTACGCCGGCGCCGTCATGAACACGTTCGGGCCACCGCGGATGGTGCTCACCCGGGGCGCGGGCTCCCACGTGTGGGACGTCGACGGCAACCGCTACCTCGACCTGCTCGGAGGAATCGCCGTCAACGCGCTCGGCCACGGCCACCCGGCGCTGGTCACGGCGGTGACC
>JBBQRV010000144.1:0-9567 GCA_038214475.1 Propionibacteriales bacterium | reverse complement strand
CCGCGACCGTGCGCAGGGTCAGCGCGACCCCGGCCTCGCGAGACAGCGCAGGGTGGCAGCAGGTGAAGATCAGCCGCAGCGTGTCGTCGCCCTCGGGCAGGACCGTGTCGTCGGCGAGCATGACCGTGACCGCCTCCTTCTCCTTGCCCAGCCGGTGGCTCTCGCGACGGATCCGGTCGAGGGCCTTGTTGCGCGCCACCGTGGTGAGCCAGGCGGCGGGGTTGTCGGGCACCCCCGACGTCCGCCACGTCCGCAGCGCCACGAGCAGTGCGTCCTGGAGGGCGTCCTCGGCCTGGTCGCGGTCGCGGGTGCGCCGGACGTGGGTGGCCAGCACCTGGCCACCCTCGACCCGGAGGATCTCGTCGTACGGCGCAGCCTCGTCCACGAGGCTCACTCGGTGGAGTCGAACTCCATGATCGGGCGCACCTCGACCCGGCCGTGCCAGGCGCCGGGGATCTGGGCCGCCCAGGTGAGCGCCTCGTCCAGGTCGGCGCACTTGAGCAGGTAGAAGCCGCCCAGCACCTCCTTGGTCTCGGCGAACGGCCCGTCGGTGTGCACGACGTCGCCGTCCTTGCCGTTCGGGCAGTGCACGGTGGTCGCCGTCGCGGTGCCCTGGAGGGCCTCGCCCCCCGTCAGGACCCCGGCCGCGCCGGCGGCCGCGCCGAAGGCGTTGTACTCGTCCATCACTGCGGCCATCTCCTCGGGAGGCGGCTCGATGTCGCTCTCGGAACCGTAGATCAACGCTGCGTACTGAGGCATCGTGGTGTCCTTTCCTGTCGTTCGATGCTGTCATCCGACCGACGAAGGGGAAAGAGCCATTTCGACACGGGCGCGCGAGAATTCCTCCGAGCCGCCGGCGGGGCGGCCGGCAAGGAGCGACGGACGTCAGCGGGGCTGTTCGGCGTGCAGCAGGTCGCGACCCTCGTCGAGGGCGGTGACGTCCTCCACGATGCCCCGGGCCAGGGTCTGGGCGTCGAGGCCGATCCGCTCCAGGATCACCGCGCGCTTGGCGTGGTCAAGGAAGTCCTGCGGGATGCCGTGCAGCCGGAACGGCGTGTGCACCCCGGCCCGGTTGAGCGTCTGGAGGAGCACGGCTCCACAGCCGCCGGTCTCGCCGTTGTCCTCCAGCGAGACCACCAGCCGGTGCTCCGCGGCCAGCTCGATGATCGCCGGGTCGACCGGCTTGACCCAGCGCGGGTCGACCACGGTGACGCCGACCCCCTGGGCGACGAGTCGCTGGGCCACGTCGACCGCCGTCGTGGCCATCGCCCCGACTGCGACCACGAGCACGTCCTTGCGGCCGTTGCGCACGAGCACGTCGGCGCCCCCGGCCCGGCCGATCGCCTCGAGGTCGTCTGGTGGCGGGCCCTTGGGGAAGCGAACCACCGTGGGGGCGTCGTCCACGGCGACCGCCTCGCCGAGCAGCTCACGCAGCCGGCTCGCGTCACGGGGGGCGGCCAGCCGCAGGCCCGGCACGACCTGCAGGATGGACATGTCCCACATCCCGTTGTGGCTGGCACCGTCGTCGCCGGTCACGCCGGCCCGGTCGAGCACGAAGGTGACGCCGCAGCGGTGCAGGGCGACGTCCATCAGGACCTGGTCGAAGGCACGGTTGAGGAAGGTGGCGTAGACCGCGACCACGGGGTGCATCCCGCCCATCGCCAGCCCGGCCGCGGAGGTGACCGCGTGCTGCTCGGCGATGCCCACGTCGAAGGTGCGCTCGGGGAACCGGGCCTCGAAGTGGTGCAGCCCCACCGGGTGCATCATCGCCGCGGTGATCGCGACCAGCTCGCGGCGCTCCTCGCCCAGCCGGACGATCTCGTCGGCGAACACGTCGGTCCAGATCCGGCCCTTGGGCTTCTCCTCCCCCGTCGCCAGGTCGAACGGACCCGGGGAGTGGAACTGGTCGGCGACGTGCTGCTCGGCGGCGTCGTATCCGTAGCCCTTGCGGGTGATCGCGTGCACGATCACCGGCCCGTTGAAGCGCTTGGCCTGGGCCAGCACCTTCTCCATCTCGGCCCGGTCGTGGCCGTCGACGGGGCCGACGTACTTGAGCCCGAGGTCCTCGAAGAGGCCCTGCGGGGCGAGTGCGTCCTTCATGCCCTTCTTCACCGCGTGCAGAGCGTCGTAGGCGACCGGGCCGACCCCGGGCACCGCGTTGAGCCGCTTCTTGACCTGCTCGAGCACCGCCTCGTAGCGGGGGTTGGTGCGCAGGTTGGTGAGCGCGTGCGACAACCCGCCGATGGTGGGCGTGTAGGAGCGACCGTTGTCGTTGACGACGATGACCAGCCGGCTGTCCGCGGCGATCGCGATGTTGTTCAGCGCCTCCCAGGCCATCCCGCCGGTGAGCGCGCCGTCGCCGATGACCGCGACCACGTGGCGCTGCTCGCCACGGATCGCATAGGCCTTGGCCAGGCCGTCCGCGTAGGACAGGGCGGTGGAGGCGTGGGAGTTCTCGACCACGTCGTGGTCGGACTCGGACTGGCTCGGGTAGCCGCTGAGGCCGCCCTCCTGCCGGAGCCTCTCGAAGCCCTCCATACGGCCGGTGAGCAGCTTGTGCACGTAGGCCTGGTGGCCGGTGTCGAAGACGATCCGGTCGGTGGGGCTCTCGAAGACCCGGTGCAGGGCGATGGTCAGCTCGACCACGCCCAGGTTGGGGCCGAGATGGCCCCCGGTGCGCGAGCAGGCGCTGACCAGGAAGTCACGGATCTCGGTGGCGAGGCCGTCGAGCTGGTCGGCCGTCAACCCACGCAGGTCGCGGGGTCCCGAGATGCCCTCCAGAGTGCCCATGGGTCCCGAGTCTAGTGGCCCACTCACAGGTCCCAGACGGCGACCGCCGGCTCGTGCAGGCTGCCCATCCAGACCCGTCCCTCGTGCTCGCGCACACCGGTGACCATGTGGAACCTGTCGTCGCGGACGTCAACGTCGTGGACCAGCCGGCCGCCCTCGTCGTAGGCCTGCACCCGGATGGTGCGCTTGGGCTTGGGCTGCATCCGCTCGGGAATCCGGGTGACCGCGCGCCGGATCATGGGCGGCGCCGTCTGCAGTCGCTCCACCACCGGGTCACGGGGGCTGGCCAGGGTCACCCAGATCAGGCCGTCGCTGCCCCGGGCGATGTTGTCGGGGTAGCCGGGCAGGTCCTCGACGAGGAAGTCCCGCTCTCCCTGGCGGGGCCCGGTGAGCCAGAGCCGTACGACGGTGCGGGCCCCGGTCTCCGCCACCGCGACGTAGGACCCGTCGGCGGCCAGGGCGACCCCGTTGGCGAAAGCCAGGCCGTCGAGCGCCACCTCGAGGGTGCCGTCCTCGGCGTACCGGAGCAGGCGCCCGGTCCGGGTGTTCTCGACGAAGTCGTTCTTCCACTGGTCGATCGAGTACAGGGTCGAGGAGTCGGAGAACCACACCGTGCCGTCGTCGGCGACGGCGGCGTTGTTGCAGAACCGCATCGCCCGGCCGTCGACCTCGGCGACACAGTGCTCCACCGCTCCGGTCGCGGGATCCACCTTGAGCAGGCCCCGCTTCGCGTCGCACACCAGCAGCCGCCCGTCGGGCAGGGTCTCGATGCCCAGCGGCCGGCCCCCGGTGTGGGCCACGCTCTCGATCCGGCGGCCGTCGTGGCTGAGGCGGAAGATCGAGCCGTCCTCGGTCCCCGTGTAGATCTCACCCCCGGGGGCGACGACGACGTCCTCCGCTCCCGCGGCCGGCACCTGGTACACCTCGAAGGTCATGTCGGCCAACCTAGTGCCGGCACCGCCGTCTCAGGCGAGATCCTTGACCTCGGTGAGCCGGAAGTTGTTGCCCGAAGGGTCACGAAAGCCGGCGTCGACGCCGTACGGCCGCTCCTCGGGGAGCTCCTGGAACTCGACTCCGCGCGCGGAGAGCTCCTCGTAGGCCATGCGGCAGTCGTCGGTGACCAGGAAGACCGTGCTGGTGCCGCCCTTGGCGAGCAGGGTCCTGATCTGCTCGGAGGTGTCCGCGTCGAAGACCGGCGGTCCCGGGACCGCCATCAGCACGATCGCGAAGTCGTCCTGCCCCACCGGACCGACGGTGAGCCAGCGGAAGTCGCCCATCTCGGGCATGGTCACGTCGGAACGGACCTCCATGCCGAGCTTGGCGGTGTAGAAGTCGAGGGCCTCATCCTGGTCGTGCACCCACACCTGCGTGTTCCCGATCCGGTACGTCACTGTTCCTCCCGGTGCTCGTCGATGCCGTCCGACGAACGTAGTCAGCCCGCAGGCGGCACGTCTTCTCGAAACGTGCGGTTGTGCGGGCGTCCGTAGGCACGCACGACGCAGGACGGGACGATCGCGTACGCCGACGCCGGGGGCGCGCCGGCACGGAACGCGGTCGGCGACTGACCGTGGACGCGGGTGAACGTGGTGGTGAACGAGCCGATGCTGGAGAACCCGACCGCCACGCAGATGTCGGCCACCGTGTGGTCGGTCATCCGGAGCAGTGCCGCCGCGCGCTCGAGCCGGCGGGTCAGCAGGTAGACGTGCGGGCTCTCCCCGAACGCCCTGCGGAACGCCCGGCTGAAGTGCGCCGGCGACAGTCCCGCGGCCCCGGCCAGGTCGGCGACGGTGAGCGCTTCGGCGTACCGCGCGTCGGCGAGGTCCTTCGCGCGCATCAGGTGTCGCTCGGTGATCTGCGAGGCCACCCCGCCATGCTGCCAGACCTCGGGGGTGTGGGCTGGCTGCTGGACGCGCCAATTGGTCGACAACGGCTGGTGTGCGGGCGACCGGAGGTGTCACAACCCGCCAATTGGTCGATTGCGTGCCCGACCGGCCAGCCCAACTGCCCCGACGCACCAATTGGTCGACCGCGACACCGACCACCCACCAATCAGGCGTCACAACCCGCCAATTGGTCGATTGTGACGCCCGACACCCACCCTCAGCCGGCCAACGACCGGACCAGCAGCAGCAGCGCCGACAGCGCACACACCACCAGCACCGCGGGCCGGATCACGGCCGGCGAGACCCGGCGCCGGACCGGCGCCCCGAGCAGGGCACCGAGTCCCAGCAGCGGGGCGAACAGCACCGCCAGTCGCGCCTCGTCGGCGGTGAGCTCCCCCGAGGCGACCAGCCCGGTCACGCTGAGACCGGCGCCGATGATGAAGTACACCGCCAGCGTGCTGCGGATCTGCGCCGGCGGCCGGTGCTGGTAGAGCAGCGCGAAGGGCGGTCCCCCGATCGACGTGGCGGTGCCGGTGACCCCGGAGATGAACCCCGCCGTCGTGAGGGTGCCCGGCGTGACCGGTACGGCGAACGCGCGCCAGCTGAGCAGCACCGCCGCCAGCACCATCGTCCCCACCGCCACGCCCAGCGCCCGGTCCGAGAAGTGCGCGACGGTCCAGACCCCGACCACCGTCCCGAGCACCCGCGACGGCAGCGACCAGGCGAGACCGCGCCAGTCGATGTCGTGGTGCTCGGCCACCAGGGTCAGGCAGGGCAACACCATCGCCAGCGAGATCAGCAGCCCGGGCATCAGCTGCGGCGCCACCAGCGCGGTGACCGGGGCGGCCACCAGCCCCAGTCCCAGCCCCACCACCGACTGCACGGTGGCCCCGAGCAGCAGCGCCAGTGCGATCGCCACGAGGGGCCAGAGCTCGACTCCCGCGGTCACCCGGAGGGCACCAGGGCGGCGTACGCGGCGGAGTCGAGGAACTCCGGCAGGATCTGGGTCGCGGAGGCGGTCAGGGCCAGGCCCCGCGCGGTCGCGGGATCGACGAACACGATCCGGCGTCCCTCGTGGCACACGATGTCGTCGTCGGTGAGCCTGGTGGCGCCGACGAAGACCTGCATCCGGTCCCGGGACGCATAAGCCTCGTGCCACACCGCGAACTCGCGCCACAGCACCAGCTCACCCGGCCCGGCCACCACGTCGGTCTCCTCGGCGAGCTCGCGGTACGCCGCGGGCTCGAACTCCTCACCCTGGTCGACGTGACCACCCACCAGGCCCCAGCGCTCGGGATCGATGAGCGGGTGCTCGTCGCGCTCCTGGAGCAGGATCCGGCCGGCGGGGTCGACGAGGATGACACCAGCGAAGTGACGCACCACGTCACCGTAACCGGAGGCGGTAGCGTCCGGTGCCATGGACCGCCTGCACGCCGAGGTCATCGAGCTGACCCGCGACCTGATCCGCCTCGACACGTCGAACGCACCGGGCAACGAGACCCTGGCCGCCGACCATCTGCGCCACTACCTGGAGGAGGCCGGCCTCGAGTGCGAGCTGGTCGCCCGTGAGCCCGATAGGGCAAACCTGGTGGCCCGACTCCCCGGCACCGGCAGCGGACCGAGCCTCGCCTTCGTCGGCCACACCGACGTCGTCCCCGTGGACCCGCGCGACTGGACCCATCCGCCGTTCGAGGCCGTCGTCACCGACGACGGGTGGCTCTACGGACGCGGCGCCATCGACATGAAGAACGAGGTCGCCGCCCGTGCGGTCGCGATGAAGGAGCTGGCCCGCCAGGGGTTCGCCCCCCGCGGCGACCTCTGGTTCCTCGCCGTCGCCGACGAGGAGGACGGCATGGCCGACGTCGGGATGCGCTGGCTGCTCGAGCGGCGAACCGACATCCGCCCCGACCTGAGCATCAACGAGGGCGGCGGCGAGCGCCTGGTGCTCGCCGACGGCCGGGTGGTGGTGAGCGTCGGGATCGGCGAGAAGGGCACCTTCCCGGCCCGGGTCACCGCCCTGGGCGAGGCCGGCCACGGCTCGACACCCAGTGTCGGCGACAACGCGGTGCCCCTGCTCGGCGAGATCCTGCGCCGGGTCGGCAAGGGCATGCCCCGCCCGCAGCGCTCCGACCTGGTCGACCGGATGCTCACGGTGCTGCTCGGCGGAGCCCGCGACGACCTCGACCAGGCGCTCACGGACGCCGCCGCCCTGCACCCCGAGCTCCGGCACCTGCTGCCGGCGTTGGCCGGTACGACGATGGCGCCCACCATGATCGGCGGCTCGACCAAGCGCAACGTGATGCCCAGCCGGGCCTGGGTCGAGTTGGACTGCCGACTGCTCCCCGGCACCACCGAGGCCGACGTCGAGCGCGAGGTGCGCGAGCGGATCGGTGAGGGGCTGCGCTACCACCTGACCTGGCCCGAGCACCTCGTCGAGGGCAGCTCGTCACCCGCCGACGGGCCCGTCCTCGACGGGATCGCCGCCTTCCTGGCGGCCGAGGACCCCGAGGCCAGGGTGCTGCCGGTGCTGGGCACCGGGTTCACCGACTCGGTCTACCTCAGGGCGGCCGCCGGCACCGCGGCGTACGGGTTCTCGCCCTTCCGCAGCACCTCCGTGGAGGTGCTCACGGCCGGCTACCACAACGCCGACGAGCGCATCCACGTCGACGACCTGCTCCTCTCGACCCGCTTCCACCTCGACCTGGCCCGCCGGATCCTGGGATGAGGCTGCGCGACCTGGGGGTCAGCGTCGGCACCCTGCCGGTCGGTCCGCACAACGCGATCACCGACGTCGCCGGCGTCCGGGTCGGCCACACCACCGTCGTGACGGGTGCCGACGTCCGCACCGGCGTGACCGTCGTGGTGCCGCACGAGGGCAACGTCTGGTCGGAGCCGGTGTACGCCGGTCACCACCGGCTCAACGGCAACGGGGAGATGACCGGGCTGCCGTGGCTGGAGGAGGTCGGCCTGCTGCACTCCCCCGTCGCGCTCACCAACACCCACAGCGTGGGCGTCGTACGCGACGCCCTGGTGGCGCTGGAGGTGGCCGAGCTGCCGTCCGGGGTGGAGGCCTGGGCCCTGCCGGTCGTCGCGGAGACGTGGGACGGCGACCTCAACGACGTCGACGGCTTCCACGTCACCGCCGAGCACGCCCGCTCGGCGTACCTCGGCGCCGCGGGCGGCCCGGTCGACGAGGGCTCGGTGGGCGGCGGCACCGGCATGACCTGCCACGAGTTCAAGGGCGGCATCGGCACCTCGTCGCGGGTCACCGGCGGCTGGACGGTCGGCGTGCTCGTGCAGGCCAACCACGGCCGCCGGGAGCGGTTCGCGGTCAACGGCGTGCCCGTCGGCCTGGCGGTCGGCACCGACCGGGTGCCCGGGGTCGGGTCCCGGCTGCCCCCAGGCAGCGGCTCGATCATCGTGGTGGTGGCCACCGACGCGCCCCTGCTGCCGCTGCAGTGCCGGCGGCTGGCCCAGCGCTGCTCGCTGGGCGTGGCTCGCACCGGCGGCGTCGGGGAGAACTCCAGCGGCGACCTGTTCCTCGCCTTCTCGACCGGCAACCGCGGCATGGGCCGGCTCGGCCCCGACGCGCCCGAGGTCGCGACCGTGCGCACCCTCGACAACGCCCGGATGACCGGGCTCTTCGACGCCGTCGTCGAGGCCACCGAGGAGGCGATCGTCAACGCGATCGTGGCCGCCGGCACCATGACCGGCCGAGCCGGGACCACGGCGCACGCCCTCCCGGACGACCTGCTCGTCGAGGCGATGGCGACGTACGGGCGACCGGCGCGACCCTGAGTCTCAGCGCAGCACGCGGAACCACAGGCTGGTGGACAGCGGACCCTCGGCGACGCTGACCCGCTCCAGCCGCACCTCACCGCCGCCGGGACGCTCGAAGAGCCGCACCCCGTCACCGAGGAGCACCGGCGCCACGAAGACCAGCACCTCGTCGAGCACGCCGAGATCGAGGCAGAGCCGTGCGGTCTCGGCACCGAGCACGTTGACGTATCCGTCGCCCGCCGCCGCACGAGCCGCCGCCACCGCCGAGGCGGGGTCGTCGACGAAGGTCACGCCGGGCGCCGGCGCCCGGTCCAGGTCACGGGTGAGCACGACCTGCGGGCCCTCCCAGCCGCCACCGAAGGCCTTGCCCTCACGCTCGGCGTCCCCGCGGTGCGGGTCGTCACCGCCGAAGGTGCGACCGCCCACCAGCAGCGACCCGATCCTCGGGACCAGGGCCGCGACCGTCGGGTCCGGCCCGAGGCACGGCGTCAGCCAGGACATGTCGCCCCGCGGGCCGGCGATGAAGCCGTCGAGCGACATCGTCACCGAGTAGAGCAACCTCGTCGTCATCGCCACTCCCCTGTCCGGTGTCTCACTCACCGGTGAGCATCCGGCGAGGGTTGTCGACGAGCAGCGTCTCGAGGTCGGACTCCTCGAAGCCCTCGGCCCGCAGCCGGTCGGCGAACTCCGTGACCACGTAGGCGTACCCGGGCCCACCGAAGGCGGCGTAGTCGGAGCGCAGGCAGACGTCCTGGCTGAGCAGCAGCCGGTCGAGGTGGCCCTCCTCGGCCAGGCTGCGGATCCAGTCGAGCCGACACCGGGTGTCGTACTCGCTGCCGCCCTGCACGGTGTCGAACTGCACCCAGGCGCCGTGCCGGGCCAGCTCGTGGTGGTAGTCGTGGTCGGGCACCATGTCGCAGTGGCCGACCACTACCCGGTGCGGGTCGACGCCCTCCTCCTCCAGCAGCGCGAGCTGTGGCAGCCCCACCGGCCAGCGGGCCGCGTGCGTCGTGATCGTCAGTCCCGTGCGTCGGTGCGCACGCGCGGCGGCCCGGAACGAGCGCTCCTCGAGCGCGGTCAGCACCCGGTCGCAGCCGATCTCGCCGATGATCCC
>JBBQRV010000143.1:0-9589 GCA_038214475.1 Propionibacteriales bacterium | reverse complement strand
GACGTTCTACGGCCTGATGTGGGCCGCGGGCGGCAACGACATCATCGCGATCACGTTCCACGGCTCCATCAACGCGATCACCCACTTCATGCGGGTGGCGGTGTTCGTGGGTCCCGCGATCGCCTTCTTCGTGACCCGTCGCTGGTGCATCTCGCTCCAGCGCCACGACAACGAGAAGCTGCTGCACGGCTACGAGTCGGGCGTGATCATGCGCTCCCCCGAGGGCGGCTACACCGAGCGGCACCTGCCGCTGCCCGAGTCGACGGCCTACACGATGCTGGCGAGGGACCGCGACGTGGTCTACACGCCGGAGTCCGAGGTCGACGAGAACGGCGTGGCGGCACCGGGGTCGCGCAAGGAGCGGCTGCGGGCACGACTCTCCCGGCTGGCCTACGCCGACAACGTGCAGAAGCCGACGATGGCCGAGCTCCACGAGGGCCACCACCACGCCGAGCACGAGCACGAGCTGGAGGCGGGTCTCGACCACGCCGCCGACGGCCACCAGTTCGACGGTCGGCACGAGATCGAGGGCGAACCCCTCCGTCCCGGCCACTGACGCGCTGACCCGTCGCAGATGTACACGGTCGAGGCGCTGACCCGTCGCAGATGTACCGGGTCAGCGCCCGCCGTACCGCCTGCGGGCTCGTAGCACGCCTCGACGCAGGCGTACGTCGGCATCCTGGCCACGGCCGTGGATGTTCCTGGCCGTGAACACGTCGAGCTCCCAGCCGAGCTCCTCGCGGATCCAACGACGGCGGGCCCCGTCGTGCGCCCGCTGCTCAGGGCCGTGCCACTGCGCCCCGTCGTACTCGGCGGCGTAGCGGAGCTCCTCGACGGCCAGGTCGAGGAAGTAGGGGCCCGCCGGGCCGGGCACGCGCACCTGCGGTGTCGGCCGCGGCAGCTCTCCGCAGTCGAGCCAGCGCAGCCGAAGGATGCTCTCCCCCGGCGACTCCGCGCGTCCGTCGGCCAGCGGTGCCAGGGCGCGCAGCTGGATCACGCCCCGGTAGCCGGCGAACCGGGCCGCCGCGACCAGCAGGTCGGACGCCGCGAGCCTGCCGATCCGCGCCATCGCGTCGAGCCCGGCCACCGCCTGGTCGCGGTGCAGGAGCCGGCCCAGGTCGCAGGCGGTGCGCAGCGGTGTGGTCACGCACAACCCCTCGATCCGGAGCACGTCGTCGCGCGCCAGCCTGCGCTCCCCGCTGGAGGACAGGCCGTTGCGCAGTCGGTAGCCGGGTGGCCGGAAGAGCGACACCGGCGGCACGACCAGGTGGTCGCCCGGGGCCAGCGCCCTCGGTGCACCGAGCAGCCAGGCCGCCGTGCGATCGGTGACGACGCAGTCAGGCGGCACCACCAGGCGCAGGCAGTCGACCCTCAGCGCCAGGCAGTCGGACAGCTCGGCCGCGTGGTAGACCCCTGCCAGGGGACGGCGCAGCCGGCCGGTCTCAACCCAGCGCGCAAGCCGGCGCCGGTCCACGCCCAGCGTGCGGGCCCGGGCGAGCGTGAACGGACGGTCGGTCGGGAGCGGGCCGCAGGCGTCGAGCCACGGCCGTCCCTGGGGGACGGATGCCATGACCGAGCGCCTGCCCGGTTGCCGCTGCGTCCACCCATTGACTCAGCAGGTTGTGGACAACGCCCCGTACGGCGGCCGCCCGTCGTACATCTGCGACAGGTCAGCGCCGTACGGGTGTACATCTGCGACGGGTCAGCGTCAGAGTGCGGAACCCTGGCGGTAGGTGGCGAACGACTCGTTCCAGTCGCCGTAGCCGTTGGTGAGGGTCATCCCCCGGTCGGTGCCGGTGTACTCCACCACGTCACCGCGCTTGGACATGTCGTAGAGCCACTTGGCGTTGGACGTCGACATGCCGGTGCAGCCGTGCGAGACGTTGGAGTAGCCCTGAGACCCCACCGACCACGGGGCGGCGTGGATGAACTCACCCGAGTAGGTGACCCGCATGGCGTACTGCACGTTGTCGAGGTCATAGCCCTCGGAGCTGTTGGGATCGATGCCGATGGTCTCGGAGTTCATCCGCTTCGAGGCGAACTTCTCGACGATCACCTTCACACCCGAGCGGGTGGTGAACCCGGGCTTGCCCGTGGTGATCGGCAGGGTGCGCAGCAGCTTGCCGTTGGAGAACACCTGCATCTGGTCGGTCTGCGCGTTGACCTTGTAGACGTTGGCGTTGCCGACGTGGAAGTCGATGCGCCGGCTCTCCTGGCCGTAGATCCCGTTGCCGGCGGGGACGCTGTTGACGTCGACGTCGACCGACACGTCGGTGCCCGCGCGCCAGTACGACTTGGGGCGCCAGTGCGCCTCGTGGTCGCTGATCCAGTGCCAGCTGCCCTTCTGGGCGGGCGTGGCGGACACCTTCATGTGCTTCTCGATGGAGGCCCGGTCGGAGACGGCCACGTCGAAGGTGACGATGACCGGCATGCCGACGCCGACCGTCTCGCCGTCCAGCGGCGCGATCGAGGCGTAGGTCTGCTGGTCGAGGCTGAGGTCCTGGGTGCTGAAGCGGCTGCGCGAGTTCTGGGTCGCGCCGGCGCTGTCGGTGGCCTGGGAGCGCACCACGTACGTCGTGCCGGGCTCGAGGCGGCCGGTGGCCGTCCAGGCGCCGTCGGTGCCCACAGTGCCCGCCACGCGGCCCGCGTCGGAGCGCACGGTGACCTTGTCGAGGCTGCCGCCGCTCGCGGTGACCTTCAGCACCTGGTCGACCGGCACGTTGCGACGCTCCACGTTCGTGCTGATCGTGACCGGGTCGGCCGCAGGGCTCTCCGACGGCGTCGGGGAACCCGACGTGGACGCGGTCGAGCCGTCGCCTGCGGAGATCGGCTGGCTGGCCGCCCCGGTGCACGCTGCCAGGGTGAGGCAGGTGAGCGAGGCGATGGTCAACGCCGCAAGGTCTCGGCGTACGGACATGGTGTTTCCCCCAGAGGAGTTGGTGGCTACTGGCAAGGGTAGGTGCCTTGGGGACCAAAGCAAAAAACCACCCGAAGTAGAGACGCCGCCCCGGGCAGTTTGGTTGCTTCCCGGGGCGACCTCATCTGGGAACAGGTGCCGAACGGCGCTCGCTGGCCCTCAGTGGGCGTGCTCCCCGCGGTAGAACTCGAAGATCCAGCCCTGCAGCGCGACCAGGCCCAGCGCGGCGCCGATGATGAACAGCCACCAGCCGAAGACGACGCCCAGCACGCAGACACCCAACGTGGCACCGCACCACAGCGGCCACCACGAGTACGGCGGGAAGAAGCCCAGCTCGCCGGCGCCGTCGGCGATCTCACCCTCCTTGCGGTCCTCGGGGCGAGGTTCCATCCGCGCGGCGTGGAAGCCGAGGTAGAGCGAGACCATGAGCGTGAGCAGGGTGGCCATCACCAGGGCCGACGTGCCGGTCCAGTCCTGGGAGCTGAACCAGTACACCGGCGACACCAGCATCAGGAATGCCGCGGTGATGCCGAAGATCCAGGTTTCCGCCTTCATCAGGACTCCTCCTCCGTGCGACCGTTGCGCTCGTCGAGGGTGGCCTTGCGGCCGTCCATGTCGGAGGCGTCCGCGATCTCCTCGCTCGACTCGAGCCCGCCGTTGTGGACGTACTCGAGCGCGGCGATCTCGGGGTGGTGCAGGTCGAAGGCCGGCGACTCCGAACGGATCCGCGGGATGCTGACGAAGTTGTGTCGCGGGGGCGGGCACGAGGTGGCCCACTCCAGCGAACGGCCCCAGCCCCACGGGTCGTCGACGCCCACCAGCGGCGAGCGCCGCGAGATCCACACGTTGTAGAGGAACGGCAGCGTGGAGGCGCCGAGCAGGAAGGCACCGATGGTCGACACCTGGTTGAGGGTGGTGAAGCCGTCGTCGGGCAGGTAGTCGGCGTACCGACGCGGCATGCCCTCGACACCCAGCCAGTGCTGCACGAGGAACGTGGTGTGGAAGCCGACGAAGAGCAGCCAGAAGTGGATCTTGCCGAGCCGCTCGTCGAGCATCCGGCCGGTCATCTTCGGCCACCAGTAGTAGAAGCCGGCGAACATCGCGAAGACCACGGTGCCGAACACCACGTAGTGGAAGTGCGCCACCACGAAGTAGGAGTCGGAGACGTGGAAGTCCAGCGGCGGGCTGGCCAGGATGATGCCGGTGAGGCCACCGAACAGGAAGGTGGTCAGGAAGCCGACCGACCAGAGCATCGGGGTGTCGAAGGACAGGGACCCGCCCCACATGGTGCCGATCCAGTTGAAGAACTTCACTCCCGTGGGCACCGCGATCAGGAACGTCATGCCGGAGAAGAACGGCAGGTCGACCGCACCGGTGACGAACATGTGGTGCGCCCACACGGCCACGGAGAGGATCGCGATGCCGAGGGTCGCCCCGACCAGGCCGACGTAGCCGAAGATAGGCTTGCGGCTGAAGACCGGCAGGATCTCGGTGACGATGCCGAAGAACGGCAGCGCGATGATGTACACCTCTGGATGCCCGAAGAACCAGAACAGGTGCTGCCACAGGATCGGCCCGCCGCCGGCGGCGTCGAAGACGTGCGCACCGAGCAGTCGGTCGGCCTCGAGGGACAGCAGGGCGCCGGCCAGGATCGGGAACGCGATCAGCACCAGCAGGCTGGTGACCAGGGTGTTCCACACGAAGATCGGCATCCGGAACATGGTCATGCCCGGGGCGCGCATGCAGATGATGGTGGTGATGAAGTTGACCGCACCCAGGATGGTGCCGAGGCCGGCCATCCACAGGCCCATGATCCACAGGTCACCGCCGACCCCGGGCGAGCGCACCGCGTCGGAAAGCGGCACGTAGGCGAACCAGCCGAAGTCGGCGGCACCGGAGGGGGTCAGGAACCCGGAGGCGGCGATCAGGCCACCGAAGAGGAACAGCCAGTAGCTGAACATGTTCAGCCGCGGGAACGCCACGTCGGGCGAACCGATCTGCAGCGGCATGATCACGTTGGCGAAGCCGAAGAACAGCGGCGTCGCGAACAGCAGCAGCATGATCGTGCCGTGCATCGTGAAGAGCTGGTTGTAGACCTCGTCGTTGACGATCTGGGTGCCGGGGTAGGCGAGCTCGGAACGCATCAGCATCGCCATCACCCCGCCCACCAGGAACCAGGCGAACGACGTGACCAGGTACATCTTGCCGATCAGCTTGTGGTCGGTCGTGGTCATGATCCGGACCAGCTGCTGACCCAAGGGCCTACGGGCCACCTGGGTGGGGGCTGCGGCGGTGGCGGTCACGGGGTGCCTCCCTCGTTCAGTCCGGCCTGCGTACGGGCGTCCTCGCCACCGAGCAGCGGCGCGTCGGAGACGAAGCCCTGGGCGATCTGGTCGCTCAGGTACTGCTGGTAGTCGTCCTCGGAGACGACCCTGACGTTGAACAGCATCCGCGAGTGCGACACCCCGCACAGCTCGGCGCACTTGCCCTTGAACTCGCCGAGCTGGTTGGGCGTGAGCTGGAAGTGGTTGTTGCGGCCGGGCACGACGTCCATCTTCATCAGGAACGCCGGCACCCAGAAGTCGTGGATCACGTCGGGGCTGCTCAGGTTGAACTGCACGGTGTTGTCCACCGGCAGCACCAGGGTCGGGATCTCGCTCGCCGTGCCGACGGAGTAGACGTTCCTGCCCTGGGCGACCGGCTCGTCGGGGTAGTTGAACGTCCACGACCACTGCTGGCCGACGACGTCGACCACCACGTCGGGGTTGTCCACCTCCGAGAGCACGGCGTTCTGCGTCTTGACGGTGTGCACGAACAGCACGACCACCATCATGATCGGGGCGATCGTGTAGAAGATCTCGAGCGGCAGGTTGTAGCGGGTCTGCACCGGGATGTCGTCGTCGCTACGGCGGCGGTAGCGCCACGTCACGTAGAAGATCAGGCCCCAGACGACGACTCCTGTGGAGAGCGCGGCGACCCACGACCACTTCCACAGCTCGGCGATCTGGGTGCCCTCGACGCTGGCCGGGGAGGTGGCGGGCATCGCGAAGCGATCCGCCTGCGCCTGCGTCTCCGCAGAGCATCCGGCGAGCATCAGCAGACTGAGACCCAGCAGTGTGCCGACGCTCAAGCGCCGGACTGCCTTGGGGACATGCAGACGCAAGGCAGAGCCTCTCTTTCGAGATAGTCGGACAGGCCGAACACTACTGGACGCAGCCCCCCGATCTCGCGGCAGGGGCCCGGTAGGTTCGTCACGTGAGCGACGTCCCCCGGCCCGGATCCGCGGACCAGCTGGTCTATCTCGACGCGGCCTCCTCCGAGCGCCTGCACCCGGCCGCCCGTGACGTGCTGTCCGCAGCCCTCGACGCGGGGTACGCCGACCCGCGGCGGCTGCACGGCCCGGCCCGGTCGGCGCGGCTTCTACTCGACAACGCGCGCGAGGCCTCGGCCGCCGCACTCGGGGTGCGTGTCGACGAGCTCAGCTTCACCCGCTCCGGCACCGATGCGGTGCACCGGGGGCTGCTGGGGCTGCTTGCCGGCCGGACCCGGGCCGGGTCGCTGCTGCTGCACTCCGCGGTGGAGCACTCGGCGGTGCTGCACGCCGCCGAGTGGTCGCGCGGCTCGGCCACTCCCCTGCCGGTCGATGCGGTCGGCCGACTCGCCCCCGACGTGGTGAGAGCGGCGGTGCGGGACTCGGGCCAGCCGGTGGCCGTGGTGGCCTGCCAGTCGGCCAACCACGAGGTGGGCACCCTCCAGCCGGTCGCCGCCATCGCCGCAGCCCTGGGCGAGACCCCGGGCGAGATCCCGCTCTTCATGGACGCGTGCGCGTCGATGGGTCGGGTCCCGCTGCCGGAGGGATGGGCGGTGGCCGCCGGCTCCGCTCACAAGTGGGGTGGTCCGGGCGGGGTCGGCGTGCTCCTGGTCAGGAAGGGCGTCCGCTGGCGCAACCCCTACCCGACCGACGACCGGATCGACGAGCGCGTCGCGGGCTTCGAGGACGTGCCAGCCGCATTGGCGGCGGCGGCGGCCCTCCAGGCGGTGGTCGCCTCACGGGACGAGGACAGCGCGCGCCAGCACGCGCTGGTGGACACCGTGCGCACCTTCGTCGCCCGCGAGATCCCCGACGTCGAGGTGGTGGGCGACCCCGACGATCGGCTGCCGCACCTGGTGACCTTCTCGTGCCTGTACGTCGACGGAGAGGTGCTCGTGCGCGGGCTGGACCGCCGCGGCTTCGCGGTCGCCAGCGGATCGGCCTGCACGTCGTCCACGCTGGCGCCCAGCCATGTCCTGGCCGCGATGGGCGTGCTCACCCACGGGAACCTGCGGGTCTCGCTCACCCGCGACACCACGCCCGCGCAGGTCGAGGCGTTCCTGGTGGCGCTGCGCGAGGTGGTGGCCGGGATCCGGTCGGAGGTCGGCCTGTGACGACCGGCCCCGGCCTCCCGGAGGTGCGGGAGCTGGACTGCCGTGGGATGCGCTGCCCGTTGCCGGTCATCGAGCTGGCCCGGGCCTTCCCGGACCTCGAGGTCGGTGCCGTGCTGGCCGTGGTGTCGACCGACGCCGCCGCCCGCGTCGACGTCGCAGCCTGGTGCCGGATGCGAGGGCAGGAGTACCTCGGCGAGGACCTCGCCGACGACGGTACGCCGCGCCACCTGGTGCGCCGGCTGCACTGAGCCGACCGGCGACTCAGGGGCGGAACGTCGCCAGGTGCGGCTCGATCTCGTCGACCGCGTCGCGTCCGTAGGCGTCGTGGAGGCGCTGCAGGAACTCCGCGCGCGACAGCACGTACTCCTGGGTGCCGACCCGCTCGACGACGTACACGGCGAGCAGGCAGCCCAGCTGCGCGGCGCGGCGCAGGTCGAGCCCCCACGTCAGCGCGGCCAGCAGTCCGGCCCGGAAGGCGTCGCCGACCCCGGTCGGCTCCACCTTGCGGATCTCGGGGACGGCGGGCACGGTGATCGACTTCTCGCCCGCCCGGTCGATGCGGACACCGGCCGGACCGAGGGTCACCACCCAGGTGCCGACCCGGCCGAGCACGTCGTCGTGCGACCAGCCGGTCTTCTGGGTGATGAGGGACGCCTCGTACTCGTTGGAGACCAGGATGTCGGCGCCGTCGACGAGCTGGCGGATCAGCGCGCCGTCGCCGAACGCGAGCTGCTGGGAGGGGTCGGCCACGAACCGGTAGCCGCGCTGGCGGCACTCCTCGGTGTGTCGCACCATCGCCTCGGGGTCGTCGGGACCGATGAGCACGTAGTCGGGGTCCCCGACCCGGTCCGCGATCGGCTTGAGCTCGATCTCGCGGGCCTCGCTCATCGCGCCGGCGTAGAACGACGCGATCTGGGCCATCCGGGCGTCGTTGGTGCACACGAAGCGGGCGGTGTGCCGGGTGCTGGACACGTGCACGGAGTCGCAGTCGACCAGGTGCCGTTCCAGCCACGAGCGGTACTCGCCGAAGTCCTCACCGACCGCGCCCACCAGCACCGGGCGCAGGCCCAGGTTGCCGAGCCCGAAGCAGATGTTGGCCGCGCAGCCCCCGCGGCGCACCTCGAGGTCGTCGACGAGGAACGACACCGACAACTTGTCGAGCTGGTCCACGACCAGGGAGTCGGAGAAGTTGCCCGAGAAGGACATCAGGTGGTCGGTGGCGATGGAACCCGCGATCAACAGCGACATGGTCGGAGACCCTACCGGCCGGGTCGCTGTCGGTACCCATCAGTAGCACGTACCGTCGGATCCATGAGCACCCCACGCCTGGCCTACGACGACGCCAGCAGCCCGCACGACATGTACGCCGACTGCCGCGTCGTGGGCGTGCGGCTGCGCTGGGACCGGATCGCCCAGGCGGCCGCTCGCCCGGCGCCCTCGCTGCACTACCGGGACTTCCCGACCGACCTGCCCAAGCGCGAGATCGAGGTCACCGAGGCCGCCGCCCGGCTGGCCGCGGCGCTGCACCTGCACCTCGACTGAACCCGCCCTGACGCACGAGAGCCCCGCCGGACCGGTCCGACGGGGCTCTCGACGTGCGTGGGTCAGCTGAACGAGTCCCCGCACGCGCACGAGCCCGTGGCGTTGGGGTTGTCGATCGTGAAGCCCTGCTTCTCGATGGTGTCGACGAAGTCGATGACGGCCCCGTTGAGGTAGGGCACGCTCATCCGGTCGACGACGACGGACACGCCGTCGAAGTCGGTGGTGCTGTCGCCGTCGAGCGTGCGCTCGTCGAAGAACAGCTGGTAGCGCAGTCCGGAGCAGCCACCCGGCTGCACGGAGATGCGCAGGGCCAGGTCGTCGCGACCCTCCTGCTCGAGGAGGCTCTTGACCTTGCCCGCCGCAACCGGCGAGAGGTTGATCTGGTCGGTGCGGGTCTCGAAGGCCTGCTCGGTCATGTAGGTGCTCCCGTGGGTCGAGGGGTCTTGCCGGTTTCAATGGTCGCACACGAGGGGTTATTCCCTCGACCACGTCCTCGCCGTCCGCGCGGCCAGCTCGGCGAGCGCCTCGGCCGGCTCGGCCATCGCCCGCTGCTCCCCCACCAGGTCGACCAGCGAGTACGCCGACTCGACGCCCAGGGCCCGCATCTCCCGCGACCCCACGAGCACCCGGCCGGCCAGCGCGATGCACGGGCGCAGTGCCTGCGCGGCCACCTCGGCCACGCCGTAGGGCACCTTGCCCGAGCGG
>JBBQRV010000142.1:0-9670 GCA_038214475.1 Propionibacteriales bacterium | reverse complement strand
GCGTCGAGGCCCTCGCGGTGCAGCACCTTCGGGATGTCGTAGATCGACGGCGCGTCGGCCGCGGTGACCACGGCCTCGGTGTCGACGTCACACATCAGCGAGATCTTGTTCTTGATGCTGTCGGGGATCTCGCGGTCGGCCCGGCACACGATCGCGTCCGGCTGGATGCCGATCGAGCGCAGCGCCGCCACGGAGTGCTGGGTGGGCTTGGTCTTCAGCTCCCCGGATGGTCCGATGTACGGCACCAGCGAGACGTGCAGGAAGAAGCAGTTGCTGCGGCCGATGTCGTGGCGCACCTGCCGGGCGGCCTCGAGGAACGGCAGCGACTCGATGTCGCCCACCGTGCCGCCGATCTCGGTGATCACCACGTCGACGTGGTCACCGCCCATCGCACGGATCCGCTCCTTGATCTCGTTGGTGATGTGCGGGATGACCTGCACGGTGTCGCCGAGGTAGTCACCGCGGCGCTCCTTGGCGATCACGCTGGAGTAGACCTGCCCGGTGGTCACGTTCGCGATCGCGCTGAGCTCGGTGTCGAGGAAGCGCTCGTAGTGGCCGATGTCGAGATCGGTCTCGGCGCCGTCGTCGGTCACGAAGACCTCGCCGTGCTGGAACGGGTTCATCGTGCCCGGATCCACGTTGAGGTAGGGATCGAGCTTCTGCATCGTGACGCGGAGCCCGCGCGACTTCAGCAGGCTCCCCAGGCTCGAGGCGGTGAGCCCCTTTCCGAGCGAGGAGGCGACGCCTCCGGTGACGAATACATGCTTGGTGGGAGTCGCGATCTTCACGGGGTTCGAGCCTACCCCAGTGGGACGGCGCCGTCAGATCCCGACGCACCGAAGGAACCCACGGTTCCTTCGGCGGCCGCGACCAGGGCGAGCACCGCGGTGACCTGGCCGACACCGGTCTGCACCGAGTCGGTGGTCGAGGCGGCCGCGGCGGCAGTGGGGTCGTCGCGGACGGCGGACAGCAGCCCGGACTGTCCCGAGGTGCTGGTGCCCGCCACCACGACGCCCTCGGTGACCTGGCTCAGGCCGGTGACCAGGCCGGAGACGATGACGTCGACGCCCGCGTCGGGATCGGGCTCGTTCCCCAGCACCAGCAGCGCGAGGGCGCCCCGGCGGGTGCCGGAGGTGCGGGTCAGCAGGTCGGCCCCGGCCAGGCTCTCCCCGATCGAGGTGGAGACCTGGCTGGTCGCGGCGCCGGCGGCCGCCTTCGTGCCCACCGACAGCCCCAGGAGCCGACCGATCCGCACGTAGGTGGTCGCGTCCGCGGGCATCTGCACGTCCTTCAGCGACGTCACCAGCTGGCTGCCCAGCGTGTCGACCAGGGTCTTCTCCTGGGGGTCGACCAGCGACTGCTGCACGGCGTACTGGCCCACGACCGCGCCGCCGGCGGTGCGCACCAGGTCGGAGGCACCGGAGATCGCGGCCTCGTCGGCGCCGGGCATCGCCAGGAGCACCACGGTCTGGCCGTCGAGCCCGTTGCCCAGGGTGCGGGCCGCGGTCGCCTCGGCGAACGTGTCGGCGAAGGCGTCGGCGGTCGCGAGCGACCGGGTCTTCGCGTCGGTGCGGGCGGAGGCCTTCGCGGTGTCGCCCTCCCGGCCGAGCTCGGAGAGGGGGCCGCCACCCAGCACCACGCCGACGGCGAGGGCGAGGAAGACGGCCACGAGGGACACCAGGTGCTGGCGGAACGAGATCACGAGAAGAGTCCTTGCAGGGAGTCGAAGAGGTCAGCGGCGCCGTGCACCAGGGCGTCGCCCCAGTCCTGCCCCACGGGGGTGACGCCGAGCGCGGCGGCCAGGGCCACCAGGCCGGCCAGGGCCACCAGCAGCACGTGCCGCGGCCGGACCTGCCCGTCGTAGAGGGCGGGTACGGCGGCGGCGTCGACCAGGCGGGGGCCGAGCTTGAGCCGGGTCAGGTAGGTGCTGGCCAACCCGGCGCGGCGGTTGTCGAGGAACTCGTCGAGGGTGGCGTGCATGCCCACACCGATCACGAGGGAGGCGTCGCCGAGGTCGCCCAGCAGCAGGCCGACGTCCTCGGCCACCGCACCGGACTCGAAACGCAGCGGCCGCACGCCGATCCGCTCCAGCGGGTCGAGCACCGCACGTGAGGAACCGCGGTCGACCAGGGCCACCACGTCGCGGGCGGCGCGCAGCGCCTTGGCCGAGACGGCCTGGGCGTCGTCGGCGTCGCGTCGCTGCGCCGTCACCACCACCACGTCGGGGCGGTGACCGGCGGCCAGGAGCGCATCGGCACCACGGTCGACCCCGATCAGCACGGGGGCCTGCTCGCGGATGAACGGCTTGATGCCGGCGAGCTCGGCCTCGTGCTCGTGGCTGCGGACCACCACCACCACCGGGCGGCCGGCGACCGGGGTCGAGAGCGTGGGAGCGCCCACCCCGTGCAGGAGCAGGTCCTGCTCGCGGCGCAGGAACTCGGTGCTGTTGTGCGTGAAGCTCTCCAGCTGGGCCACCAGGCCCTCGCGGGCGGCGCCCATCTCCTCGGCGACCATGCCGGCGTCGACCACCCGTCCGGTGGCGACGAGCACGTCGTCGACGTACACCTCGCCCTCGTGCAGGCGGATCGAGCTGCCGTCGCGCAGTGCACCCAGGCCGGCGTCACCGATGCCGTCGACCAGCTCGACCCCCGCCCGGGCAAGCAGCTCGGGCCCGAGGTTGGGATAGCGCCCGGAGATGAACCGGCTGGCGTTGACGACGGCACGCACGTCGGCGTCGACGAGCGCCTGCGCGGTGGCCCGGTCCATGTCGAGGTGGTCGATGACTGCCACGTCACCAGGACGCAGCCTGGGCAGGAGGCTCTTGGTACGCCTCTCGACCCGGGCCGTGGCTCGGAGGCCGGGGAGCGGGATGTCGGCGCGCTGGCGGGTCGGGAATCTCATGACCGAGCAATCCTGACAAACCCGGGCAGGCGATCCGTGCAACCGCGGAGGCCGGGCGCGTCGGTCAGCGTTCGCCGCGTGCGGTCTCCAGCAGCTCCTGGGCGTGCGCCATCGCGGTGTCGGACTCCTCCTGGCCGGCCAGCATCCTGGAGAGCTCTCGGACCCGCTCTGACTCGTCGAGGACGGTGAGCCCGGACGTGGTGACGGTGCCGTCGTTCGACTTGTGCACGACGACGTGCCGGTCGGCGTACGCCGCGACCTGGGGCAGGTGGGTGACCACCAGCACCTGGGCGCTGCGGGCGAGCATGGCCAGCCGACGGCCGACCTCGACGGCAGCCTTGCCGCCGACCCCCGCATCCACCTCGTCGAAGACGAAGGTGGGCACCGGGCTGGTGCCGGCCAGGGACACCTCGAGCGCGAGCATCACCCGGGACAGCTCTCCCCCGGAGGCACCCTTGTGCAGCGGGCGGGGCTCCGCCCCGGTGTTGGCGGCCAGCAGGAACTCGACCTCGTCGAGGCCCGACGAGGTGTAGCGCAGCCAGCGGTCTCCCACCTCGAGCGGCTGCCCGGGCGTCCGGTCCCCCGGCTCCTCCACCTGCTGCTGGCGCACCGCCAGCGAGACCCGCGCGTGCGGCATCGCCAGTCGGCCCAGCTCCGAGGTGACCTCGGCGCCCAGCCGCAAGGCGGCCTCGTGGCGCAGTCCGCTGAGCTCCGCACCGACCGTGGCCAGCTCGGTGCGCAGCGAGGTGCGCTCGGCGTGCAGGTGCTCGATGCGCTCGTCGGTGTCGTCGAGCTCGAGCAGCCGGCCGGCTGACTGCGCCGACCAGGCCAGCACCTCCTCGACGGTCTCGCCGTACTTGCGGGTGAGCGCGGTGAGCGCGGCCCGACGTGCGGAGACGACCCCGAGCCGGGAGGGATCGGTCTCGAGCCGGGCGGCGTACGACGCGACGTCGGCGGCCACGTCGGACAGCAGGTAGCTCACCTCGGCCAACCGGCGCGCCAGCTCGCCGGCCTCGGTGTCGTGCTCCTGCACGCCCTCCAGCAGGGTGCGCGCGGCCGAGGTGGCACCCAGGGCGTCCGCGGCCCCGGTCTCCGAGGAGAGCGCCTCGCGGGCCTGTTCCGCCGCCGAGCGCAGGGTGTCGGCGAACCCGAGCCGCGCCTCCTCCGCCGCGAGCGCGACGTCCTCGCCCGGCTCCGGGTCGACCTGCTCGATCTCGTCGAGCCCGAAGCGCAGCAGGTCGGCCTCGCGGGCCCGTTCGCGTGCGCTCGCGACGACCTCCACGAGCTCGCTCTCCACCGCACCGAGGCGGGCGTGCAGCCCCGTCCAGTGCTCGGCCAGCGCGGCCACCTGTGGTCCACCGAAGCGGTCGAGCGCGTCGCGCTGGGCGCGCGCCTTGAGCAGCCGGTGCTGGTCGGACTGACCGTGCACGGCCACCAGCGGCTCGGCCACGGCGGCCAGCGCCGAGGCCGGCACGGCGGCCCCGCCGACGAAGGCCCGCGAGCGGCCCTCGGCGGTGATGTTGCGGGCGAGCACGACCCGGTCGTCCTCGATCTCGCCACCCACTTCGTCGACCGCGTGAGCGAGCCCAGGGAGTGCGTCGGCACGCACGACACCCTCGATCCGCGCACTGCGCGCTCCGGAGCGCACCGCGCCGCTGTCGGCCCGGCCGCCCAGCAGCAGGCCGAGGGCGGTGACCACCATCGTCTTGCCGGCTCCGGTCTCACCGGTGATCACGGTCAGGCCCGGACCCAGCTCGAGCGTCGAGGACTCGATGACGCCCAGCGAGCTGATCCGGATCTCCTCAAGCATCGCGCGCCTCCCCGCGCCGGCGCCGGTCGGCCGCGCCACGCCAGCCCGCGACCGAGAGGCCGAACTTGGCCACCAGCCGGTCGGTGAACGGCGCCTGGTGCAGCCGGGCCAGGCGCACCGGCGCGGACCCGCGGCGGACCTCGATGCGGGCCCCGGGCGGCAGGTCGACGGTACGGCGACCGTCGCACCACAACACGCCCGCGCCCTCGGTCTGGGCGAGCACCTCGACCGCCAGCACGGAGGTGGGCGAGACCACCATCGGCCGGGCGAAGAGCGCGTGGGCGCTGATCGGCACCATCAGGAGAGCCTCGACCCCGGGCCACACGACCGGACCGCCGGCGCTGAAGTTGTACGCCGTCGAGCCGGTGGGCGTGGCGCAGACGACCCCGTCGCAACCCCACCGCGACAGCGGTCGGCCGTCGACCTCGACGACCACCTCGAGCATCCGCTGCCGGGCCGCCTTCTCGACGCTGGCCTCGTTGAGCGCCCAGTTGCTGGCGACCAGCTCGCCGCCGCGGAACACGGACACCTCGAGGGTGAGTCGCTCCTCGGCGGTGTAGCGGCGGTGCACGATCGCGTCGATGGTGGACTCGACGTCGTCGTACTCCGCCTCGGCGAGGAAGCCGACGTGACCGAGGTTGACGCCCAGCAGCGGCGTCCCGCTGTCGCGGGTGAGCTCCGCGGCCCGCAGGATCGTGCCGTCACCCCCGATGACCACCGCCAGCTCGCAGGACTCGGCCGCGTCGGTCGAACCGCTGGGCACGCTCTCGATCACTGGTTCGAAGATCCCCGGGTCGAGCCCGAGGTCGGCAGCCTCGTCGGCGAGCAGGCGGACGATGATGCCGTGCGCGGTCAGCGCCTTGCAGAAGTCCCGAGCCACCTCGCGGGCCTCTTCGCGGCCGGTGTGGGCGAGCAGAAGGATCCGGCGGGGGCCGTCGGGCAACGGCACGCCGAGGTCGGCACCAGGGGTGTCTGCGGGCGTCGGGTCGGTCACGGCTCCACCCTCTCACCCGGGACCCCCAGGCCTGCGGAGCGCTGCACCTCGGCAGTGACGTCGTCCGGTGAGATCTCGGCCGGGCCACGGCGCAGCCAGAGGAAGAACTCGACGTTGCCGGACGGTCCGGGGAGCGGGCTGGTGACCACTGCCCGGGCGCCCCACCCCCGTTGGGCAGCGGCGGCGGCCACCGCGTTGACCGCGGAGGCGCGCAGGCCGAGGTCACGGACCACGCCTCCCTTGCCGACCCGGTCCCTGCCCACCTCGAACTGGGGCTTGACCATCAGGGCCAGGTCCCCGTCGGGGGCGATGACCCCGAGCAAGGCGTCGAGCACGAGCACGAGGGAGATGAACGACAGGTCGCCGACGACGAGGTCGACCGGGCCGTCGATCAGCGCCAGGTCGAGGTCACGGATGTTGGTGCGGTCGTGCACGCGCACCCGGTCGTCGCTCTGCAGCCGCCAGGCGAGCTGGCCGTAGCCGACGTCGACGGCGACCACCTCCGCGGCACCCGCCTGGAGCAGCACGTCGGTGAAGCCTCCCGTGGACGCGCCCGCATCGAGGCAGCGACGGTCTTCGACGGTGAGGCCCTGCGGCGTGAACGCCGCCAGGGCGCCGGCGAGCTTGTGCCCGCCGCGGGACACCCAGTCGGGTGCGGCGGGGTCGACGGTGACGACGATCGCGGCGTCGGTGGTGACGCCGGTGGCAGCCTTGGTGGCCACCCCGCCGGCGACGCTGACCTGTCCGGCGGCGATCAGGGTGCTCGCGTGCTCACGCGACCGGGCCAGCCCACGGCGTACGAGCTCGGCATCCAGCCGAAGTCTGCGTGGCGGCACGGACGGGTCAGTTCCCCGGCCGCGGCCCCGGGGCCGGGGCGGAGGACTCGGGCTCTTGGGTGGACTGGGCCTCTCGGGTGGACTGGGCCTCTCGGGCGTCGAGCGCTCCGCGCAGCTGCTCGTGCGCCCGCTCGAAGACCGCGACGTGCTCGGCCGCCGGGGCGGCGTCCAGCGTGTCCAGGGAGTCGAGCACGGCGTCCACTGCCACGTTGTCGGTGCGCACCTGCTCGGCCGACGACCCGTCGGCGACGAGGTCGTCCTCGCCGTCGAGTTCGGCGTACAGCTCGGTCAGCGAGTCGCGGTCGGGCTCGTGCAGGTCGTCCATGCCAGCAAACGCTACCTCTCCCCGTCGGCCGCGACGGGAGGTGGCGTCAGGGAGTCGGTGCCCGGCACCTGCCCGGTGCGGTCGAGGTGGTGCCAGGCCGCCGATGCCACACAGCGCCACCAGTCGTCCGGCGATCCCTCGCCCTGCACCCGCAGCCCGCCGTCCTCGACCCGGGCCCGCCATCCGCCGCAACCGCAGCCGTCGTCGTCGCCGGGCACGGCGGGGTGGGCCGCGCCCAGGCCGGACAGGTCGGCAGCGAGGTAGGTGGGTCGCTCCGCCGGGGACGCTGCCACCAGCTCAGGCAGGCCGGTGACCCCAGTCAGCACCAGCAGCGAGTCGAAACCGGCCCGGCGGGCCCCGAGGATGTCGGTGTCGAGCCGGTCCCCCACCATCAGCGGCCGGTCACCCCCGACCCGGGTCACGGTCTCGTCGAGCAGGGCCCGCTCGGGCTTCCCCGCGATGACGGGCTCGACCCCGGAGAACTCCCGCAGCATCTGGACGACGACGCCGTGCCCGGGGCCGACGCCGTAGTCCGTGGGGATGGTCATGTCTGCGTTGGAGGCCACCCACGGCAGGCCGGCGCGGATCTGCACCGCGCCCTGCATGATCTCTCGCCAGCGCAGCTCCGGACCGTAGCCGGTGGCCACCGCGACCGGGTCGTCCTCGATCCGGGTCACCGGCACCAGGTCGCGCTCCACCAGCGCCGCCTCCAGCCCGGCACCGCCTACCAGCAGCACCCGCGCTCCTGGGGCCAGCCGGTCCGACAGCAGCCGTGCGGCCGCCTGGGCGGAGGTGACGACATCCTCCGCCGCGGCGGACACGCCCAGCTCCTGGAGGTGGTCGGCGACGGCCTGAGGTGGCCGGGCAGCGTTGTTGGTGACGAAGGCGAGGTGCATCCCTGCGTCGCGAGCGGCAGCCAGGTGCGCCGCGGCGCCGGGGACGGCGTCGGGCCCGATGTAGACGACGCCGTCGAGGGCGAGCATCGCGAGGTCGTAGGCCCGGTCCAGGGCCGTGCGCGACTCCTGCAGCATGGGGATCCCTCCTGGGTGCTTGGGCTCGCACCCTACGATGCCCTGATGGACACCAGTGCGTCGGTCGCGCCGCCGCACGTGGTGAAACCCTTCCAGCTGCTGCCCTTTCGGGCACTGACCCTGAACCCGGCGAGCGTGGGCAACCCGGCCTCGGCCAGGGCCTTCGCCCGACCCTATCGACAGGTGCCGCACCGGGTCCGCGAGTGGCAGCGCTCCGGCCGGATGAGCCGCGCCGACGACCCGGCGATCTACCTGCACGAGTACACCGCGAGCGGCGTGACCATCAGGGGGCTGGTCGGGGCTCTGGACGTGTCCCGCACCTCGGCCACCTGTCCCGACGCGGACCAGGCAGTCTTCCCCCACGAAGGGGTGCACCCCGATCAGGTGCGCGACCTGGCGGAGCGGATGCACCAGATGCGGGTGAACCCGGCGCCGATCCTCCTGGTCCATCGCGGCCCGGCGGACGTACGTCGCCTGGTCGCGGCCACGATCGAGGCGACGCCGACCTGGGCGTTCACGGACCGGGCCGAGCAGGTGCACCGGGTCTGGGCCCTGCGCGACGCCGAGCGGCTGGCTGTGCTGACCACGGGCCTGGCCGACACCCGCGCCCTGATCGCCGACGGACACCATCGCTACGCCGGGTATCTCCAGCTCCAGCGCGACCACCCGGGGACGGCATGGGACCGGGGCCTGGCCATGCTGGTCGACCAGAGCGACACTCCCCTGTGGCTGGGTCCCATCCACCGGTTCGTCGCGGGCGAGTCCTTCGACACCCTGCTGGAGAGGCTGTCCACGCGGACGGACCTCGACTGCCGGGTGTCCAGCCGCTGGGAGACCCTCGAGCACCTCGGCGGAGAGACCATGGTGCTCACCGACGACGAGCGCTGGGCCACCGTGCGGCTGCGCGACCGCGAGCGCCTCGCCGTGTCGGTGCTGTCCGAAGAGCTCTTCCCTGCGCTGGGGATCGCCCCGACCCGGGTGTCCTTCCATCACACCGCGGAGGACGCCCTGGCCCGGGCGCGCACCCGCGCAGGGGTCTGCATGCTGATGCCGGTGCCCTCCTTCGACGCCGTCGTCCGGACCGCCGGCACGGGACACCTGCTGCCCGAGAAGGCCACCAGCTTCCAGCCCAAGCCGAGCCTGGGCGCGCTCATGCGGAACCTGCGCGTCGAATGAGCCGTCCGGCGCAGACCTCGACGTCGACCCGGGACGCGACGCCACCCCCGGCACGGAAGAACCGCCGCCGCAGCGCACCGTCGACCTCGACCACGTCACCGTCCCGCCAGCCGGCGACGGTGCGCCGGACCCGGCCCTCCCAGACCACGCACTCGAGCGCATCCACGCTCTGACGTAGCCGCGCCTTGCCGACCCGGGGCACCACGAGCCTGAGCGCCCACATGGTGTCCCCGCTCGGCAGCGTCCGTTCCTCCGGATCCTGGGACAACCGCCCGCTCAGCGTGACCGAGTTGACCGCGGGCGCTCCGGGCACGTCCACCGCGCCGTCCTGCATCGACCTCGACATCACCTCACCTCCGCGACCAGCCTCACCGATCACGAGCGGTGGAGGCAGGACCCCGACGCAGGCTGTGCACACCCACCGGAGGTGCGGCCTCTGTGGAAAGCACACGGCGCTGCGGAGATGGCGCGCAAATAGCGTAGAGGCCACCCGGTGTGGGTGGCCTCTACGTGAAGTGTTGTCCGGCGACGTCCTACTCTCCCACAACCTCACGGTTGCAGTACCATCGGCGCTGAAAGGCTTAACTTCCGGGTTCG
>JBBQRV010000141.1:0-9699 GCA_038214475.1 Propionibacteriales bacterium | reverse complement strand
CGATGCCCGGCTTCACCAGCCTGTCGATGTTCCCGCGGATGTGGGCGGCCAGCGGGATGGACTACCCCCAGCTGGTCGACCGGCTGATCCGGCTCGCGCTCGCCCGGGACACCGGTCTGCGCTGAGGCCGAGCAGACCCCTGCGCCGGCCGCCGGGCGGTCAGGAGCAGGACGCGGTGTTCAGCAGGGCGCCGCGGATCATCGGGGCCAGCTGCACCAGCACGTCCGCCGGCGGTCGACGCGACGTCGGCACCTCGACGCGTACGGCGGGCTGGTAGCCCACGGTCGTGAGGACGGCGTCCTTCGACTGGTCGGCGATCTGGTCCTCCGGGGCGTACCAGTCGACGCCGTCGACCTCCTGGCAGTTCAGGGCCGCCGGCAGCGGCCAGTCGCCGCCACAGGTGAGCACGATCGGCGGATCGCCCCAGGCGGCGCCGCGCCCGGCTGCGGGGGAGATCATCCGCCGGTCCTGCCCGGCCAGGCTGTCGGGCAGGGCGTCGATGAGTGCCCGGCAACGCAGGGAGTCCGCCTGGTCGGGGGAGGTGGGGTCGATGGCCACCGGCTCGTTGGCGCAGGAGGCGACCAGGAGCAGCAGCGTGGAAGCCACGACGCCCCGGACCCAGCGGGGTCCGGGGCGCACGTCGACTCGGTGCCGTGCGGGCGTGGACACGCTCAGATGTGCACGACCGGGCAGGTGAGGGTGCGGGTGATCCCGTCGAGGTTCTGCACCTTCGACACGACCAGCTTGCCGAGCTCGTCGACGTTGCGGGCCTCGGCGCGCACGATCACGTCGTACGGGCCGGTGACGTCCTCGGCCAGGGTGACGCCCTTGACCTGGGCGATCGCGGCGGCGACCTCGGCAGCCTTGCCGACGTCGGTCTGGATCAGGATGTAGGCCTGGACGACCATCGTGGGACTCCCTCGGGCTGTGACGGACAAGTGACGCGGTCAACCTATCGCGACGGCTGGCTGCCCGGTAGGCACGGGGTCCCTCCGGCGGGCCGGGCATCTGATGGGATGGGTCCATGCCCTTCCCTCCAGACGCCACCCTCGCCGAGGCCGGCGAGTTCGGACTCATCGGCGCCCTGACCGACCTGTTCACCCAGGGTGAGCACGTCCTGGTCGGCCCGGGCGACGACGCCGCGGTGCTGCGGGTCCGTACCGGGCACGTGGTGGTGTCGACCGACCTGATGGTCGAGGGCCGACACTTCCGGCGCGACTGGGCCACCGCGGAGGACATCGGGCACCGCGCCGCGGCGCAGAACCTCTCCGACCTCAACGCGATGGGGGGGCGCGCCACCTCGCTCACCGTCGGCCTCGCCGCTCCCGCCGACCTGCCGGTGCAGTGGGCGCTCGACTTCGCCCGCGGCTTCGCCGACGAGTGTGCCCTCGTGGGTGCCTCCGTCGTCGGCGGCGACCTCACCAGCGCCGACCAGATCGTGATCGCGGTGACCGTGCTGGGCGCGTGCACGATCGCGCCGGTGCTCCGCTCCGGAGCGCTGCCCGGCGACGTGCTGGCGCTGTGCGGCCGGCAGGGCTGGGCCGCCGGTGGGCTCGCGGTGCTGGGCAGGGGGTTCCGGTCGCCACGGGTGCTGGTGGAGGCCTACCGCCGCCCCGAGCCGCCGTACGACGCCGGCCTGGTGGCCGCCGAGGCGGGTGCGACCTCGATGATCGACATCTCCGACGGCCTGCTGGCCGAGGCGGGGCACCTGGCGGACGCCTCGGGGGTGGCGATCGACGTACGCAGCGGCGCGTTCGCGATCGCCGAGCCGTTGCAGGCGGTGGGCGCCGCGCTCGGTGCCGACCCGCTGCAGTTCATCCTGGGCGGGGGCGACGACCATGCCCTGCTGGCGACGTTCGCCGCCGACGCGGTCCCGGAGGGCTGGCTGGTGGTCGGCGAGGTGGCCGCCGGGTCGGGTGTCACCGTCGACGGTGCGGCGTACGACGGGCCGGCCGGGTGGACGCACTTCTGAGGTGCCACCCCGCGCCAATTGGTCGGTTGTGACGTGCCAGGACGCCCTGCGGGGTGTCGTTGTCGACCAATGGGTGGCCAACACCGGCCCCCCACGAGAGGAGCCCCCGACCAGCGACTGGTCAGGGGCTCTCGCGACGCAGGGGACGGGTCAGGTCAGCGGGAGACCTTCCCGGCCTTGAGGCAGCCGGTGCACACGTTGAGGCGCTTGGGCGTGCCGTTCACCGTCGCCCGCACCCGCTGGATGTTGGGGTTGAAACGACGCTTGGTGATCTTGCGCGACCACGGTCGGTTGTTGCCGAAGCCGGGCTTCTTGGCGCAGATGTCACAGACGGCAGCCACCGTGAACTCCTGGAATGATCGTTGTGTCGGGTCGTGGGGTGTGCCGGGGAACCCATCAGGTCCCTCCCGGGCAACCGCACAAGAGTATCCGATGCCCGGGTTGACACGCGAATCGTGCCGAAACCACTAGCCTGACACCTCCGTACGGCGGACGTGCGGCACGGGAGCGGGGGAGGACCGACGGATGGCGGAGGACCGGGTCGCGACGTTCGACCTCGCGGTCGTGCTGCGTTTCGCCGACCTCGCGACCGCCGCCCTGGGCGAGGCGCGCGAGGAGATCGACGCCCTCAACGTCTACCCGGTGCCCGACGGCGACACCGGCACTAACATGTTCCTCACCATGTCGTCGGCCCGCGACGCCCTGCAGCAGGCCACCGGCGGCGCCGCGGACGGAGACCTCCGCGCCGGGCTGCGCGCCCTGGCCCGTGGTGCCCTGCTGGGCGCCCGCGGCAACTCGGGCGTGATCCTGTCGCAGCTGGTGGGTGCGCTGGCCAACCGGCTGGCCCGGTCGCGGCCCGACGACCGCAGCGCGGCCGTGTTCGCGGCCGCGCTCAGCGAGGCCACCGACGCCAGCTACGCCGCCGTGGGTACGCCGGTCGAGGGCACCATCCTCTCCGTGGCCCGCGCGGCGAGCGAGTCGGCCCTGCAGGCCGCCGAGGACCCGCACGCCCGGCTGGCCGTCGTCGTCGCAGACGCGGCCACCGCGGCCCGTGAGGCGCTGGAGCGCACCCCCGACCAGCTGCCGCTGCTCAAGCAGGCGGGCGTCGTCGACGCCGGCGGCCGGGGACTGTGCGTGATCCTGGACGCCGCCGAGACCGCCCTCACCGGTCGGGTCTCGCTCGACGCCCGCACCGCGCGACGGCACATCCCGGTGCCGATGCCCACCGGTGACCTGACCGAGGACGGCCCCGCCTACGAGGTGATGTACCTGCTCGACGCCGACGACGACCGGATCGCCGGCCTGCGCGGCCGGCTGGCGCCCCTCGGCGACTCGCTGGTGGTCGTCGGCGGCGAGGGGCTGTGGAACGTGCACGTGCACGTCGACGACGTCGGGGCCGCCATCGAGGCAGGCATCGAGACCGGACGCCCCTACCGGGTCCGGGTCACCCACTTCGCCGACCAGGTGAGCGACGCCCGCGAGCGGTTGCGCAGCCGCGACGGCCGCCGGGTGGTCGCCGTGGCGGCAGGACCCGGGCTGCAGCGGCTGTTCGCCGACTCCGGGGCCGTCGTGGTCGAGGCCAGCGCCGGCCAGCGCCCGAGCGTCGGCATGCTCCTGCAGGCGATCGAGGACTGCGGGGCCGCCGAGGTGGTGCTGCTCCCCAACGACCCCGACACCCGGCGCAGCGCGGAGATCGCGGCCCGCACCGCCGAGGAGGACGGCGCGGTGCAGGTGCGGGTGATCCCGACCGAGGCGCAGGTGCAGGGACTGGCGGCGCTGGCGGTGCACGAACCGGGCCGCACCTTCGACCACGACGTGCTGGAGATGACGGCGACCGCCCGGCACGCCCGGCACGGCGCGATCACCATCGCGGCCCGCCGGGCGATCACCAGCGGAGGACCCTGCGAGCCGGGCGACGTCCTGGGGGTCGTCGGCGGCGACTTCGTCGCGGTCGGCCAGGACCTCGACGCGGTGGCCCGCGACATCATCGAGCGCCTCGTCGGTGGCGGCGGCGACCTGGTCACCCTCGTGCAGGGCGCGACCGAGCCCGGCCTCGCCGAGCGGTGCGCGGCGTACGTGGAGGAGCAGCACCCGCTGGTCGACGTCGTCGTGTATGACGGGGGCCAGGAGCGCTACCCGCTCCTGCTCAGCGTCGAGTAGCAGGAGGAGACCGTGATCACCCCGGACTCACCCGTCGCCGCCGTCCTCGGCGACAGCAAGAAGGGCGAGAAGATCCACCAGCTTGGCCTGCGCACCGTCGAGGACCTGCTGCACCACTTCCCGCGCCGCTACCTCGAGACCGGCGAGCTGAGCCAGGTCGAGGCCCTCGAGCCGGGCCAGCAGCTCACCGTGGTGGGCCGGATCGCCGCCGCCGACACGGCCACCTACCGCGACCGGCGCACCGGACGCACCGCCTACCGGGTCGACGTGCTGCTGGCCACCAACGGCCCCTCGCTGCGGATGGGCTTCTTCGCCAAGCACCAGGGCACCGCCGACTGGCACCGCAAGCGGATGCCGGTGGGGGCCGAGGGCGTGTTCACCGGCAAGGTCACCCGGTTCCGCGACGAGTGGCAGCTGACCAACCCCGAGATGGTGATGTTCCAGGGGGACGACGAGACCGACTCCGCCCGCCTCGTGGCGGAGCGCCTCAAGGGGCTGTTCCCGCTCTACCCGGCCACCAAGGGCGTCGAGTCGTGGGACCTGCAGCGTGCGGTCGCCTTCGCCCTCAGCGTGCTCGACGACGTGCCCGACCTGCTGCCCGAGGCGCTGCGCCAGCAGTGGTCGCTGATCGACAGCCGCACCGCCCTCGAATGGATCCACTCGCCCGACGACTATGCGCAGGTCGGCGCCGCCCAGAAGCGGTTCCGCTTCGAGGAGGCGCTGGTCACCCAGCTGGTGCTGGCCCGCCGTAGGGCCGCCGTACGCCGCCTCGGCACCCGGGCCCGTGAGGGTGGTGGCGGGCTGCTGGCCGCCTTCGACGCCCGGCTGCCGTTCGAGCTCACCGCCGGCCAGCGCGAGGTCGGCGACCAGGTCGAGGGCGACCTGGCCCAGCCGCACCCGATGAACCGCCTGCTCCAGGGTGAGGTCGGCTCCGGCAAGACCCTGGTGGCACTGCGCGCGATGCTGCGGGTCATCGACTCCGATGGCCAGGCTGCGCTGCTGGCCCCCACCGAGGTGCTCGCCCAACAGCACCACCGCTCGATCACGGCGATGCTCGGCGACCTGGCCGCCGGAGGGATGCTGGGCGGGGCCGAGGAGGGCACCTCCGTGGCGCTGCTGACCGGCTCGATGGGCAAGGCCGCCCGGCAGGAGAACCTGCTGCGGATCGTCACCGGCGAGGCCGGCATCGTGATCGGCACCCACGCCCTGCTCGAGGACCGGGTCGAGTTCGCCGACCTCGGCCTGGTGGTCGTCGACGAGCAGCACCGGTTCGGCGTCGAGCAGCGCGCCGCCCTCACCGGCAAGGCCACCAGCCCGCCGCACGTGCTGGTGATGACCGCCACGCCGATCCCGCGCACCGTGGCGATGACGGTCTTCGGCGACCTCGAGATGTCGGTGCTCACCGAGCTGCCGGCCGGCCGGGCGCCGATCACGTCCAACCTGGTGCCGCTCGCCGCCCAGCCGCACTGGATCGACCGGGTCTGGGGCCGGGTGCGCGAGGAGGTCGAGGCCGGCCACCAGGCCTACGTCGTGTGCCCGCGGATCGGCGGAGACGTGGCCGAGGAGGGTGAGGTCGACCAGGTCGACTACGACGAGGACGGGGTCGCCGTGCCGGCCCGCACCCAGCAGGCGCCCACCGCCGTCGAGGAGCTGGTGGCGACCCTGCGCGAGGGGCCGCTGGACGGGCTGCGGCTGGAGGTGCTGCACGGCCGGCTGCCACCCGACGAGAAGGACCGCACGATGCGCGCCTTCGCCGCCGGCCGGGTCGACGTCCTGGTCTCGACGACCGTGATCGAGGTCGGTGTCGACGTCGCCAACGCCACCGTGATGGTGCTGATGGACGCCGACCGGTTCGGTGTCTCCCAGCTGCACCAGCTCCGGGGCCGGGTCGGACGAGGGGGGTTGCCGGGCCTGTGCCTGCTCGTCACCAGGGCCGAGGAGGGGTCCCCGGCACTGGAGCGGCTGACGGCGGTCGCCGCCACCACCGACGGGTTCGAGCTGTCCCGGGTCGACCTGGAGACCCGGCGCGAGGGAGACGTGCTGGGCGCCTCCCAATCGGGCTTCCGCTCCAGCCTGCGCCAGCTGCGGGTGCTGCGGGACGAGAAGACCATCGTGAGCGCGCGGCAGGCGGCCGAGGAGCTGCTGGCCACCGATCCCGGTCTGGACGCGTCCTCCCGATTGGCCGCCGCAGTGGACGAGATGGAAGATTCCGGCAAGTCTGACTTCATGGAGAAGGCATGACGCGGATCATCGGGGGGACCGCGGGGGGTCGGCGGATCGGCACTCCACGGGGCGTCCACACCCGACCCACCAGCGACCGCGTCCGGGAGGCCTTCTTCTCGGCCGTCGAGTCGTGGTGCGGGTCGCTGGCGGGGCTGCGTGTCCTCGACCTGTACGCCGGCTCCGGCGCGATCGGGCTGGAGGCACGTTCGCGGGGCGCCGGGGTGGTCACCCTGGTCGAGCACGACCGCCGCACCGCCGAGCTGATCGTGGCCAACTCGCGGACCCTCGGGTTCACCCAGCGCCTGGAGGTGGTCACCTCCTCGGTGGCCGCCGCGCTGTCCAGGATCCCGAGCGCGCCGTACGACCTGGTCTTCCTCGACCCCCCCTACCCGACGGCGGCCGAGCAGGTCGATGGCGACCTGGCCGCGCTGGTGGCCCGCGACTGGCTGGTCCCGGGGGCATTGGTCGTGGTGGAGCGGGGTGCCCGCGGAGCCGACCCGACCTGGCCCGACGCCATCGAAGCGTCCAGGGAGAAGAAGTACGGCGAGACGGTGCTTTGGTACGGTCACGCCGCCCGATCCGCCGACAGCACCGAGGAGTAAGCGTGCGCCGAGCCGTGTGCCCCGGATCCTTCGACCCGGTGACCAATGGTCACCTCGACATCATCGGGCGGGCCGCCACCCTGTTCGACGAGGTGGTCGTGGCGGTCGGGGTGAACGCCTCGAAGAGCCGGCTGTTCACGGCCGAGGAGCGCATCGACATGCTCCGGCGCGCGGTGGCCCACCTGCCCAACGTGAGCGTCGACGCGTTCAGCGGGCTGCTCACGACGTTCTGCTCCGAGCGCGACATCCAGGCCATCGTGAAGGGTCTGCGCGCGGTCAGCGACTTCGACTACGAGCTCCAGATGGCGCAGATGAACTCCAGCCTGAGCGGCGTCGAGACCGTGTTCGTGCCGACCAGCCCCGAGTACTCCTTCCTCGCCTCCAGCCTGGTCAAGGAGGTCGCCACGTTCGGCGGCGACGTGTCCGGCCTGGTGCCCGACTTCGTGCTCGACCTGCTCACGGCCCGACTCGCCGAGCGCGCGCAGTAGCTCGGTCGGGAGGGCGTTTTGCTCCGAGGGCACGGGCCCGGGTAATCTTTCGGCTGATCTGTTCTGCCCGTAACACGGAAGCGTGATCTCCCTGAGCCACCTGGACCCGAGAGCGCCGCTCGTGCTCGACACTCGCGAGCTCGGCCGCCGCCCGGGGTCCCAGCGAGGGGTGTCACGCCAGGTGCCGGCGCCGGCAGATCTTGGCATCGAAGTCCTTCGTGTCCCCGAGGGGTCGCCGGTCGAACTCGACCTGCGCCTCGAGGCGGTCATGGAGGGCGTCCTGGTCACTGGCGCCGCGGTTGCGGGGCTCGAGGGCGAGTGCGCGCGGTGCCTGGAACCGATCACCGACGAGATCGAGGCGCGGTTCCAGGAACTGTTCGTGTACGCCGACCATGACGTCCCCGACGAGGGCGAAGATGTCAGCCAGCTCGAGGGCGACCTGCTCGACCTCGAGCCCACGCTGCGGGACGCGGTGGTGCTCGCACTGCCGTTCCAGCCGCTGTGCGAAGAGGACTGCCCGGGGTTGTGCATCGAATGTGGTGCCCGGCTGGCGGACGATCCGGACCACGCGCACGAGGCTGCGATCGACCCGCGCTGGGCAGGGCTGGTTGGCCTGCAGCAGGATGAAGACTGAGCCGGTCGGACACCCCGTCCGCCCGTAGTAGAGGAGAGAACAGTGGCTGTCCCGAAGCGGAAGATGTCGCGCAGCAACACCCGGCACCGCCGTTCGCAGTGGAAGGCCGTCGCGCCCTCCCTGGTGATCTGTGCCAACCCCGCCTGTGGTGCCAAGCACCTGCCGCACCGCGCCTGTGGCGCCTGCGGCCAGTACGGCGCCAAGGCCGACCTCCGTCAGGTGATCTGAGCTGTTGGCTGAGCCCTCCGAGCCGGCGGCTGCGCAGACCTATGACGACCTGCGCGAGGCGCTCGGGAATCCTGTCCTGGAACCCGGGCTCCTCGACCGCGCCCTGACGCATCGTTCGTTCGCCTACGAGCACGGTGGCCTGCCCACCAACGAGCGGCTGGAGTTCCTGGGTGACTCGGTGCTGGGCGTCGTGGTCACCGAGACGCTCTACCGCACCCACCCGGACCTCTCCGAGGGCCGGCTGGCCAAGCTGCGCGCGGCGGTCGTCAACGCCCGCGCCCTGGCCGTGGTGGCGCGCACCATCGGGCTGGGCAAGCACATCAAGCTCGGCCGTGGCGAGGAGACCACCGGGGGTCGCAACAAGGCCTCGATCCTCTCCGACACCGTCGAGGCCGTGATCGGCGCCGTGCACATCAGTGGCGGCTTCGTGGCGGCCACCGAGCTCGTGCACCTGCTCTTCGACCCGCTGATGGAGGAGGCCGCCGGCCTCGGTGCGGGCCTCGACTGGAAGACCTCTCTGCAGGAGCTGGCCGCCGAGCACTCCCTCGGCGTGCCCGACTACGTGATCGAGGACGACGGCCCCGACCACATGAAGACGTTCACCGCCCAGGTCCGCGTGGGCGAGCAGCTCTACGGCCACGGTGTGGGCCGGTCCAAGAAGGAAGCCGAGCAGCAGGCCGCGGAGACGGCCTACCTCGAGATCGAGCAGTCGGTCGGCGCGGCCGCGCCCGACCCCTCCTGACCCGTGCCCGAGCTGCCCGAGGTCGAGGTGGTCCGGGCCGGTCTGGCCAGGCACGTCGTCGGCCACCGGATCACCGGGGTCGAGGTGCTGCACTCGAGGCCCGTACGCCGTGAGCCCGGCGGCCCCACCTCGTTCGTCGCCGCCCTCGTCGGGCGCACCGTCACCGACGCCCGCCGGCGGGGCAAGTACCTGTGGCTGCCCCTGGACAACGGCGACGCGATCCTGGGTCACCTCGGCATGAGCGGGCAGATGCTGGTACAGCCGGTCGGCGCGCCCGACGAGCGCCACCTGCGGGTCCGGTTCGGCCTCGACGGGCCCAGCGAGCTGCGGTTCGTCGACCAGCGGATGTTCGGCGGCCTGTCGGTGTCGCTGGGCGGCGCCGAGCTGCCCACCGAGATCGCGCACATCGCCCGCGACCCGCTCGACCCTGCCTTCGACGACGCCGCGTTCGTGGCCCGGGTCCGCAGACGCAGGTCCGGGATCAAGCGGCTGCTGCTCGACCAGGGCCTGGTCTCCGGCGTGGGCAACATCTACGCCGACGAGTCGCTGTGGCGCAGCCGGCTGCACGGGGAACGCCCCGGCGACCGGCTGACCCGCGCCCAGGCATGGGAGCTCCTCGGCCACGTGCGGGCGGTGATGGGGGAGGCCCT
>JBBQRV010000140.1:0-9700 GCA_038214475.1 Propionibacteriales bacterium | reverse complement strand
GGCAGTACCGGGAGAACCTCGCCGACGCCGCGGCCGCCGTCGAGGGTGCCCCACGGCTGGAGAAGCTGCGCCACTACTTCAACCACCCCGGGTTCGTGGAGCCGATGGTCGACGCCACCCTGGCCGCGCTGGCCGAGCTGCCCGACGCGGTCCGCGACGAGGCCCACCTCGCCTTCGTCACGCACTCCATCCCGACCGCGATGAACGAGGGCAGCGGCGGGGGAGAGGGCGGCTTCTACGAGACCCAGCACCGCAGCGTGATGACCGAGATCGTCGAGCGGGTGCGCCAGGAGACCGGACGCCGGCACCCCCACGAGCTCGTCTACTGCTCCCGCTCCGGTGCACCGCACGTCCCGTGGCTCGAGCCCGACATCAACGACCACCTGGAGGATCTGGCCGCAGGGTCGGGCCCGGCCGTGGTCGCCGTGCCGATCGGCTTCGTCTCCGACCACATGGAGGTGATCTACGACCTCGACACCGAGGCCGCCGACACCGCCAAGCGACTGGGCGTGCCCTACGTGCGGGCCGCCACCGCCGGGATCGACCCCCGCTTCGTGGCCGCCGTGCGAGACCTGGTGCTGGAGCGGGCCGCCGTCGAGCGCGGTGAGAACGTGTCACGGGCCACCGTCGGCAGCCTCGAGCCGCGTCCGGACCTGTGCCCGAGCGGCTGCTGCCCCAACCCGCGCGGACCGCGCCCGGCCCTCTGCGGGGCAGGGGAGTGAGTGTCGAGCTGCGCGACCTGGCCCTCACGACCGCACGGGCCGCGGTGACGCTGATCCGCGAACGCCGCGTCGAGGGCGTGGCGGTGGCGGCCACCAAGTCGTCGGCCACCGACATGGTGACCGAGGCCGACCGGGCCAGCGAGCTGTTGATCCGCGAGCTGGTGCTCGGCGCTCGCCCCGACGACGGGTTCCTCGGCGAGGAGGGCGACGACGTCGTGGGCAGCTCGGGTGTGCGCTGGATCGCCGACCCGATCGACGGCACCGTCAACTACTTCTACGGGCTTCCCCAGTACGCCGTGTCGCTCGCCGCCGAGGTCGACGGCGTCGTGCAGGCCGGCGTCGTGATCAACGGCGCCACCGGCGTGGAGTACGCCGCGGTCCGGGGCCAGGGTGCCACCCGCGACGGAGCCCTGCTGCGGGTGCGAGACGTCGTACCGCTGGCCGACCGGCTGATCGGCACCGGCTTCGGGTACGCCGCGGAGTCGCGTCGGCTGCAGGCCGAGGCGATGGTGCGGTTCCTGCCCCGGGTGCGTGACATCCGTCGCTGCGGCTCGTCGGCGCTCGACGTGTGCGCGGTCGCCGAGGGCCAGCTGGACGGCTACGTCGAGGAGGGCGTCCAGCTCTGGGACGTCGCCGCGTCCACGCTCGTCGCGGAGGAGGCCGGTGCCGCGCACCGGCTCACCCCGGGGCGCTGGGGCGGCTTCGGGCTGGTCTGCGGGCCCGCCGGAGGACTCGACGACCTGGTCGCGCTGGTCGACGAGACGGGGCTCTTCGGGGAATAGCGGGACCGCGGTTTTGGTTTCCTGCGACACGTCGTGTGGAATGCGCGTGCGCAAACCCGGTGAATGGTGCACAATCGCGGCGCCATCATGACGCGATCGACGACGCGATGGACGACGGGATTGCCCCGCTGAAGGAGAACAATGGCAACTGACTACGACGCACCGCGCAAGAACGACGACGACCAGGGCGAAGAGAGCATCGAGGAGCTCAAGGCACGCCGCCACGACAAGAACTCCGGCAAGGTGGACGAGGACGAGGCGGAGGCCGCCGAGTCCTTCGAGCTGCCCGGTGCCGACCTGTCCCACGAGGAGCTGGCCGTCGAGGTCAAGCCTCGCCAGGACGACGAGTTCACGTGCATGAGCTGCTTCCTCGTGCACCACCGCAGCCAGCTCGCGGACGAGAAGAAGCTGATCTGCAAGGACTGCGCCTGATTCCAGCCCGATCACCGGCACGTCGTAGAGGAGGGCCGCACCCTGTGGGGGTGCGGCCCTCCTTCACGTCCGTGCCTGCGCCCGCTCAGGCGTCGGCGGCCACCCCGGGAGGCAGCTTGCCGGTCGACTTGGCGTAGTAGCCGGCGGCCCGGCGGGTCGCGAGCATCCGGGCCAGGGCGATCAGGGTGCCGCTGACCACGGCCCAGGCGACGGCCTCCCAGATCTCGACCTCCGGGTCGGCCGGGTTGGCCGGCGGCTCCTTGCCGGTGGCGGCCTTCCAGCCGGTGTTGAGGGTCTTCTTGGCCACGGCCGCCGCTCCCAGCGCCGAGACGAGGGAGAAGACCGACCAGATCTTCGAGGAGTCAGATGACATGGCATCCACCCTACCCAGCGGCCGTGCGGTGCGCCGCCTCCCTGAGGGTGGTGGCGAGCTGATCGGGGTGCCGGGTCGCGACCAGCCAGTAGGGCGTCGGGTCGGCCGGGTCGGTGATCTCCACCCGCACCGAGCGCTTCAGGTACGGGCGCAGCACCAGGTAGGCACGGGCGTCCGCGTCCCTGCCGGCCAGGCGCCGGGTGGCGTCGGCGTCGAGAGCGGAGACCTCGCCCACGTGCCGGGTGGGGATGTGCGCGTGGCCCGCCCGGAAGTCGTCGGCCCCGACCTGGATCCGTACCCCGCCGTACGACACGAAGGCGGCAGCCAGCAGGGTCACCGACACCAGTGCGACCGCGGCGGCGACCAGCGCCGGAGTGGCGACCGCGACGGCCAGCCAGAGGCTCGCGACCAGCATGGTGCCCTGCACCCACCAGCGCAGCGGCACGGCCAGTCGTTCCGAATAGTGCACCGGGCCAGCCTTTCACCCCGTCCGCGTGTCCCGGCCGGTAGGGTCGCCGATCGTGCCCGCCGAGATCCCGCCCCCTGCCACCCTGCAGATCCAGCTGCAGCGGCTCGACCCCGAGCTGCCCCTGCCGTCGTACGCCCACCCGGGCGACGCGGGCGCCGACCTGGTGGCCCGGGTCGACGTGACGCTGGCGCCGTTCGAGCGGGTCCTGGTGCCCACCGGGGTCGCGCTCGCGCTCCCCGAGGGGTACGTCGGGCTGGTGCACCCGCGCTCCGGGCTGGCGGCTCGGCACGGCCTCTCGATCGTGAATGCCCCCGGCACCGTGGACGCGGGCTACCGTGGAGAGATCCAGGTCTGTCTGGTCAACCTCGACCCGCGCGACCCGGTCGTGCTGCGGCGGGGTGACCGGATCGCCCAGCTGGTGATCCAGCGAGTCGAGACGGCCACCTTCGTGGAGGTCGACAGCCTGGCCGCCTCGGCGCGCGGCGCCGGGGGTTACGGTTCTACCGGAGGCTTCGGCGACCAGCCGTCCTCCGTCGTCGACGAGGAGAGTTGAACGCGATGTTCCGTCGCAAGCAGGCGAGCGTCGAGGAGTCCACGGACGCCTCCGAGCTGCCCGAGGGGCGCGACCTGACGGCCGGGCCCTTCGACGTCAGCCAGATCGACCTCGAGGACGGTGTGGAGCGCGTCGACCTCGGTGGGTTGCTGGTGTCACCCGGTGAGGGCCTCGAGCTGCGGCTCCAGGTCGACGAGGCCACCGAGACCGTGCAGGCGGTGCTGATCGCCGGGCCCGAGGGTGCCCTGGAGCTGCGGGCCTTCGCGGCCCCGCGCAACGGTGACCTCTGGGAGGAGGTCCGACCGCAGATCGCCGAGGACATGACCCGCCGCGGCGGCACCGTCAGCGAGCGGGCCGGACGGCACGGCACCGAGCTGGTCGGCTCGATCCCGGTCCAGGTCTCGCCCGACAGCGTGGCGGAGCAGCCGTCGCGGATCGTGGGCATCAACGGTGAGCGCTGGCTGCTGCGCGCCACCTTCCTCGGCCAGCCCGCCATGGAGCCCGACGCGGCCGGTGACTGGGAGGACGTCCTCGGCGGCATCGTGGTCCGCCGTGGCACGCTGGCCATGCCCGTGGGTGACCCGCTCCCGCTCACCCTGCCCGCCCAGGCCCGGCGCCAGGCCCAGGCGTAGCGATGCCCGAGCAGGAGAAGAACCGTCTCCGCCGCAGCCTCTCGCGGTGGGCCAACACCGACCGCCAGGACGCCGAGGACCTGCAGCGCACCAACCAGGACGACAACTGCACGAGCATCGCGAGCGCTCCCGACCGCGAGATGGTCCGGCTGCGCGGCACGTTGCGCACGGTCACGCTGCGCCCGCGCGGCGGCGTACCGGCGCTCGAGGCCGAGCTGTACGACGGCACCGACGTGCTCACCGTGATCTGGCTGGGCCGCCGGCGGATCGCCGGGATCGCCCCGGGCTGCTCCATCCAGGTGGAGGGCCGGATCGGGGTGCACGACCACACCCGGGTGATCTACAACCCGCGCTACGAGCTCAGGCCCTGAGCGTGAGCGAACCGACCCACGCCTCGGTGCAGACCGTCGAGCACGTCGTGCGCGCCCAGATGGCCACCGCGCTCGGAGGTCGCCGCGGCATGCTCGAGGCGGCCGTGCCGACGCTGCTGTTCACGCTCACCTTCCTCACCACCAAGCAGCTCGTGGCCGCGGTCTCGGTGAGCGTCGGCGCCGCGCTGGTGCTGCTCGTGGTGCGGCTCGTGCAGCGCTCCAGCATCCAGTTCGTGGTCAACGCCCTGGTGGGCATCGGCATCGGATGGTTCTTCGTGCACCTCTCGCAGCGCGCCGGTGGGGACGCCAACGACCAGGCGCTCGCGTACTTCCTGCCCGGGCTGATCTACAACGCCGGCTACTCGGCGCTGCTGGCGCTGTCGTGCCTGGTGCGCTGGCCGCTGGTGGGCTTCATGGTGGGCAGCGTGGCCGGGGACCCGCTGGAGTGGCACGGCGACCGCCAGGTCGTGAAGCTGTGCACCAGCCTGACCTGGGTGCTGGCCGCCCCCTGCCTGCTCCGGGTGCTGGTGCAGGCCCCGGTCTGGCTGGCCGCCAAGAACAGCGCCGTCGACCAGGAGGCCGCGATCGCGGTGCTGGGGGTGCTCAAGGTGGCGATGGGCTGGCCGCTGCAGCTGGCCGCCCTGGCGCTGATGGTGTGGCTGCTGGCCCGCAACCACACTCCGGTGGCCGAGACCGCCTGAGGTCTCGGGCCTTCCTCGTGCTCCGGGCTCAGCCGCCGTGCTTGCCCGGGGCGAGCATCCGCTCGAGCTCGTCCTCGACCTCGGCCGGCGTGACGAACAGCAGCTCGTCGCCGGCCTCGACCGGCTGCTCGGCGGCGGGCACGTAGACCTGGCCGTCGCGCAGGATGGTGACCAGTGCGCAGTTCTCGGGCAGCGGGATCAGCCCGCTGGGCTTCCCGACGTACGGCGAGTCCTCGGGCAGCGTGAGCTCGACCAGGTTGGCGTTGCCCTGGCGGAACGTGAAGAGCCGCACCAGGTCGCCGACCGTGACGGCCTCCTCGACCAGGGCCGACATGATCCGCGGCGTCGACACGTTGACGTCGACACCCCAGGCCTCGGTGAACAGCCACTCGTTGTTGGGGTGGTTGACCCGGCCCACGGTGCGCGGCACACCGAACTCGGTCTTGGCCAGCAGCGAGGTGACCAGGTTGGCCTTGTCGTCACCGGTGGCCGCGATCACCACGTCGCACTGCTGCAGCCTGGCCTCCTCGAGGGAGGACAGCTCGCAGGAGTCCGCGAGCAGCCATTCGGCGTCGGGCACTCGCTCGGGCTTGATCGAGTCGGGGTCCTTGTCGATGAGGAGCACCTCGTGCCCGTTGCCGATCAGCTCCCGGGCGATCGAACGCCCGACGGCACCCGCACCCGCGATTGCGACGCGCATCAGTCCTCCTCGGGTCCGGAATCGATGATCGTGTAGGCGCGTCCCGCGTTCTCCTCGCGCATGACCAGGTGGATCAGGTCACCCTCCTGCAGCACCGTCTCGCGGTTGGGCAGCATGCCCTCGCCGAGCCGGTCGATCCACGCGATCCGACTGCGGGTCTCGTCCTGGAACTTCACGCTGCGGTGGCCGATCCACGGCTCGGGCACCGGGATCTGGTCGAGGCGGATCGTGCCCGACGGGTCGCGGTAGTCGGGCTCGGCGCCGGTGGGCAGCAGCCGGCGGAGCACCTGGTCGGCGGTCCACTTGACCGTGGCCACGGTGGTGATGCCGAGGCGCTGGTAGACCTCGGCCCGGCCCGGGTCGTAGATGCGGGCCACGACCTGCTGGATGCCGAAGCTCTCCCGGGCCACCCGGGCGGCGATGATGTTGGAGTTGTCACCGCTCGACACGGCGGCGAAGGCGTCGGCCCGCGAGATGCCGGCCTTGGTCAGCACGGCCTGGTCGAAGCCGTAGCCGGTCACCTTGTCGCCGTTGAACGACGGCCCCAGCCGACGGAACGCGTCGGGGTTGCTGTCGATGATGGAGACGGTGTGGTTGCGGTCCTCGAGACTGCGCGCCAACGCCGAACCGACACGGCCACAACCCATGATCACGACATGCACGTGGCAGACGCTACCGCAGCGCGAGGGCGTCGCCGTCCACCCCTCGCGTGGTGATGGCTGCATCCGTCCGGGATTGGTCTAGCCTGTTCGCTCGTGGGTGTCGGCGACGTTTCCAAGCGGATCCTGCTGGGGCGCAAGCTGCGCAGCTCCCAGCTGGGAGAGACGCTGCTACCCAAGCGGATCGCGCTCCCCGTCTTCGCCAGTGACGCCCTCTCCTCGGTGGCCTACGCCCCTGACGAGGTCTTCATCATGCTGTCGCTGGCGGGCGCGTCGGCGTACGTCTGGTCGTGGAAGATCGGCATCGCGGTGGCCCTCGTGCTGACCGCGGTGGTGATGTCCTACCGGCAGACCGTGCACGCCTACCCGAGCGGCGGCGGCGACTACGAGGTCGCGACCGTCAACCTGGGTCGCACGGCGGGAGTGACGGTCGCGAGCGCACTCCTGGTCGACTACGTGCTCACCGTGGCGGTGTCGATCTCGTCCGGGGCGCAGTACGCCGCGTCCGCGATCCCGGCCTTCATCGACCACGAAGCGACCGTCGCCACCGTCATGGTGCTGGTCCTGATGACCCTCAACCTGCGCGGCATCCGGGAGTCCGGGACGCTGTTCGCGGTCCCGACCTACGCCTTCATGGCCGCAATCCTCGGCATGTGCGCCTTCGGTCTGGTGCGGCTACTGCTCGGCGACCTGCCCATGGCGTCCTCCTCGGACCTGCGCATCGTGCCCGACGGCAGCCACGGCGACTCGATGACGACCTTCGCGCTGTTGTTCCTGCTGGCCCGGGCGTTCTCGTCGGGCTGTGCCGCCCTCACCGGCGTGGAGGCGATCTCCAACGGGGTGCCGGCGTTCCGGAAGCCGAAGAGCAAGAACGCCGCGACCACGCTGCTGCTGCTGGGCATCATCGCGATCACGATGATGCTGAGCGTGATCGTGCTGGCGAAGCAGATGGGTGTACGCATCGTCGACCCGTCGGACCAGGCGCGGTTGACGTATGCGGACGGCTCTCCGCTGCCTCAGGACTACCACCAGCCGGCCGCCATCGCTCAGATCGCGAAGCAGGTCTTCGACGGCTTCCCGCCGGGCTTCTACCTCGTGGTGACGGTGACCGGCATCATCCTGGTGCTCGCGGCCAACACGGCGTTCAACGGCTTCCCGGTGCTCGGCTCGATCCTGGCCGAGGACGGACTCGCCCCGCGGGCGCTGGGCTCGCGCGGGGACCGGCTGGCCTACAGCAACGGCATCGTCTTCCTCGCGGCGATGGCGATCGTGCTGATCCAGGTCTTCAACGCCGAGACGACCCGGCTGATCCAGCTCTACATCGTCGGCGTCTTCGTGTCGTTCAACCTGAGCCAGCTGGGCATGATCCGGCACTGGACCCGGCACCTGAAGTCCGAGACCGACCCGGCGGTCCGGGCCCGGATGTTCCGCTCCCGCGTCATCAACACCGTCGGCCTGGCCTTCACCGCGGTGGTGCTGGTGATCGTGCTGATCACCAAGTTCCTGGCCGGTGCCTACATCACCATCCTGGCGATGCTGGTGTTCTTCGTGCTCATGCAGGGCATCCGGCGCCACTACGACCGGGTGGCCGACGAGCTGGCCGCGGACGACCAGGACAAGGTGCTGCCCACCCGGGTGCACGCGATCGTGCTGGCCTCGAAGCTGCACAAGCCGACGCTGCGGGCGCTGGCCTACGCGAAGGCGAGCCGGCCCAACGTGCTGGAGGCGGTCTACGTGAGCACCGACGCCGAGGCCACCGACAAGCTGCTGCTGGAGTGGGACACCCGGCGCATCGACGTACCGCTCAAGGTGCTGCACTCGCCCTACCGCGAGCTGGTCCGGCCCATCGTCGACTACGCCATCTCGATCCGCGAGGCGAACCCGCGCGGCGTGGTGGCGGTCTACATCCCCGAGTACGTCGTGGGGCGCTGGTGGGAGCAGCTCCTGCACAACCAGACCGCCCTGCGACTCAAGGGCCGGCTGCTGTTCACCCCCGGCGTGATGGTGATCTCCGTGCCCTACCAGCTGCGGTCCTCGCAGATCGCGCGCGAGCGCGAGGAGCGCGAGCTGACCCGGCTGCGCCCCGGCGACGTGCGCCGCGGCCAGATCCAGCGCCGCCCCCGTGACGACGACGACCACCGGGTCGTCCGCTGATGGTCGACTGATGGCACGACGTACCCGCACCCGTCCGGCCCGCGGCCGCTCCAGGGTCGGCGAGCAGTTCACCGCGACCGTGGGCCCGGTGGCGCACGGCGGCCACTGCGTGTCCCGCGTCGCCGCCGACCCCGACGACCCCGAACGCACCCGGGTGGTCTTCACCCGGCACGCGCTGCCGGGGGAGCAGGTGGTCCTGCAGATCACCGAGGGCACCGAGGGCGACTCGTTCTGGCGCGCAGACGCGGTGGAGATCCTCGAGGCGTCGCCCGACCGGGTGCCCGCGCCCTGCCAGTACTCCGGTCCCGACCTGTGCGGCGGCTGCGACTTCCAGCACGTCAGGCTGGCCGCCCAGCGCACGCTCAAGGCCGCCGTGGTGCGCGAGCAGCTGGTCCGCCTGGCCGGTCTCGACGCCGACGACCCGCGGGTGGCCGGTCTGGTGGTCGAGCACGTACCGGGGGACAGTCCTGCCGTTGATCAGGGCCTGCGCTGGCGCACCCGGATGCAGTACGTCGCGCTGCCCGAGGGGACGCACGGGCTGCGAGTGCACCGCTCCAACGACGTGGTCGAGATCGACGACTGCCTGATCGCACACCCCGAGGCGCGCGAACCCTCGCCGGAGCTGGTCGCCGAGTCGGTGCTGGGCCGTGAGTTCCAGGTGGCCGCCGACGGCTTCTGGCAGGTGCACCCCGGTGCGCCGACCACGCTGGTGGAGACCGTGCTCGGGCTGCTCGATCCGCAACCCGGTGAGAAGGCGCTCGACCTCTACAGCGGCGTGGGCCTGTTCGCGGCGTTCCTCGCCGAGCGGGTGGGGGACACCGGCCGGGTGGTCGCCGTCGAGGGTGACCGCCGAGCGGCCGAGCACGCCAAGGCGAACCTGCGCGAGTTCCGGCGCGCCGTCGTCCAGCCCGGCTCCGTCGACCGGGTGCTCGTGGAGGGTTTCGACGAACCCTTCGACCTGGTCGTGCTCGACCCGCCGCGCGAGGGGGCCCGTCGCAAGGTGGTGGAGCAGGTCGTCGACCGGGCGCCGCGTGCGGTCGCCTACGTGGCCTGCGACCCGGCCGCCCTGGCCCGCGACGTGGCGATCTTCGGCGAGCACGGCTACGCCCTCACCGCGTTGCGGTCCTTCGACCTGTTCCCGATGACGCACCA
>JBBQRV010000139.1:0-9774 GCA_038214475.1 Propionibacteriales bacterium | reverse complement strand
GAGGCGCAGGTCATGCCGCCGATCTGCAGCTCGATCTGGCGACCGATACTGGTGGTTCCTTGGAGGGTCATGGGAGGTCCTTCGGGTTCATGGCGGCGGGCCACTGGTGAGGGCCTCGTCGCGGTGGAAGCCTCTCCGCCGCCGGGCGGGGTGAACGACGGCGGAGAGGGACAGGGGTCCGGCGTCAGCCGCTCGCGAGCTGGTAGCCGGCTTCCTCGACCGCCTGCTGGACCTGGGAACGGTCCACGACAGAGTCGGAGGAGAAGGTGACGTGGCCGGAGTCGAGGTCCACGTCGACGTGGGAGACCCCCGGAATCAGGGTGATCTCCTCGGTGACCGACATCGCGCAGTGCGAGCAGGTCATGCCGGAGACCGTGTAGGTGCTGGTGGTGGTGCTGCACATCGGTGAAGCTCCCTTCGGTGGTGGGGCCTGCGTGCCAGCTGGCACGCAGGAGTCAGTGGCTGTGCGGGCGCTCGGCTGGGCCCGCCGCGAGGGTGGGCCGCGCGTCATCCACCCCCGCGGCCGGCAGGGTGAACGCCACGGTGTGCACGCGACCCTCGCGGCGGAAGTCGAGGAAGAGGCGGTAGTCGCCGCGCGAGGGCACCTCGGTGTCGAACGTGATCTCGGGTCCGGGACTCGTGTGTCCGTCGCCGGGCGCCCCCTCAGGGTGCACGTGCAGGTAGGCGAGGTCGTCGTCGCGGAGCGCGACGAGGTGGCCGTAGGCGCCCAGATGGGGCTGCAGGTCGGTCACCGGTACGCCCGCCCGCGTGACCGTCAGGGTCAGCCTCGACGTCTCGCCGGCCACCAGGTCGCCACCCAGGTGCACCGCATATCCGTCGATGCGCGCCGTTCGGTTCGACGTCGGCAGTGAACGCGGTCGGTAGTCGCCGCCAACCGACAGGTCGTGTCCCAGCGTGCAACCGGACGCGGCACCCTCGGCGCGGAAGTCCGCAAACACCCGGTACTGGCCTGCGCTGGACAGCGTGACCGGCACCGACCAGGTGCCGTCATCGCCGAGCACCGGGTGCACATGTTGGAAGTCGGTGAGATCGCGTCGCACGACGATCAGGTGCAGGTCCTTGCCATGGCTCTCCCGGTACGACGTGACAGCCATGCCGGCCGAGTCCTGCACCTGGAAGCGCAGCTCCTTGTCTCCTGGCCGGTCGAACCGGTCTCTCAGCAGCTCCAGGGAGTAGCCGCCCCAGGCGACCGCCAGACCGCCGGGCATGCTCGTTCCGGTCGCCGCCCCCGGACTGGTCGTGCTCTCGTGCCCGTCGTGCTGCCCTCCCGGCATCGGGTCGCCCCTGGTCGCACTGTCGCGGTGCTCGGCACCGTGTCCTTCCGGCCCGGCCTGAACCGGCCCCACGGCGGCACCGACACCCATGGCCACGCCGGCGATCGCGGTCAGGACCAGGACGAAGCCGCCCACGCGGACTGTCGCGCTCATGTCGCTGACCTGGCTGCTCGCTGCTTCATGCGGCAAGCCTCGGCAAGCCCCCTGTCCGGCTGCTGTCCGAGGACTGTCGAGCCTGGACCCGGGGTGCCGCCGGCACGTCCGGTCGCCGTGTCATGACCGGGTCAGGTGAGCCACAGCCAGATCGGCCCGGCCAGCAGGCCCAGCACCACTGCGGTGGCGCTCGCGACCACGGCGGCCAGCGCCGGGCCGCTCTGCACGCCGGTCGTCTCGCTGCGGTCCGTCTCGGGCCGCAGGGTCGCTCGGATCCAGCGCAGGTAGTAGAACAGGCTCGCGACGGTGTTCACCGCCAGGGCGACGGCCAGCCAGGCGAGCCCGGCGTCCCAGGTGGCGGCGATGGTCGTCAGCTTGCCGATGAAGACGGCGGTCGGCGGTGTCCCGACCAGACCGAGCAGGGCCACGACGAGTGCGGCGACCAGGCCTGGTCTGGCGGCCGCGGCGCCGGCCCAGTCGTCGAGCGAGCGGCGGCCCGGCTCCGCCGCCGTGACCGCGAACGCGGCCAGGTTCGTGACCACGTAGCCGGCCAGGAAGAAGAGCAGGGCGGGCAGGCCGAGGTCGGTGCGTTCAGCGACCGCCGCCGCGGCGAGCAGGTAGCCGACCTGGCTGACGGTGGACCAGCCCAGCAGGCGACGTACGTCGCTCTGCGCGAAGGCCGCGAAGTTCCCGATCGTCATGCTCGCCACCGCGAGGACACCCAGCAGCGTCGCCCAGCGCAGGTCGCCGGGCAGCACGCCCACCAACCGGGTCACCGCGACCACGGCACCCACCTTGGGGACCGTGGTGAGGAAGGCGGCTGCGGTCACGGTGGCGCCCTCGGTCGCGTCGGGGACCCAGAAGTGGGCGGGCACGCCGCCTGCCTTGAACAGCAGTCCGGCCAGCACCAGCAGGCCCCCGGCCGCGATCGCCGCCTGCGGTGCGCCGGGCAGCTCGGTGCGCACCATGTCGTACCCGGTGCCACCCGCCAGCGCGTAGAGCAGGACTGCACCGAGCATCAGCAGGATCCCGAACAAGGCCCCGAACAGGTAGGTCTTGAGCGTGGCCTCGGCCGAGGTGGGGCGCTCGACGATGCCGACCAGGCCGTAGAGCGGGATGCTGGAGAGCAGGAACGCGACGACCAGGAGGGCGAGGTCCGTGGACCCCGCCAGCAGCAGGGCCCCGGCACCGCCGAAGAGGAGCAGGCTGCACGTCTCGCTCTCCCGGGGATGATCCTTCAGGTCACCTGCTGCGATCACCAGGAGCAGCAGCAGGGCCGAGGTCACGATCACCCTCGCCGCGCCGGTGGCGACGTCCACGGTGAAGGTGCCCGAGAAGGCGGTGCGGTCCTCGCCCATCCAGGCCACGCCGGCGGCGCCCAGGCTGGCCAGTGTCGCCGCGCCGGCCAACAGTCGCAGCCGCCACTGACGGGTCCGGGGGGTGAACGATCCACCGACCAGACAAACCATCCCGCCGAGGAACAGCAAGGCCTCCGGCAGCAGCGCCAGGACGTCAGTGCCCGTCGACACCGCTCAGCGCCCCACGAGGTGCGCGACCGCTGCCGCCGCAGGTTCGATCAGGTCGAGCAGGGGCCGCGGAAGGACACCGATGAACACCGAGAGCGCCAGCAGGAGCCCGACCGATGCCCACTCGCGCGGCGCCACGTCGGCGAACCCTTCCGAGAGACCCGTGGTCGGGCCGGTGAAGACGCGTTGGAGGGTGCGCAGGAAGAGGGCCGCGGTGATCAGGATGCCCAGGACGGCCACAGCGGTGAGCGGCACGGTGGCGATGCTGCCGGCAAAGATCTGGAACTCCGCGATGAACCCGGACAGCGCGGGCAGTCCCAGGGAGCCGAAGGCAGCCACCGTGAAGAGTGTCGCGTAGCGGGGTGCGGACGAGGCCAGGCCGCCGTAGGCGTCGAGCGCATAGTCGCCGGTGCGCTCGAACATGCTGCCCGCGAGCAGGAACAGGGCCGCGGTCAGCAGGCCATGGCTGACCATCTGCGTGACCGCTCCGGTGACCGCCACCCGACGGGCCTCGTCGGCGCCGTCGGCGAGCACGCCGGCGGCGCCGACCGCGAGCACGACGTAGCCCATGTGGTTGACCGAGGTGTAGGCGATCATCCGCTTCAGGTCCGTCTGGGCGAAGGCCACCAGTGCACCCCAGAGCACCGACACGATCCCGATCACGATCACCACGGGCGCCCAGGCACGCCACGCGTCCGGCAGCATCGGCATTGCGATCCGGACGAAGCCGTAGGTGCCCATCTTGAGCATGACTCCGGCAAGCACCGCTGAGCCGATGGCAGGCGCGTCGCTGTGGGCGGGGGGCAACCAGGTGTGGAAGGGGAACGTCGGCGTCTTCACGGCCAGCCCGAGGAGCAGTGCGGACAGCACCAGACCCCCGGCCAGGCCCTGGCCCTGCAGGGGCGGGTGTGCGGCGAGCTCGACCATGTCGAAGGTGTGCGGGTCGGAGGCGACGTAGAGGCCGACGAACCCGAGCAGCAGGGCCAGTGAGCCCAAGAAGGTGTAGAGGAAGAACTTCAGCGCCGACCGAGCAGCGTCACCGTGGCCCCACCCGACGATCGAGAAGTACATCGCCACGATCGAGAGATCGAAGAAGACGAAGAACAGGATCAGGTCCGCTGAGACGAACAGCCCCAGACACACGCACTCCAGGAACAGGAACAGCGCCGCCTGCAGGCGCGGGCGGTGCGACTCCCTGACCGCGAACACCGCGCAGGCGAGGAAGACCACCGTGGTCAGCACCACCAGCGGTAGCGACAGCCCGTCGACCCCGACGTGGTAGCTCGACCCGACGCCGGGGATCCACCGCACGCGCTGCTCCAGTGCCAGCTCGCCGGAGGCCGGGGCGTCGTACCTCCCCCACGCGAGCGAGGCGAGGACGACCTCGATCCCCGTCACCGCGACGAAGGCTCCACGAGCCAGACGCTCGCCGATCGACGGCAGCAACAGCACGGCTGCCGCAGCCAACGGGAGGAAGACCAGGAGAGAGAGCACATTCACCTCACGAGGACGAGGACGACGACGGCGGCACCCAGGACGATCAGGGACTGCAGGTAGTACTGGTGGAGCTGGCCGGTCTGGGACCGCTGGGCGAGCCTGCCTAGGCGGCGCGCGCCGGAGCCGACTGCACGCACTCCTGCGTCAACGACGGTGTCGTCGGCGCGAGCGGAGGCGCGAGCCAGACGTACCGTCAGGTGCGCGCAGGTCCCCACCGCCCGGTCCAGCACCGCGTCGTCGGCCCTCGCCACCAGGTCGGCCAGCCGACAGACGGGGCTCACGACGAGCCGGTGAGCCAGGCGCTCCAGGAACAGCCAGTCGGTCAGGGCGGTCGGCCACACCCCGCGAGCGCCCTCGGCGCGTCGCGACACCGCCAGGGTGGCCACGATCGCTGTTCCAGCGACGAGCGCCGAGACCAGCAGCTCGACGGCCCCCGGCTCGGGCGCCGCGCCACCCACGAGGTGGCGAACCCGCCCGGCGAGAGGCGGAAGTGCCAGCACCCCGAGTCCCACCGCCCCGGCCGCGAGCGGGACCAGGGCCCCCTGCGACCAGCCCGGCACCCGGCGAGAGCCCGGCCGCTCCTCGTCCCACCCGGACTCGACGCCGTCGGGGGCCCGTCGGGTCAGCACGAACAGGGCCTTGCCGGCGTACCCGGCCGCCAGCCCCGCACCGGCCAGCGCGGTGACGTAGAGCGCGGGCGAGTGTTCCCAGGCGCCCGCCAGGACGGCGTCCTTGGTGGCCCAGAGCGCGAACGGGGGGATCCCCGCCAGCGAGACGAGCCCGGCGGTCGCGCAGGCCCCGACCACCGGCCAGATCCGTGCGGCACCGCGGAGCCCCGAGAGTCGCTTCGTGCCGAGCGCCTCGAGCCAGAGGCCGGCCGCGAGGAAGAGCCCGGCCTTGACCGCCGCGTGGGCGACCAGGTGTGTCGTGCCTGCCGCGGTGGCTCCCACCCCCGCCGCCAGCACCACGTAGCCGAGCTGGGCCGCGGTCGAGGCCGCCAGCAGCTGCTTGAGGTCGCCTTGGGCCAGCGCGACCAGTCCGAGCACGACCGTCGTGACCGCGCCCGTCCACGCGGCGGCGTCGTCGGCCCACCCGGTCGCGGCCAGCGTCGGGGACACCCGCAGCAGCAGGTAGCCACCCATCGCCACCATCGCGGCCGAGTGCAGGAGGGCGCTCACGGGACTGGGCCCGTGCATGGCCCGCGACAGCCAGAAGGAGAACGGCAGCTGGGCAGCCTTGCCGAGGCCGGCGACGAGCAAGCCGGCGGCCAGCACGTCGCGCCACCCGCCGGTCGCGTCCGGCAGGGAGGACAGCCCGAGTCCGGCGCCTCCCGCCAGGGCCGCCCCGGCCGCGACGTAGAGACCGACGTCTGCAGTGCGGGTGGTGAGGAAGGCGGTCGTGCCCGAGGCCATGGCGACCGGGTCGCGCCAGTGGTACCCGATGAGGGCGAATGACGTCGCCCCCATCACCTCCCACGACACCAGCAGTGTCGGGATCGTGGCGGCCAGCACGGTCATGAGTGCGGCAGCGACGAAGAGGAGCATCAGGCCGTGGAACCTGGCCGTGCGCAGGTCGGGACTCCCGGTAGCGGCCAGCAGCACCAGCAGCGCGACGACCGCGACCGTCGGCAGCACCGGCGCAGCGAGACCGTCCACGGCCAGTGCCAGGTCGGAGCCGGCCATGAACGGGGTTCCCACCGCGGGTCGTGCGCCCCTGGCAGGGAAGGCCACGAGGACCGCGGCCAGCGCCACCAGTGCCGTTGTGGCGACCCCGGCGGGACCGGCAGTCCGGTCGGCCGCCGGCCCGGCCAGCGCGAGGACGGAGCCCACCACCGCGGGCAGCACCACGAGGGAGACGAGCACGAGATCGAGCATCAGCCGTGCAGCTCCGCGGCCATGTCGGTCATGTCGTGCCCGGCCTGCCGGTGCAGCAGCGTGGCGACGGCGAAGCCCATGGCCATCTCCACGGTCATCGCCGCGATGACGACGAGGACCAGGACCTGGCCGGAGGGGTCGGGGGCGAGGAACCACCAGGCGCCTGCCCCGGCCAGGATGACGCCGTTGATCATCAGCTCCAAGCCCATCATCACCATCACCACCACCTGCTGCGACAGGGCGCCGTACACGCCCACGGCAATCAGGGCGGCGGCCACGAGCAGCACCGTCTCGAGGGTCATCGACCGACACCCCCCGGCTGGGGGTCGTCGGCGGGACGGCGATCGAGGTCGTCCCCGAGGCGGTCGTAGCGGGTGCGGTGTGAGGACAGCGCGACCCCGGCCACGATGGTGGCCACCATCACCGGGCTCATCGCGATCATCACCAGCATGTGGGACTCCATCAGCGCCTCCCCCAGGGCAGCGGTGACGTCGCCGGTCGGCGCGCCCCGGCGGGCCGGCCACGGCACCAGCACCGCTCCGGCTCCGAGCACGAGGAAGGTGCCGATCGCAGCGAGGACGGAGGCGCGGTGCGAGTGCACCATGCTCATCGGCATCAACGCCGGGTTCATCCCCATGAACATGACCATGTAGACGTCCATCACGGCCATCTCCATGACCATCATCAAGATCACGATCACCCCCATGTAGGCCTGCCCCAGCAGCAGGAGCGAGATCCCGACGGCCACGAAGGAGACCGCGAGGGCGTACGTGGCGCGCGCCATCGAGTCGACGTAGAACACCAGGGCGCCCGCGACGACGGAGACGACGGCGCAGAGCCAGAACGCGACATCGGTCAGGTCGAGCGTCACAGGATCTCCTTTCGGTTGACGCGCGGGTCTAGTGGGTGGCGACGGCGATGATCGAGACGACGAGGTCCTGGGCGACCACGAGCGGGAGCACGACCACCCAGCCGAGCTCCAGGAGCTTGTCCGGACGCAGGGTAGGGATCCGACGGCCCATCCCCACGAGGAGCAGGCTGAGCACGAGGGTCTTGGCCAGCACCCACAGCCAGGCAGGGAGCAACGGCCCCTCTCCCCCACCCAGGAACAACGGCACCGCGGCCGCGGCCCCGGCGACAAGGAGGAAGTAGCGACCGGCCAGCACCAGCAGGCGATCCACCCCGGCCAGCTCAGTGAGGATCCCACCGTTCACGTCGGTCCCCGCGCCGGAATCCATCGGGGGTCGCACCGAGAAGCCCAGGACGCCCCAGCAGTACGCAGCAAAGGCCACCGGCGCCCACACCACGAACCACACACCGTCCTGCGCGGCGGCGATCTCGGCCAGGTCGAGGCTGCCCGCAGCGATGGCCGGAGCCGTGAGCGCGAACATCAGGGGCAGCTCGTACCCCAGGGCCAGTGCCAGGAACCGGTAGCCCCCCACCAGCCCGGTGACCGAGTTGGCACCCCACCCGAGCAGCCACATCACCGCCCACGCCACCACGTCGAGAGCGTTGACCCACACCACTCCCAGCGGATGGTCGACCAACGCATGCGCGCCGAGCGGGACGAACGCGACGATCAGCACCGCCAACGGCACCACCGCTGACGACGCAGCGCGCCACAGCAACCGGTCCGCCGAGACGGTCCGCCGAGGGCGCTGGTGCAGCAGCCGGAAGGCCTCGCGCAGCGGGGAGGCGAACCCCGCACGCAGGGAGCGTCCGTGGTCGCGCGCGTCGAGCGAACCCGAGAGTCCGGCCACGGACACGCCGGCCACGACCAGCCCGGCGAGCACCGGGAAAGCGTAGAACCACGGAAGGGAGCTAGCCATGCGACGGCTCCTCCAGCGCGGTGCGGGTGAGGTCTGCGCCCAGTGCGGCCATCCACAGCCGGACTGCGGCGAGCTCCCGGCCACGCAACAGCTCAGGCAACGCCTCCAGCGCCGGTCCCGCACGGTGGGCTGACGTCGGATCGGCGTCGACCGCGGTCCGCGCCCGGTCGACCAGGCCGACCAGTCGGTCGTACAGCTCCTCGCCACGGCCATCCTCATCGGTGAGGGCAAGGCCCCTCAACAGCCAGCGCAGGACCCGCTGCCGACGAATCCGCCTGCCCAGGACCGTGATCGCCTCGCCGTCGACCGGAGCGGCGTCGAGACACGAGTCGCGCAGCCGCCTGGCTCGGGCGGCCTCAGCGGGCAGACCCGTCAGCGCCAGCACGGACGCCGCCGCATCCAGCAACCGCGCGGCACCGGCCGCCCCGTCGTCCCGCGCCGAGCCACCGCGCTCACCGGGGTCACCGCCGAGGTGCTCGACCTCGGCGCCCGCGACCACGTCCCCATGCAGCGTGAGCTGGACTACGACACCCGCTGGCCAGTGCGCGAGCACCGGACCCAGCGGCAGGTGCAGCTCGTCCATCTCGAGACCGTCCCGATCCTCGGCCCCCTCTGCCAGCGGAATGCCGTCCGGGCTCATCTGGCCGTGGTCGTGCCCTCCCCCGGCGTCGTCGTGATCGTGTCCGTCGTGGCCATGCCCACCGTCCTCGTGCGATTCGTGACCGTGGGACGTGTCCTGCTCGGGCGCCGACGGGCCCGGGGAGGCGGGTCGTTCGCTGGCACGGGCGCGCTGCTCGTTCGTCGCCTGCAACGCCCTCCTGGCCTCGACGAGCGCAGACGCCACGTCGGCCTCGTCGCGCACCTCGATGCGCGCGCGAGGCTCGGACATCTGTCGCCAGGCATGATCGATGACTGCCAACAGCTCCGGACCCGGCTGTCCCACGACGGCGAGGACGTCGGCGTCGGCGACGCTCTCGGCCACACTCCAGCCCGCGGCCTGCACCGCGCGCTCCAGAGCGACCCGCACGCGGAACGCTCCGGGCGCTTCCGCGACCAGTACGTGCGCGCGGGAAGTCGCGGCCGCTGTGCAGATCTCCCTCAGGCCCACCGGAGCGCCCCTTCGCGACGGGCCCAGGCGACGGCGAGGAGGAGCATCAGCAGGAAGCCGAACATCTCCACGACTGCACCGGGACCGAGCCGACCCACGACCACGGCCCAGGGGTACATGAACAGCATCTCGACGTCGAAGGCCAGGAAGACCACGCTCGCGGTGTACCAACGGGCGTGGTACCTCGACAGCGCGTGCTCGGTCGGGCTGTGCCCGGACAGCCAGGGCTCCACGACGAGCGGTTCGGCGTCCACCGTGGTCCATCGCGCCAGCAGGCGCACCACGCCAACGCAGACGAGGGCAACGGCCAGCACCGGCAGGAGCGTGGTCATCTCGACCTCCTCAGGACCGGGCGACGTTTGATCTCGGCTGGTTGACTGCGGGTACCTACGCTACATACCCGACACCCGTGCCGCCATGCGGGTGTAACAGGAGGCGACGTGGCCGACCATCCCCATCCCGTGAACCCTGCTGCGGTCGCCCGGGCGAGAG
>JBBQRV010000138.1:0-9795 GCA_038214475.1 Propionibacteriales bacterium | reverse complement strand
TGGGAGTCGCCGAGTTCGTCGAGGACGCCTCGCGGTGCTCGACGCCGCCGGCGTGAGACGGGCGCCGGTGCTGGGCTGGTCGATGGGTGTCAACACCATGTTCGAGCTCGCCCTGCGCCATCCCGAGCGGGTCAGCGGGCTGTTCGCGGTGGCCGGGGTCCCGGGTGGCACCTTCGCGACCATGCTGGCCCCGACCCGGCTGCCCCGACCGGTCCGCAAGGCGGTCACCGTCGGCCTGTCACGCGGCATGCGCCTGCTCGGCCCGCTGGTCACCCCGGTGAGCTCGCGGCTCCCGGTGGGGCCGCTGCTGACCCGGCTGCTGTCCCACAGCGGCTTCATGCTGCCCGTCGCCGAACCCGAGCTGACCGCGCGGGCACTGCGGGCCTACCTGCAGACGCCGGTGGACTGGTACTTCCACCTGGCCCTGCACTCCCACCGGCACAAGAAGATCTCGCTGTCGCGGATCGAGGTGCCGAGCGTGTTCGTCGCCGCGACGTGGGACCTGCTGTCCGGCCCGCGGGAGATGCGCTCCGCCGTCGCCCACCTGCCGGACGCGACGTACGTCGAGCTGTCGGGCAGCCACTTCGTGCAGATGGAGAAGCCCGCGCTGGTCCATGCGGAGCTGCTGACCTTCCTGCAGCGGCTGGAGCCGCAGGGGTGACCGGCACGGGCCCGCGGACGGCTGGGCTGCGGACCGGCGTGCTGCGGACCGGCGTGCTGCCGGTCGCCCTGCTGGGGTCGTTGCTGCTCGCCGCCTGCTCGGCGCCCAGCGACGAACCCGGGCCTGTGCCCTCCGGGGCCCCCACCGGGCCGGCCACGACCGCCGCCCCCGCGACCCCGCGCAGCAGCGAGGCCACGCCGGGCAGCCACCGGCCCCGGGTGATCGGCACGATCGCGACCGGCCTCGACGTGCCCTGGGGTGTGGCGTTCCTGCCCGACGGCTCCGCGTTGGTGACCGAGCGCCAGAGCGGCCGGGTGCTCGCTGTACGCCCCGGCGACGTGCGCGAGGTCGGCACCGTGCAGGCCGCGGCGCCGGTCGGCGAGTCCGGGCTGCTCGGCATCGCGGTGTCCCCCGACTTCGACCGGGACCGGTCGGTGTTCCTCTACGTCACCACCACCGAGGACAACCGCATCGTGCGGGCGACGTACAACGGGGGCCGGCTGGGCGCGCCCCGGGTGATCCTCGACGGCATCCCGAACGGCTTCATCCACGACGGCGGCCGGATCGCCTTCGGCCCCGACGGCTACCTCTACGCCTCGACCGGCGAGACCGGCGAGCCGGAGCTCGCCCAGGACCGCTCCTCGCTGGGCGGCAAGATCCTGCGGATCACCACCGAGGGCGACCCTGCGCCGGGCAACCCGGATCCCGACTCGCCGGTCTGGACGTGGGGTCACCGCAACGTGCAGGGGCTGGCCTTCGACGAGGCCGGAAGGCTCTGGGCCTCGGAGTTCGGCGACTCCGACTGGGACGAGCTGAACCTGATCGTCGGCGGCGGCGACTACGGCTGGCCGCTGGTGGAGGGCACCGGCGGCAACGGCCGGTTCGTCGAGCCCGAGGTGGTCTGGCGCACCTCGCAGAACTCGCCCTCGGGGCTGGCCTACCTCGACGGGCAGCTGTGGCTGGGCTCGCTGCGCGGCGAACGGCTCTGGCGCGTCGACGTACGCGGCGACCGGGCGAGCCACCCGACCGACTTCCTGGTCGGCACCTACGGACGGCTCCGCACGGTGGTCGTCGCCCCCGACGGCAACCTGTGGGTGACCACCTCCAACCGCGACGGCCGCGGCACCCCGGGCCCGGGTGACGACCGCATCCTCCTCGTCGACCCGTCGTAGATGTACACCTGACCCGCGCTGACCTGTCGCAGATGTACATCGGGCGCCGTACATCTGCGACGGGTCAGCGCGAGATGCGTGTACATCTGCGACAGGTCAGCGTCAGGTGAGCTTCTCGAGGATCAGTTCGCGGACCCGGCTGGCGTCGGCCTGGCCGCGCATCTCCTTCATCACCGCACCGATGAGCGCACCCGCAGCGGCCACCTTGCCGTCGCGGATCTTGTCGGCGACGTCGGGGTTGGCCGCGATGGCGTTGTCCACGGCCGCACCCAGGGCACCGTCGTCGGAGACGATCGCCAGCCCGCGGGCCGCCACGATCTCCTCGGGCGAGCCCTCGCCGGCGACCAGGCCGTCGAACACCTGGCGGGCCAGCTTGTCGTTGATCGCACCCGACTCGACCAGCGCCTGTACGGCGGCGACGTCAGCAGGACTCACCCCGAGCGCGGCGATGTCGGTCTCGGTGTCGTTGGCCCGGCGGGCCAGCTCGGAGAGCCACCACTTGCGGGCGCTCTGCGGCGAGGCGCCCGCCGCGATCGTCTCCTCGACCAGCCCCATCGCGCCGGCGCCGACGGTGTCGCGCATCTCCAGGTCGGAGAAGCCCCACTCGGCCTGCAGCCGCGCGCGCTTGACAGTCGGGTTCTCGGGCAGGGTGCCGCGCAGCTCGTCGACCCACTCGCGCGACGGCGCCACCGGCACCAGATCGGGCTCGGGGAAGTAGCGGTAGTCCTCCGCGTCGGACTTCTCCCGGCCGCTGGTGGTGATCCCCGTGTCCTCGTGCCAGTGCCGGGTCTCCTGCAGGATCGAGTCGCCGCCGTCGAGGATCGCGGCGTGCCGCTGCATCTCGTAGCGCACCGCGCGCTCCACCGAGCGCAGCGAGTTGACGTTCTTGGTCTCGGTGCGGGTGCCGAGCGTGCCGGACCCGGCCGGCGCGAGGGACAGGTTCACGTCGGCCCGGATCGAGCCCTGGTCCATCCGGGCGTCGGAGACACCGAGGGCCACGATCAGCTCACGCAGCTGGGCGACGTACGCCTTCGCGATCAGCGGCGCCTGCTCGCGGGTGCCCATGATCGGCTTGGTGACGATCTCGATCAGCGGGATGCCGGCCCGGTTGTAGTCGACCAGCGAGTAGTCGGCGCCGTGGATCCGGCCGGTCGCGCCACCGACGTGCAGCGACTTCCCGGTGTCCTCCTCCATGTGCGCGCGCTCGATCTCGACACGGAACATCTCCCCGTCGACGTCCACGTCGAGGTAGCCCTCGAAGCAGATCGGCTCGTCGTACTGGGAGGTCTGGAAGTTCTTCGGCATGTCGGTGTAGAAGTAGTTCTTGCGCGCGAAGCGGCACCACTCGGCGATCTCGCAGTTGAGCGCCAGCCCGATCCGCATCGCCGACTCGACAGCCTTCCGGTTCACCACCGGCATCGCACCGGGCAGCCCCAGGCAGGTCGGGCAGACCTGGGTGTTGGGCTCGGCACCGAACCCGGTCGGGCAGCCGCAGAACATCTTCGAGGCGGTGTTGAGCTCGACGTGCACCTCGAGCCCGAGGGCCGGGTCGAACTTCTCGAGCGCCTCCTCGAAGGAGAGCAGCGACACGGCGGTGGTCGTCTGGCTCATGCCGAGACTCCGTTCAGCTCGGGGGCGCGGTCGAGGATCGGCCCGCCCCACTTCTTCTCCAGCAGGGCCTCGAGTGCCGCGCCGACCCGGTAGAGCCGGTCGTCGGCCTGCGCCGGCGCGAGCACCTGGATGCCCGCGGGCAGCCCGTCCTCGTCGGCGAGGCCGCTGGGCACCGAGATGCCGGGTACGCCGGCCAGGTTGGCCGGGATCGTCGCCAGGTCGTTGAGGTACATCGCGATCGGGTCGTCGAGCTTCTCGCCGAGCTTGAACGCCGTGGTCGGCGCCGTCGGCGAGACCAGCACGTCGGCCTGCTCGAAGGCGGCCGCGAAGTCGCGGCTGATCAGCGTGCGCACCTTCTGCGCCTGGCCGTAGTAGGCGTCGTAGTAGCCGCTGGACAGGGCATAGGTGCCCAGGATGATCCGGCGCTTCACCTCGTCACCGAAGCCGGCGTCACGGGTGGCCCGCATCACGTCCTCGGCGCTCGGGTTGTCGATGTGCTCGGGCAGCACCCGCAGGCCGTAGCGCATCGCGTCGAACTTCGCGAGGTTGCTGGAGGCCTCGGCCGGCAGGATCAGGTAGTACGCCGCCAGCGCGTGCACGAAGTGGGGGCAGGACACCTCCACCACCTCGGCGCCGGCCTCGACCAGCAGGTCGACCGACTCCTGGAAGCGGGCCAGCACACCGGGCTGGTAGCCCTCGCCACCGAGCTCGGTGACCACGCCCACCCGTACCCCGGTCATGTCGCCGGCGGCGCCCAGCCGGGCGGCGGCGACCAGGTCGGGCAAAGGCTCGTCGATGCTGGTGGAGTCGAGCGGGTCGTGCCCACCGATCACCTCGTGCAGCAGCGCGGAGTCGAGCACCGTGCGGGTGACCGGGCCGGCCTGGTCGAGCGAGTTGGCCAGCGCCACCAGCCCGTAGCGCGACACCCCGCCGTACGTCGGCTTCACGCCGACGGTGCCGGTGACCGCACCGGGCTGGCGGATCGAGCCGCCGGTGTCGGTGCCGAGCGCGAGCGGCGCCTCGAAGGCGGCGACGGCGGCCGCCGAGCCGCCACCGGAGCCGCCGGGGATCCGGTCCAGGTCCCACGGGTTGTGGGTGGGCCCGTAGGCGGAGTGCTCCGTGGAGGAGCCCATCGCGAACTCGTCCATGTTGGTCTTGCCCAGGATCGGCAGGCCGGCCGCCTTCAGCCGGGCGACCACGGTGGCGTCGTACGGCGGGAGCCAGCCCTCGAGGATCCTGGAGCCGCACGTGGTCGGCAGGCCCGATGTGGCGAGCACGTCCTTGACCGCGATCGGCACCCCGTCGAGCGCGGAGGCGGGGGTGCCCGCAGCCCGGCGGGCGTCGGAGGCGGCGGCCTGGGCCAGCGCGCCCGCCGCGTCGACGTGCAGGAACGCGTGCACGTCGCCGTCGACGGCGGCGATCCGGTCCAGGTGCGCCTGGGTGAGCTGCACCGAGGTCACCTCGCCGGCCGCGAGCGCGTCGGCGAGCTGGGCAGCGGTGCGGCGGGTCCAGTCGGTCACGGCGGCGCTCACTGCTCGTCCCCCAGGATCCGCGGCACCGAGAAGCGCTGCTGCTCCTGGGCGGGAGCGCCCGACAGGGCCTGCGCTGCGGTGAGGCACGGCACCACGACGTCCTCGCGGAACACGTTGGTCAGCGGCAGCGCGTGCGAGGTGGGCGGCACCTCGTCGCCGGCGACGCCGCTGATCGACGCCACCGACTCCAGGATCACGCTCAGCTGGGGTGCGAGGTGGTCGAGCTCGGCGTCGGACAGGTCGATGCGGGCCAGGTCGGCCAGGTGGGCGACCTCGTCACGGGTGATCTCGACGCGAGCGCTGCTCGATCCGGGGATCTCGGGCATGTGGGGGCTTCCTCGTCGCGGGGGGCGGTACGGCGCCGCGCCGTACGGCGCGACCGGGCAATCCTAGTGGCCCCGCACCACACCTCCCCGACCGGCGTCCGTCGGCCGTTTGTGCTCCGAACCCATCGGGTACGACCTATTCTCACCTCGGGTCCCGGCGTCGGGAACCTCACGGGCCGGGCCCGTCCGACTCGACAGGAGCAGTGGTGCCGCCACCCGTCCGTGAGCGTCAGGTCCGCCTGCTCGCCGACTCGCGTGGAGCCGACCCCCGGGCCCGGCTCTCCCAGGCCTCGAACCGCGCCGACTTCCTGCTCCGGCTCTCCCGCACGGTCTCCTCCGTGCAGCATCCGTCGCGGGCGATGGAGGGACTCGTGGCGCTGATCGTCGAGGAGATGGTCGGCTTCGCGCAGCTCACGCTGCGGTCAGGGGTCCACGAGCTGGTCTGCGGCGCCGTCCAGGGCTGCGAGCTGCGACTCGCGGACGGCCTGCGGGTGCCCGACGCGGCGCCCACCGTCGACGAGGCGATGCGCCAGGGCGTCTCCCAGCACCTGCCGCTGCCCCGCTCGAGGTCGCAGCGCGACGAGGCGATCGCGTCGCTGGTCTCGATCCCCGAGCTGCGAGAGGAGCTCGACGCGCTGCGTTCGGAGTCGGTGCTGCTGCTGCCGCTGTCCGCCCGAGGACGGACCTTCGGGCTGCTGGCGCTGGCCCGCTCCGAGGGGTTGGGCTTCGACGAGGGCGCCCAGCCGTTCCTCGACGACCTCACCCAGCGGATCTCGGTGGTCGTCGACGCCACCTTGGTGGTGGCCGAGAGCCGACACGTCGCCTCGGTGCTGCGGCGTTCGCTGCTGCCGAGCCGCGCCCCCGACGTCGCCCACCTCGAGGTGGCCAGCTTCTTCCGGGTCGCCCACGAGCACGAGGAGGTGGGCGGCGACTTCTACGACCTGCACGGGCCCGACGACGACCTGCTGGTCCTGATCGGCGACGTCTCCGGGAAGGGTGTCGAGGCGGCGATCCATGCCAAGCGGATCCGCAACGCGGTCCGCACCGCAGGTCTCGTGCGTCGCGATCCCGGCTGGGTGCTCGGGCTGGTCAACCAGGTGATGGTCACGGAGACGGACGCCTCGCCGGACGTGATCGCCACCGCGCTGTGCGCCCGGTTGCGCGTCGACGACGGCCGGCTCCGGGTCGACCTGGCGTCCGCAGGCCACCCGCCGGCGCTGGTGCTGCGCGCCGAGGGGCCGCTCGAGGTGGCGCCCGGCGGCGGGGTGGCCCTGGCGGTGGAGCCCGACCAGGCGTACGACGAGACCGTGCTGCACCTGGGCCCGCGTGACGCCCTCGTGCTCTACACCGACGGCGTGACCGAGGCTCGGGGAGCCGACGAGCTGTTCGGCGAGGAGCGCCTGCGCACCGAGCTCCGTGAGCTCGGTGGGATGCTCCCCAGCGCGGTCGTGGAGCGGGCGGCGATGGCCGTCTCGCACCATCTGGGCGAGCGGGACCACGACGACATCGCGCTGGTCGTGCTGCAGTATCGGCCGGACGGACCATGACTGGCGTCAGCCCGGGCGACCGAGCGGCGTACTGGACGGCCCTCCAGACCGGCGACGAGGAGCACGCGCTCCGGGTCGTCCAGGACGCCCAGGAGCGCGGCGCGTCGGTGGTCGACGTGCTGGTCGAGCTGGTGCAGCCGACCCAGGTGCAGGTGGGCGATCGGTGGGAGGCCGGCGCGTGGACGGTCGCGCGTGAACACGCCGCGACGGCGGTGAGCGAGGCGGTCGTGCGCCGGTTGGGAGCCGAGCTGCCGCGGCCCCCGGCCGGGGAACGCCCGCTGCTGTTGGCCTGCGCCGAGCAGGAGTGGCACGCGCTCCCCGCGCTGCTGGTCGCCTGCACCCTGTTCGCCTGGGGCCACCCGGTCGTCTACCTCGGTGCGAACGCCTCCGGCGAGGCCGTGGTCGGACGGGTGCTCGACACCGGCCCGCGTGCCGTGCTGCTCAGCGCGTCGCTGTCCTCGTCACTGCTGCGGGTGCGACGTCACATCGAGGCGGTCCGGGGCACCGGCACCCCGATCGTGGTGGGGGGCAGCGCCTTCGACGCCGATGGGGTGCGGGCGGCCCGACTGGGTGCCACGGCGTACGCCGCCTCGCCGCAGGAGGTCGTGGACCGCTTGCGCACCCTCCCCCGGCACGTGACCCGCGCCGAGCCGCTTCGCCACCCCGGGGCTGCCGAGGCGGCGGCGATCCAGGCCGACGTCGACGACATCGTGCGCGACACCGTCGACGCGACCGACCGGGCGCTCGGACTCACCGGTGGTGGTGAGGCCGCGGTCAGCCCCGACGACTGGCGGGTGGTGCTGGCCACCCACGTGCCGCACCTGCTCGGGTGCGTGTCAGGCGGGCTGCTGGTGCGAGACCCGACGATCCCGGCCGCGGCCGGGCAGTGGCTGGGCTCCCTTCTGGAGCGACGCGGCGGCGACGAGCGCGCCGTCCCGGAACTCTGGGCGGCGCTGCGGCACCGGTTGCGCGACTACCCCGAGGCGATCGCCCTGCTCGACGCCGTCCCCTAGGCTCGCCGCCATGGACGAGAGCCGCACCGAGACCACCCTGACGGGGAGCGAGCGAGCCCAGCTGGAGGCGTTCCTGCACGACAACCGCGACGAGGTGGTGGCGCTGCTCGACGGCCTCACCGAGGAGCAGGCCCGGCGTCGGCTGGTGCCGTCGCTGACCACGCTGCTGGGGCTGGTCAAGCACGCGACCTTCGTCGAGCAGGTGTGGTTCCAGGTGGCCCTCGCCGGGCGCACCCGGGCCGAGCTCGGCCTCCCCGGCACCCCGGGCGAGTCGTTCGAGCTCACCGACGGCGACACCGTCGCGTCGGTCACGGCCGAATTCCGGGCCGCGGTCGCGGAGTCCGACCGGATCGCTGCCGGCCACGGGCTCGACGACCTCGCCCTGCACAACCGGCGCGGACCACTCACCGTCCGCTGGATCTACGTGCACATGGTGGAGGAGCTGGCCCGCCACGCCGGCCACGGCGACATCCTGCGCGAGCAGATCCTCGCCGTGGATGCGCCGGCCGACCGGGTCTAGCGGAAGGCGCAGCCGCTCCCCACGCCCAGCCGCCTGAACACCGCGGCGGCGGGGCAGGCCCCGGTCACGCTCGACTGGAGCAGGTTGAGGGCGACGAACACCGTGAGCAGCAGCCACCAAGGCGAGACGAAGGCAGCCAGGACGGCGCTGAGCAGGGTCATGGTGCCGGCCAGGGCGAGGACGGCGCGGTCGAGGTTCACGAGACTCCGATGGGTAGGGCGACGCGGCGCGCGCCGGTGAGGTGGACTGACATCCAGCCTATATTAGATTCATCTAATGACTCATTCCAGGGAGGCAGGATGCGACCGGCAGCACCGATCGACGCCGTGACCGGGGACCCGATCGACCCGGGCGCGATGCGTGAGCACAGCGCCGAGGCCACCCGGCTGCTCAAGACGCTGGCCAACGAGCAACGGCTGGTGATCTGTTGCCTCCTGATGGAGCACAAGCACACGGTCACCGAGCTGAACGCCCGCCTGGAGCTGAGCCAGTCGGCCCTCTCCCAGCACCTCGCGGTGCTGCGCGAGGCGGAGGTGGTGCGGCACGAGCGAGACGGGCAGCACGTGCGCTACCGCCTGGCCCGCGGGCCCGCCCTCGCGGTCATCGGTGCCCTGCACGCGTCGTACTGCCGTCCGTGAGCCTCAGACGCCGGACGGCCCCCGCTCCAGGAGCACCTCGAACGCCGCCTCGTCGAGCACCGGTACGCCGAGCCGCTCGGCCTTCTCGGCCTTGCTGCCGGCGTTGTCGCCGACCACCACGTAGTCGGTCTTCTTCGACACCGATCCCGACGCCTTGCCGCCGCGGCTGATGATCGCCTCCTTCACCGAGTCGCGGGTGTAGCGCTCGAGCGAGCCGGTGACCACCACGGTGAGCCCCTCGAGGGTGCGTGGCGTCGACTCGTCGCGCTCGTCGGCCATCGACACCCCGGCCGCGGCCCACGTGTCGACGATCGCGCGGTGCCAGGGGACGTCGAACCACTCGATCACTGCCTCCGCGATCGTCGGGCCCACCCCGTCAGCGCCGGCGAGCTGCTCCTCGGTGGCGGCCCGGATGGCCTCCATCGAGCCGAACTCGGTGGCCAGCGCCCGGGCCGCGGTGGGACCGACGTGCCGCACGGACAGGGCGACGAGCACCCGCCACAGCGGCACCTCGCGGGCCCGGGCCAGGTTGTCGAGCAGTCGCCTGCCGTTGGCGGAGAGCACCGGAGCGTCGCCCTCGTCCTTCTTGGGGGCCCGGGTGAACAGTGGCGCCTGGAGCACGGCGGCCTCGTCGAGGTCGAAGACGTCGCCCTCGTCGGTGATCACCCCGGCGGTCAGCAGGGCGTACGCCGCCTCCGACCCGAGGCCCTCGATGTCGAAGGCCCCCCGGCCGGCCACGTGGAACACCCGCTCCCGCACCTGGGCCGGGCAGTGC
>JBBQRV010000137.1:0-9863 GCA_038214475.1 Propionibacteriales bacterium | reverse complement strand
TGCGTCCAGGCCCGGCCCAGCCGCTGCGCGTCCCGCGCGATCTGCTCGATCGGGCGACCTGCCGGACGTCGGCGCGGCGCACGCAGCAGCCGCAGGCGGCGGAGCAGGCCACGCAGGCACCGGTGCAGTCCGGTCCCCGCGCGACGAAGGTCGAGGCCGCAGGCCACCCCGGTCGCCAGCACACAGGTGACGACCACGAACGCGTCCAGCAGCGTCTCGGCCACCCCTCGAAGGTAGACCTGTGTGGCGCCGGTCACAAGGAGTCGGACACGCGCAATCGGTCAGGAGGACATGGGCGTCAGCAGCGCGTCCACGGCCTCCTCGAAGACCTCGGTGTGCCGGTCGACGTCCGCGCTCGTGTGCTGCGGTGAGAACAGCGCCATGTTGTGGAAGGGCGTCAGCAGCACGCCCCGGTTGAGCGCCCACAGGTGCATGAACCCCTCGAGCTCCTCGTCGACGGCCGCAGCGGCGTCCGCGCCGGTGCGCGGTGGCGGGCAGAACCAGTACTCCGCCCGACAGCCCAGGCGCTGCACGTGCCAGGGCAGGTCGTGCGAGGCGATGACGCCCGCGACCCCGTCGGTGAACCGTTCCGCGAGAGGGATCGCGACCTCGAAGTCCTCGGCACGCAGCGCATGGGACAGGGTCGCCCGCACCGCGGCCATCGCCAGGGCGTTGCCGGTGAGCGTCCCGCCCACGCCGGCGACGTCGATCTCGTGCCCGAGCATCGGGCCGGACAGACGCGCGGCCACTTCCGCGCTCATGCCGTACGCCGCGACCGGGACCCCGCCGCCGATCGGCTTGCCCACCACCACGAAGTCGGGTTCCAGGCCCCAGGCCCGGGTGCACCCGCCGGGGCCGGCGCAGAGCGTGTGCGTCTCGTCGATGACCAGCAGCACGCCGTGGCGACGGGTCACCTCGCGCACGGCGGCCAGGTAGCCGTCGTCGGGCAGCACGATGCCGATGTTGGTGAGCGCGGGCTCCATGAGCAGGCAGGCGACGTCGCCCTCGGCGAGTCGTCGGTCGAGGGCCTCGAGGTCGTTGAACGGGACCACGGCCGTGGTCACCGCCACGTCGACCTGCGGTCCGAGTGCGCCGGGGCGCGGCACCACCCGGTCGCCGTCCAGCACCGCCAGGGTCTCGTCGACGGTGCCGTGGTAGCACCAGTCCATCACCGCGATCCGGGGACGCCCGGTGAGGTGGCGGGCGAACCGGAGCACGAAGCGGTTGGCGTCGGTCGCCGACATCGCCATCTGCCAGGCCGGCAGGCCGAACCTGCGGGTCAGCTCCTCCCCGACCCAGACGGCGTCCGCCGACGGCAGCATCGTGGTGATGCCGCTGCGGGCACGCTCGGAGACCGCGTCGGCCACCTCGGGCAGTCCGTGGCCGGTCATGGCACCGGTGTCGCCCAGGCACAGGTCGACGTACTCGTGGCCGTCGACGTCGGTGAAGCGGGCTCCGGAGGCGTGGTCGAGGAAGACCGGGAAGGCCCCCGGCCACCGGGTCATCCAGGGCATCGGGACACCGGCCAGCAGCGACAGGCCGGCCCGGTCGGCGAGGTCGCCTGAGCGCGGGTGCGTGCGGACGAAGCGGGACTCCTCGGTGGCCCGGAGGGAGGCCAGCCGGTCCCTGTCGACAGGCTGCACGACGGGCTGGTCGCTCACGGTCGGGTCCTCTCGTCGGGGAGCGCCGCCTCCGCGGGCGGGGGGCCGGTGCTGGCCCGGCGGATCAGGCGCGTGGGGACGATGACCTGGTGGTCGCCGCCGGTGTCACCACGACCCAGTGCCTCCACCACCTGGAGGGCCGCGATCCGGCCCTGTTCGTGCACGGGCTGGGAGACCGTCGTCAGGTCGAAGAACTCCGACATCTCGTGGTCGTCGATGCCCACCACCGAGACGTCGTCGGGCACCCTGAGGCCGAGCTGCCGCGCGGCGTGCAGGACCCCGATCGCCATCTCGTCGGAGGCGGCGAACACGGCCGTGGGGCGTGCCTCTCGACTGAGCAGCCGGGTGCCCGCGACCAGCCCACCGCGCACCGTGAACAGCCCGTCGAGCTCGTCCTCCGTGGTCACCTCGAGACCGGCCGACTCCATGGCGGCACGGTAGCCCTGCAGTCGGCGCAGCGGCGTGCGGGCGTCGTACTCGTGCTCGAGGGTCCCCCCGACGTAGGCGATGCGCCGGTGTCCGAGGCCGATCAGGTGCTCCACCGCCGTCCGAGCCGCCAGCCCGTCGTCGATGCGCACGCTCGACCAGCCGGAGACGTCGACACCGACGATGGCCACCGGCCGCGCGAACCGGGCCAGCCACTCGCGCTCCTGCGGCGTCGGTGTCAGGGCCAGGATCAGCACGGCGTCGACCCGCTTGGTCAGCAGATGGGTCTGGAAGACCCGGTGCCTGGCGTCGTAGTCGCCGGCCAGGTTGTAGAGCAGCAGGTCGTAGCCCGCCTCGCGGAGCACCTGTTCGGCGCCCTGGATCACGGACGCGAAGAACCAGCGGGTCACGTAGGGCACGATGACCGCCACCGTGCGGGTGTGCCCGCTGGCCAGGCCAGCGGCCTGGGGTGAGGGCACGTAGCCCAGCCGCAGCGCGGCGTCGAGCACCCGGCTCCGGGTCTCGTCGGAGACTCGGGGGAGCCCGCGCAGCGCGCGCGACACGGTGGCCGTGGACACGCCCACCTCGCGGGCGACGTCGTCGATGCCGGTCATCGGCGGAACCCCCGCACGTGCCCGGCCTCGGAGGCCGTACGGTAACCGCCATGACGAAGCTTCCCGAGAACGGCGACCTGGCGTGGGGCACGGCCACCGCGTCGTACCAGATCGAAGGTGCCACCACCGAGGACGGGCGTGGACCGTCGATCTGGGACACCTTCGCCGCGAAGCCCGGAGCGGTGCGCGACGGCCTGGACGGATCGGTGGCCTGCGACTCCTACCACCGGCTCGACGAGGACCTCGACCTGGTGTCCGACCTCGGGGTCGGCTGGTACCGCTTCTCGATCGCGTGGCCGCGCATCGTCCCCACGGGCACCGGTCGGGTCGAGCCGCGCGGGCTGGACTACTACGAGCGCCTGGTCGACGGCCTGCTCGCCCGCGGGGTCGCGCCGATGGCCACCCTCTACCACTGGGACCTGCCGCAGCCCCTCGAGGACCACGGCGGCTGGCTGAACCGCGACACCGCTGAGGCCTTCGCCGACTACTCGATGGTGGTCCACGAGCGCTTGGGTGACCGCGTCGACGTGTGGGCCACCCACAACGAGCCCTGGTGCGCCGCCTACCTCGGGTACGCCGCCGGCGTGCACGCGCCCGGGCGCACCGAGGGGCTCGACGCCCACCGCGCGGCCCATCACCTGCTGGTCGGCCACGCCCTGGCTGCCGAGCGGCTGCGCGCCGCCGGTGCGGCGCAGGTCGGCATCGTGCTCAACCTGGCTCCGGTATGGGCCGAGGGTCCCGAGGCGGCTGAGGTCGCCGACGGCGTCGATGCGATCCGCAACCGGGTCTGGCTCGGGCCGCTGGTCGACGGCGAGTACGACGCCGCGCTGCGGGCGATCGCGCCGGTCCTGGAGGACCCCGAGCTGGTCCGCGACGGCGACCTGGCCCGGATCCGGGGCTCCGCCGACTGGCTCGGCGTCAACTACTACACGCCGGTGCGCGTCGCCCTCGACGGCCCCGACGCGGAGCCCGACGCGGAGCCCGACGCGGAGCCCGACCCGGAGCCCGACCCGGAGCTCGCGGCCTACCCCGGGGTCAGCGCGATGAGCTTCCCCAAGCGGGAGCCGCGGACGGCCATCGGCTGGGAGGTCGAGCCACGGGGGCTCGAGGAGCTGCTCGTGCAGACCCACGAGCGCACCGCCCTGCCCCTGGTGGTCAGCGAGAACGGTGCGGCCTACGACGACGAGGTCGGGGCGGACGGACAGATCCACGACCGGGATCGCGTCGGCTACCTGCGCGACCACGTCGCCGCGACCGAGCGGGCGCGGGCCGCGGGCGCGGACGTCCGCGCGTACGTCGTCTGGACCCTGCTCGACAACTTCGAGTGGGCCGAGGGATACACGAAGACCTTCGGTGTCGTGCATGTGGATCCGACCTCCCAGGATCGCACTCCGAAGGATTCCTACCACTGGTTTGCCGCACGGGTTGCGGGCGCCGGCCCGGACGCGTGAACGAGGCAGCTCCACGACGGGACCCTCCTCGACCACGGTCCGGACCGGGACGCCTCAGCCCTTGACGCTTCCTGCCAGCAGGCCGCGCACGAAGTAGCGCTGCAGCGACAGGAAGACGATCAGCGGGACGATCAGCGACACGAACGCTCCGGCGGACAGCAGGTGCCACTCCGAGTCACGTGTGCCGGACAGCTCGGCCAACCGGACCGTCAGCGGCGACACGTCGAGCGACCCGCCACCGAACACCAGTGCGACCAGCAGGTCGTTCCAGACCCAGAGGAACTGGAAGATGCCGAACGCCGCGATGGCAGGCGTCATCAGCGGCAGCATGATCCGGGTGAAGATCTGCACGTGGCCGGCCCCGTCGACGCGGGCCGACTCGATCAGCTCGCCGGGGATCTGGCTCATGAAGTTGTGCAACAGGTAGATCGCCAGCGGCAACGCGAAGATCGAGTGCGACAGCCAGATCGTGTAGAAGCCGCCGCCCGGGGCGTTGGCTCCGGCCAGCTGCGGCAACCCGAACGGCGGGTTCACGTACAGCCTGAGCAGCGGGATCATGGTGACCTGGATCGGCACGATCTGCATCGCGAACACCGCGACGAACAGGGTGTCGCGGCCCGGGAACTTCATCCAGGCGAAGGCGTACGCCGCCAGCGTCGCCAGCGTGATCGGGATGATCACCGACGGGATGGTGATCACGATCGTGTTCACGAAGTACGTCGACAGCTTGGTGTTGCTGCCGTTGAGCACGGCGTCGTAGTTGGACAGGGTGAAGCTGGGATTGGTGAACCAGGTCCACCAGCCGCTGTTCTTGACGTCGGCCTCGGGGCGGAACGACGAGATCAGCAGGCCCAGCGTCGGGATCGTCCAGAGCACGGCGATGACCACGGCGGCCAGCGAGGCCCAGGGCGAGCTCAGCTTCGCCTTGGCCTCGGAGGCGGGACCGGGCTTGGCCGCGCGCCGCTTCTTCGCGGTGGCGGCCGGGACGGTCGGTGTGGTGGTCATCGTGCCTCCAGTTTGCGCATCTGACGGACGTTGTAGATGACGATCGGCATCACCAGCACGAAGATCAGGGTGCCGAGGGCGGCGCCCAGGCCGAAGTTGAACGAGCGGAAGCTCTGCACGTAGAACTCGTAGGCCAGCACGCTGGTGTTGAAGTTGCCGCCGGTCGACGTACGCACGATGTCGAAGACCTTGAGCGTGGTGATGCTGATCGTCGTGACCACCACGATCAGCGAGGGTCGGATGCTCGGCACGGTGATGAACCGGAACATCTTCATCCCGCCCACGCCGTCGAGGCGGGCCGCCTCGACGATGTCGTCGGGGATCGCCTTGATCGCGGCGGAGAGCACCGTCATCGCGAAGCCCGCCTGCACCCAGATCATGATCACGATCAGGAACAGGTTGTTCCACGGCTCTGTCAGCAGGAACCGGTAGGTGTCGAGACCGAGCACCTTGAGGATCTCGTTGAGCAGGCCGATCTGGGTCTGGGTGCTGTCGCGGTAGTCGTAGACGAACTTCCAGATCAGCGAGGCGCCGACCAGCGAGAGCGCCATCGGCAGGAAGATCAGCGCCTTGGCGAACTTCTCGAACCGCGAGCGGTCGATCAGGATCGCGTAGACCAGGCCGATGCCCGTCGCCAGCACGGGCGTCAGGATCACCCAGAGCGCGGTGTTGCGCAGGATGTTGAGCTGGTCGGAGTTGGTGAAGATCGTCTGGTAGTTGTCGAAGCCGATGAACGCCGTCGAGCCGGCGTTGCGGAAGGACAGGTAGACGGTGCGCAGTGCCGGGTAGAGCAGGCCCATCGCGATCATCAGCACGGCGGGCAGCAGGAAGGCCGCGGACTGCAGGAGCTCTCCACGCTTGGTGCGGGCGAGCTGGGCGAGGGTGAGGATGAGGACCATGACCCCGACGAACAGGGCCACGACGATCACGAGCTGTAGGAACTTATCGGGAGTGGACACCTGGTGACTCCTCCTGGCCGAGGTCGCTCAGACCCGACCGTGTCGACAGTTGAACGGGGTGAGACGGGCTCCTGCCCCCGGCCCGCCGGGGCGTGCGGAGTGACCTCCACACGCCCCGGCGGGTGACGGGAACCCGGTGCGTCAGGACGCGGGCCAGGAGTCCTCGATCTTCGTGAGGGAGTCCTGCGTGGACTGGCCGGTGATCCAGGCGGTCATTTCCTTCCAGAACGAGCCGGCGCCCACCGCACCGGGCATCAGGTCGGAGCCGTCGAAGCGGAAGACCGCCTCGGGGTCCTGCAGGATCTCACCGGACAGCTTGTCGATCGGGCTCACCAGGTTGTTGATGTCCAGACCCTTGTTGGCGCTGACCCAGCCGCCACCGGGAGTGGCCTTGGCCTTCTCGTTGGCCCAGATGTCGCTGGACAGGTAGGTCTGGAAGGCCTGGACCTCGGGACGGTCGGAGAACGCCGTGACGAACTCGCCACCGCCGAGGACCGGGTTGCCGAAGTCCGTACTGGTGGTGGGCAGGTAGAAGGCGAAGACGTCACCGTTCTCGGAGACGTCGGTGCCCTCCGGCCAGTTGGCCGCGTAGAAGCTGGCCTGGCGGTGCATCGCGCACTTGGCGTCCAGGATCGGCAGGCCGCCGTCCTGGAAGGTGGTCGTCGCGATCGACTTGACGTCACCGAAGCCGCCGTTGACGTACTTGTCGTTCTTCAGGATGCCGCCCACGCGGTCCAGCGACGCGACGATGGCCGGGTCGTCGAACGGGATCTCGTGGTTGACCCACTGGTCGTAGACGTCCGGGCCGGCGTCGCGCAGGACGGCGTCCTCGAGCCAGTCGGTGACCGGCCAGCCGGTCGCCTCACCGGAGTTGATGCCGGCGCACCACGGCTTGATGCCGGTGCCCGCGATGGTGTCGGACAGGGCCAGCATGTCGTCCCAGGTGGTGGGGATCTCCCAGCCGTTGTCCTTGAACATCTTGGGGGAGTACCACACGAAGGACTTCACGTTGGCGCCGAGCGGGGCGGCGTAGAACTTGCCGTCGACGGTGCCGTAGCCCTTCCAGTCCTCGCCGAAGAACTCGTCCACGTTGTCGGACACCGACTGCGGGGCCTCGACAACCTTGCCGGTCTGGGTGACCAGCGTCTTGAGCAGGCCGGGCTGCGGGACGTAGGCGATGTCGGGCGGGTTGCCGCTCTGGACGCGCACGACCAGCTGCGACTCGAACTCCTTGGAGCCCTCGTAGACAACCTCGGCGCCGGTGCACTCCGTGAAGAGCTTGTAGGAGTCCTTGTGGGCCACGTCCTCCGGCTCCACGATGGAGGTGTAGACGTTGACCTTCTTGCCGCTCAGGTCACCGAACGGGACCATCTGCTCGCAGCCTGCCTTGCCCTCACCGGGCGAGGTGCCGCCGGCAGTGCTGCTGCCGCCGCCGCTGCTCCCACATGCGGCGAGGCCAAGCCCCGCCAGCACCAGGACAGAAGCAGACGCGATTCCGCGGCGTGCCTTGGTTGATCGCATTCGCAATCCCTCTCTGCTCATCTCTAAGTACGGTCCGGATCGCCGCGCCCGGGTCGGGCGGTCCGCGTCCCTCAGCAGACGATGCAAGCGCTTACATCACCCCTCCGTCAAGGATCGGCGGTAACGATGCTGTAACGCACGTCACATTCCGCCTGAACCGGTCGGTGCTGTTGCGGTCGTGGCCCGACTGGTAGGGACCGGGCCAGACCGACCCTCCCGCCGCCGGCCTCGGACGGTGGCCCCGCCGTCCAGCCCCGCCGTGTCGGTACTGCGCCGCGGCCCGCGCCGGGCCTGGCTGGGCGCCGGGTGGCCGCCCGGGAGGGCGGGCTCAGCGACGCGCGGTGAGCCGGCGCCGGAGCGCGTCCTCGCGCTGGAGCCGGGTCAGGTCGCGGTCGCGGCGGGTCGCGACCACCGCGGCCAGGAAGTCCTCGGGCCGGGTGCCCGGCGGGGGCGGCGGGGCGACGTGCTGCTGCACGCGCTCGGCGAGCTGCCGGCCGAGCAGGTCGCGTGACGCAGGCGTGATCTGGTCCACCCGGCCGAGGTACTGGCGCACGCCCAGCGCCAGCCCGGTGGGCAGCGAGGTGATGTCGGCCGCCGTCGCCCAGCGGGACAGGTGCGGCGGCATGACGGGCGGGGAGGGCAGCGAGAGCCGGACCCGGTCGCGCACGACGTACGTGCCCGCGGCGTAGTCGCCCAGGCGCTTGCCCTTCTGGCTGAGCATCGCGGACAGGAACGCCGGGACACCGCTGGTGGCGTAGATCTCGATGAAGCCGATGAGCGAGCGGACCAGCGCGTGCTGGGCGGTGATCGGCCCGGCATCGTCGCGCACCGTGCGCAGGCCGGTGGCCAGCTTGCCCAGCGTCCGGCCGCGGGTGAACGTCTCCATCACGGTGGGGAACACCACGAAGACCGTGACCAGTGACCCGATGTAGGCCACCCAGAGCAGCGCCTCACCCCTGCTGGCGGCGGCGAGGGACAGCGCGAACAGCACGACCAGCAGCAGTGCGAAGGTGACGAGCACGTCGAGCAGCGCCGAGGCGGTCCGGATGGCCAGGCCGGCCGGGGGCAGGTCGAGGGCGACGGCCTCACCGGTGACCAGGTCGTCGGCGGTGAGCGTCGCGAACTCGGGCTGATTCGTCGGTGTCGCCATCGGCGCCAGCATAGGCTGCCGGGGTGGATCTCGATGCGTACGTGGGCGCGCACCTGGGGGAGTGGCAGCGCCTCGAGCAGCTGGCCGGCCGCCGGCGGCTCGACGGTGTCGAGGCCGACGAGCTGGTGGACCGCTACCAGCAGGTCGCCACGCACCTGTCGGTGGTGCGCACCTCCGCGCCCGACGCCGCCCTGGTGGGCTATCTGTCGTCGCTGCTGCACAAGGCGCGACTGCGCTCGCTGGGGAGCAGGGTCACCACCTGGCGCGACGTCCGGTCGTTCTTCGCCGAGCGCTTCCCCGCCGCCCTCTACCGGTTGCGGTACTGGTGGCTGGGCACGCTCGCGGTCAACGTCGTCGTCACCGCAGTGATGATGTGGTGGCTGCTCGACCACCCGCGGGTGGAGCAGTCGCTGCTGAGCCCGGCACAGGTCGACCAATTGGTCAACAACGACTTCGAGGGCTACTACCACCAGGCCGCGGCCTCGTCGTTCGCCCTGCAGGTCTGGGTGAACAACGCCTGGGTGGCCGCCCTCTGCCTGGCCATGGGCGTGCTCGGCCTGCCGGTGCTGTACCTGTTGTTCAACAACGTGGTCAACGTCGCGGTGATCGGCTCGATCATGGTCCGGGCGGGGCAGGGCGGGCACTTCTGGGGGTTGATCCTGCCGCACGGACTGCTGGAGCTGACGGCTGTCTTCGTGGCCGGCGGAGTGGGGCTGCGGCTCTTCTGGTCGTGGATCGAGCCGGGGGACCTGAGCCGTTCCGAGTCGCTGGCCCACGAGGGCCGCACGGCCATCACGGTCGCGATGGGGCTGGTCGTGGTGCTGCTGGTCAGCGGCGCCATCGAGGGCTTCGTGACGCCGTCGGCGCTGCCCACGTGGGCGCGGATCTCGATCGGGGTGCTCGCCGAGCTGGTGTTCTTCACCTACGTGTTCACGCTGGGTCGGGCGGCCCACCACCGGGGACACACCGGCGACCTCGATGCCGCGCTGCTGGAGGACCGGGTCGCGACCGCCCGGTGAGGCTCAGAGCAGTCCGCGGGCCTGGAGCATCAGGGAGTGGTCGGCCAGCGCCGGGGG
>JBBQRV010000136.1:0-9903 GCA_038214475.1 Propionibacteriales bacterium | reverse complement strand
CGAAGCCCCGCGCTCCTACGGTCAAGTCCTCGACTACGAAGGAGATCAGCAATGTCCCTCGCCTTTCGTTCTGCCATAGCCGGTTCGATTGCCCTGGCGGGGATCGCTCTCGGCGACGCCGTCACCCACGGCCTGACCGGGAACTACTCCGTCTTCTCGGACGACTACGGCACTACAGGTCTCTGGCTCGCGGGCAATGTCGCGCACGGACTCACCTATGCGGCTCTCGCCTGGGTGCTGGTCTCCGAAGGCCGGCGCGTCGATGCAGGCAGCCGCGGCCGTCGCATCATCCGCCGCGGACTCCTCGGGTCCTTCGGAGCGCTGGCTGTCTACTTCCTTGTCGCAACTCCGTACTTCTACGCCACTGACGCTGACCTCGACTCGGTGCCGCCCGTGTTCGCTGCATTGTTGGTCGCGTTTCCGCTGATGTTCGTGTTCGCCCTAGCGCTCGGCATCTCGACGCGACGAATGGCAGAACTGCGACCAGCATCCCTGACACTGCTGGCCATCCTGCCGGTGATCGGGCTGACCGCGGTGCTGGCTGTGGTGGCACCGGACTTCGCCCACCCGGCGTATCTCGAAACCGTGGTCAACTTCGGCGTCGCGCTCATCGGCTACCACGCGGTGGACCGGAGCCGGGAGGTAGCCAAAGAGACGGCTCGGAGCATGGATGTCCGTTGAGGCCGAAAGTCGCTGCATTCCGCCGCGAAAGGCGGCCAAGGTCTTTCCGCCGCGAGCCGGCGTTTGGGGATGTGCGGATTCGATGACGTGGCTTGTCCTCAGCTTCCGGGTCCTGGAACGGCTACTGCCACCGGGCCTGGCGCCTGCACTTTGCGCGGAGCTTCGCTGTGCCGATGGTCGACCGTGGCCTGAAGTCAGTCGGCGTGCTTCCGGCGGGACTTCCCACGACGCTTGGCTCGGGTCCGGGACTGCTGGGCTTGCCCGATCCGCTGGTAGGCGGCTGCACTCAACTTGAGTTCGGGCGGGATGCCCAGGTCCCTGGCCGCTGCGCGCAGTTCACTGCGACGCGTCCGGTCTGGATCGATGTAGTCGACGGCTCGCCCCGCAAGGATCCGTGACGCCGCGACGATGAATGTCGTCAACAATGGGTCCATGCCTGGCCGCAGCGGCATCCGGTGTAGCGCGTTGAGCTCGCCATCGTCGCTTGGGGTCAGGTACTGGTCGATGACGTTTGGCCCCGCGTGGCAAGTCTTCGACAGGATCCGGTACAGCATGTAGAGGGTCGCGCCGTCGGGCTCGAGGTCTGAGCAAAGCGCCTCGAAGTTCTTCGCCTGCGGGAGCGAGGACACGTTTTCCAGCTCATGCTCCGTCTCCGGCAGGTACTGCACGCGGTCCATGAACTGCCTGGACTTCCCGATGGTCAGCTTCACGGCTTTGTGTCGGCGGATCTCTGCGTTGTAGACGGCGAACACGGACTCGCTGTTCAACGCCATCCAGTTTGCGGTGAGTGCGCACTCATAGGCCTAGCGTACTTGAAGGATCGCGAAGGGGATCCCCTCAGGAGTCAGGTGCCCCCGGGCGTGCTCGATGAGCGAGTGTGCATGTGCGGCTAGGGCGTAGATGCTGGCGAACCGCGCCACGTGCGGCCGCTCTCCGCGCTGCCCGAATGTCCAGGAGTCCTGTTGGAGCGCGTGCAGTTGAACCCAACCTTCGATCAGTTCGTCAACGAGCGCGAGGTTGGACTCGGTCGGGTCTGCTGCCGCCTGTGCTCGTGCCGATGTGGACGGCGAGGTGGGCATTGCTACTACGAGCAGGGCGGCCCCTTCTTGAGCCACGCCTCGTCACGGTGACCGGCGGGCCGCAGACCGATAGAGCGCCACACCGATTCAGCCGGTGGGCAGCCGCATAGAGAGCTGCCCGCCGATCACCTGGACCGAGTCTGGCCAGACGCCGGTCCTAACGGAATCGTCTAGTAGCCGCCAGTCGACAACGCCGTCGTGGCGCGTAGTCCGGGCCCCGTCAGCGTGGGCCCCGCGATCAACGGTTATGTCGTCGGGAGGTTGCTCAGGATCAGCGCAGCGTCGTGGTTCTCGGGGTCGAGGTCGAGAGCGCGTCGCAGGAGGCTCGTGGCCAGGTCGAGCCGCCCGTCGACCAGGTGGGCCCAGCCGGTCATCGTCCACGCGGCGGAGGAGTTCGGGCGCACCGTGGTCCACACCCGCAGCAGCGGCCAGACCAGGCTGGTGCGGTGCAGCTCGATCGCTCCCCACACGGCCTTTTCGAACTCGTCGTCGTCGAGGTCGTACTCGGCCGGCTCGGCCGCGGCCAGTCGGTGGAAGGTCGCCGCTGCGGTGTCTGGGCCAGACTTGGCCAGCGTCTCGGCGACGCGGCCGACGAGCGGGGGCAGCAGCGCGCGCAGGGTGGCCACCCCGCCGCCGGAATCCTCGGGCGTCACCCCGGGCACCGTCGGGGCGGCGGGATCGGCAAGGGCGATGTCGAGCGCTGCCGCGACGATGGCCCAGGTGGGCACCGTGTTGGAGTTGGCCAGGACCACGACACCGGTGCGGCGCTCGGGCACCAGCACCAGCCGCGAACCGAACCCCGGGTCCGCACCGCTGTGGTTTAGCGTGCGGTGCCCGCGGTAGCTGCCCACGGCCCAGCCGAGCCCCATCGCTTCGTCCCACGGAGGGTCGCCCACCGGCACCACCGGCTGCCACAACAGGCCGAGCAGCCCGGGGTCGAGCCGAGCCCACTGCCCCGCGGAACCCCCGACTGTCACCTCCGCGGGTTCGAAGTGGGCAACCATCCAGCGACACATCTCGACCAGATTGGAGTGCAGGCTCGAGCTGGGGGCGTGGCGCCTGGTGTAGGGATAGACGCCGTCGGGCACCGACAACGGCATCCCCACGTGGGGTGAAGCACCCAGGTGGGCGGGCACTTCGCTGCGCAGAAAGGTACTGTCCCGCATCCCGAGCGGGGCCAGCACCTCCCTCCGGACGGCCTCCTCGAACGTCGTGCCCGTGACCCTCGACAGCAGCAGGCCGAGAAGCTCGAAACCGGCATTGGAATAGGAGAACGCCGAGCCCGGCTCCGACTGCAGCCGCCAGCCCGACAGGCTCCGAGCGAACTCGCTGAGCGCGTCATCGCCCAACTGCGGGTCGTGCCAACCGAACTCCGAGACGTCCGCGAGACCACTGGAATGGCTCAACAGACCCCGGGCTGTGACCTCCCCGGCGCGGCCGTCGGCCAGCTTGAACTCAGGCACCCAGTCGACGATCGGAGCATCCAGATCAAGCGCCGGCTCGCCGGCCTCCCGGGCGTCAGCCAGCGACACGATCGCGGTCGCGACGAACGGCTTGGACACCGACGCCAGGTGGAACATCGTCTCGGCCGTGACCGAGGCACCGGTGCCGACGTCCCGGACACCGAAACCACGCGAGACGACCTCTTCCTCACGCACCACAGCAACGGCCACGCCCGCCAGCCCGTGCGAGGCAACCATCTTCTCGACCAGCGGCCACAGGCATTCCTCCACACTCGCCCGAAGCCCCACTGGACCCGCATCCACGCTGCGAACCTACGCCGAGCACGCACAGCCGTCCCGACCAGCGAAGTGATCGCGACACCGGAACAGGCCCAAGCCACGTCGAGGCGCGACCCGGTCGCGGCTAGGAGAGACTTCCTCGCAGGATCGGGTGTCTGGCCGTTCCGCGGGATGCCTCAACTTGGACATGTGTACGTCGATGGGAACGTCAGCTGGCGAACGTGTCGCTGAGTAGCCGGACGATTGGCCAGGCGCCGTCTGACCAGTTCGAGAGGACGGTGTAGGTGATCGAGGACGAGGGCTCGTGGACGCTCGCGAACGAGACCCCCGCGTCGTACCCCTCGAGCCAGACCCCGTCGCCCGTCGCGTGCAGGTGGAAGCCGAGGCCGTAGCGCCTGGACTCCTGCGGCCAGTCGCTGCGGGGCCGCAGCATCTCGGCGAGCCGATCCTCCGCGACGATCCGTCCGGCGTACAGCGCCCCCCACAGGGCGCTGAGATCGGCGGCGGTCGAGTAGATGCCGCCGTCGCCGTTGCCGCGCACCGGCAGGTGGAGGACGTTGGTCCTCAGGCCGTCCGAGGACAGGTAGCCCAGGGCGGCGCGTCCCGGGAGCTCGTCGGAGCGCAGGAACACGGTGTCGATCATGCCCGCCGGTTCGCAGACGAGGGTGCGGACGAGGTCGTGGAACTCCACGCCGGTGGCGCGCTCGGCCAGCAGGGCGAGTACGACGTAGCCGGCGTTGTTGTAGGCGAACCGCTCGCCGGCGGGGGAGACGGTGTCGTGTCCGTCGAGCACCGGGAGGTACTGCTCGGTCGTTGCGAGCTCGTGGACCGGCACCGGCATCACGTATTCGCGCACGTCATCCACAGCGTCTTCGTCGAGGTAGTCGCCGATCCCGGACCGGTGTGCCAGCAGGTGCTCGATCGTGACGTCGGCGGCGATCAGGGGCAGGTCGGCGCCGAGGAGCGACCGGGCGGGGGTGTCGAGCTCGAGGGTTCCCTGCTCGACCAGGCGCATCACCACCAGTGCCGTCAGTGTCTTCGTGCCACTGGCGATCGCGCACAGGCTCGCCTCCGTGTGGGGGATCTCGTGCGCGCGGTCCGCCAGCCCATAGGCCCCGCAGAACTCCCTCCGGCCCGCCCGGCCCGCCCGGTCCACCCGGACCACACCGGAGAACCCCGAGTCGTGCGCGGCTCTGTCCACGGCGTCCTGGAGTGAATGCACGCTGTGACGCTACCCCGCGTCCCCGGAAGTCGACCGCAGACTTTCGCGGCCGGATGTCCTCCGTGCGGTGTCGGGCCCACAGAACCAGCACCGGTCTGTCCGGCCACCGCTCGTGGTCCTTGGGTGGTCCGAACGCAGCGACCTTCCCAAGCACCTTCCCAGTCCGCCGCCTGGAACCGGCCGTTGAGGCGGCCCGCTTCGGGTTGTGGCGGGTCAACCTGCAGTCCAGGATCCTGGCCACGCGTTGGGCTGTCTTGTGGGCGATGTAGTAGCCGTCGTCCATGGCGTCACGGAAGTGGATGCCGGCCCAGATGCGGGCCATGTAGGCGTCTGCTTCCAGGGCGGACAGGGTGTCGTAGGTGCGGTTGGGTGGTGTCACTCCGGGTGCGGCGACGGGGACGGAGACCAAGGTGAGCGGGACGTTGTCACCCAGGAACAGCCTGGTCGTCTCTGCGATGGTGCCGGTAATGGCAGCGTGACCGCTGGCGTACTCGGAGTAGGGCGGCGTGGCCCGGTACGGCTTCCAGGCGGGGTCCGCAATGGTCTCATCCAGACCGTCTTCACTCGCGTGGACGATGGCCTCAGCGGGACGCCAGAAGTCGACCTCCAGCTTCAACTTCCAGATGTTCCTGACCGTGTCTGCCATGGAGGCGTTCATCACCGCGAACTGGAAAGCCCTCACCACGTGCTCGTCCACGTACGACGGTGTCGGGGCTGCCGAGGACTACGCCCACGCGCGGCGCGTGCTGGGCGAGCTACTCAACGAAGCGATCTGAATCGCATCCTCTCGCAGGACGTCTGCCCCGTCGCACGCTCGGATGCCGAGCACGTTTCTGCCACACGTCGGCGATCGGACCGTGCCGGTGCGGGCCCCATGCGACGCACCTCCGTCCCACGGGTCCCTGAGCGATCCTCTCGTGGTCGGGGGCGCCAACGGACGGAACCAGTCTCGGGTCTCGGGTCTCGTGGGTCAGCCGACGCTCTTGCAGGGGCGCGAGGGGGCCGGGGTCCGACACTGGTCGATGTCTCCAACGGTTCGCGCGCGAGAGAGTTGCGCACGCGGTCGCCTCCCGCGTCGTGCCGCGGTGAAGGTAGGGGCCTGCGCTCCAGCCGGCGCGGGTTCGTCGCAGCGCTCTTCGGAACTTCGGATCGAGGCGTCGCGCAAACAGCGACCAGCCGCTACGGTCGACACACGGCTCGAGTCTCTGGGAGGGCGCCATGGGGGAGCTGGGACCCGCGCTGATCTTCGGCGCACCCATCGTGCTGGTCGTCTGGCGAATGATGTCTCGCCGCGCCCACAACGACCTGTGGGCCGGCATCGTCACCGTGACCCTCGCCGTGGTCGCCGTCGCCGTGCCCGTCGCAGAAGCGCTGTGGTGGGACAGTGCGCCGACCTGGACGTTCTGGTGGGCAGGTGCCGTGGCGCTCACAGCGGCCGCACTCGCCTCGACAGAGTGGCTGCGCACGTCGCTGCGCGGATTCGCGGTGCTCGCGCTCGTGGCCGTCACCGCCGTGCTGCTGCGCGTGGGGTCGGGAGACGTCGCGGACGTGCGCTGCGACGAGGTCCGCGCGCTCCAGGGCACCGTGGGTGCTCTCGGCGAGGTCAAGGTGGGGTTGGTCGCCACCGCCAAGGAATCGGCTGCGAAGGCGCGGGACTCGCTCAGCAAGTCGGTTCGAGCTGGCGACACCGCTCCAGCCCTCGCGGGACCAGCCCAACGGCTGGTGACCGCACTCGACAGCCTCACCACCGGTGACGGCGCCAGCGACGCCGCAGTCCAGGAGCTGCAGGGCGCGGCCGCCGCGCTGGACGCGGCCTACCAGCCGAACGGCGGGTCGCGGGCCGACGCCAACCTCGTGGGCACCGCCGACAAGGCCGTCGCGGCCACGCAGGCACTGATAGCGCTGCAAGCTGTCACGGCGCCCGACACGGTGGCCCGCCTCGCCAAGGACTCCTGCGGCCAGACCAGCCAGCTGGTGGACGACGTGAAGCTCACCAGCGCCCGTTCCGCGACAGCGACGTATCGCCAGAGCCTGCAGCCCACCGACGAGCACGAGGCCGCCGCGGAGAAGGCAGGTGCGGCCGCAGCCGCCGCGCTCGACCGGGCAGCCCGTGGGGAGTCCGACGAGGGCGCCGACTGGGTCAGCGTCGTCAAGCACGGGGCCACCGTGGCCGGCGCAGACGCGCTGGGGTGGCTGCCCGGATCTCCGGAGCCGAACAGGTGGTTCTGGGTCGCGCTCGCGGTGCTGCTGCTCGGCGCATGGTGGCTGATCGAGCGCAAGAGCGCCTCCATCGTCGCCGGGCCGGTGAAGGTGACGTTCCAGGGCGTCGACCTCGAGGAGGCCGACAAGCGCAAGCAGCCGACGGTGAAGGCACAGGAGGCGGTGTTCGTGACCGCCCTGACCAAGAACCTCCGCGAGCCCGGCTCCACGCCGGGGTCGCAGACCTCCTCACCCCTGACCGACCTCGAGGGGGTCGTGACCGCCGCCGACCCGAGCAAGATGCTGACCGCGGTGATCACGGCACTCAAGAAGGTGTTGAGCTCGCCTCGCGGCAGCCTGGTCAGCGCACAGGTCCTCGCCCCGCTGCCCGGCGACACGCGGTGGCGGGTCTTCGTCGTGGTCACCGACGCCGCCACCGGGGCCACGGTGACGTCCAAGGAGCTCGCGGACAAGTCCGGGGCGGAGGTCTGCCGGGTGGCGGGCTACTGGGCCTCGGCCAGCGTGCTCTCCGGCAGCCCCAGAATGCCGCTGTGGGCGCGGTGGTCGCCGGCGACGGCGCACGCGTTCGCGGCGTACGACACGGCGAGCGAACCCACCATCGACGCGCTGCGTACGGCGCTGCGCGGCGCCCCGGCGAGCAGCCTGGTGATGCACAAGCTCGCCGACCAGCTGTCACTGTCGGCGCAGTACGCCGAGGCGGCGGAACTGTACGCACGAGGTGTGGTCGTCGACCCCACCGACCACACCTCCCTCTATCGCCTCGCAGCAACGCTGGCCACCCTGGCAAGACCAGCCGCTGGGCACCATGACGCACGATGGTGCGCACTGCCGTACAGCCAGCGCGCCGCCACCGCCGACCTGGTCAACCGCGCCGCTCGGCGAGCCAACGCCCAACGCGTGGTGCCCACCACCTCGACCGACGCGCCGGTAGCGCAGCACGCGGGGCTCGCGCAGCAGCAGGCAGCGGCACTCAAGGACCTCTCGGGTGAGCTGCTCGAGCGCCTGTACGACACACTGCGCCCGCGCAACGTCGTCGTGCGGTACTTCCGGCGCGACCAGCGCGACGCGATCGGGCCGCTGTCGGCCGTGTTCGACAAGTACGGCAGACAGGCGCAGGCCCGGGCCGCGCTGCGCGCCGCCGGCCTGTGCGAGGGCGCCTTCGCCTCCAAGAAGGACGCCCTGAAGAAGACCGAGGCGTTCGCGCGCGACCCCCGGGGCGGATGGCAGGTCTGCTACAACCTCGCCTGCTACTACGCCCGACAGCCCGACGGCGTCGAGCGAGCGATCGGGCAGCTGGAGACCGCGCTGACCCGGCCAGGCGTGGAGGAGCTCGCGGCTGACTGGCTGAACAAGGACCCCGACCTCGAGGCACTCCGCGCGCACCCGCGGTTCACGTTGCTGAGCAACTCGTTCGCCTCCCAACAACAGGAGTCGTGACATGACTGAAACCGACCGGATGAACAGCAAGATGGCCGAGCTGATGCCCCTGATCCGCAAGGCATTCAAGCAGGGCACGGAGAAGCACAAGCTGTCGGACGTGCTGCGGGTGGAGCTGAGTGAGAGCGCGTTGAACGTGCGGTTGCCGGACCCGAAGTGGCCCGCGGCCAGCGACGCCCTCGTCGCCCCCGCCGGCACGCCGGTGACCGCGCTGCGCCTGTTCCGCGAAGTCGAGATCAAGCCACTGAAAGGCACCCCCAAGCCACCCGAAGAGACGCTCAGCGAGTTCGCTGAGGAGACGACAGCCGCGTACGTCAATGCGGTTGTCGCCCAGGTCATCGCAAGCATCGCCCAGCCCTACGACAACACCGAGCCCGACGCCCAGGTGCTGCACAAGCAGGCAATCGCTCTGGGCCCCCCCTGTCGGGTGCTGGTCGGTGCAGACCTCTACTCCACCCTGGAGGGCACCAGCGACGCTCTGGTGAACGAAGTCCAGTCAGCCCCGTGGGAAGGGAGACGCACCCTGGTGCTGCCGCTGACGCTGAAAGGTCCCTGGGTCGAGGAGCTCGACCCCGAGTTCATCATCGACTGGGAGTCAGGCGCCGCAGGGTGGGTGAAGGTGCAAGCATCCCGGCGGCTCTACCTGCACAACGCAGGCGAGGCTCACCTCTACGACCCGTGACAGCGGCCGGCGCACTTCCCGACGAGTGTGAGGAGTGCTCCCGCGATGGTGACCTCGGCGCCCGCCGACCGGCTCAGACGACCGGCGACCGGGACCCTTAGCGCACGTTATCTACGGCAGTTCCGGTCGGGCCGCAGCGCACGCTATCTGCGGCAGGAGAAGGCGACCTATCCTCGAACCGTGGTCGTCCTCGAATCGGTCCTCACCTGTCCCTCATGCGGCGTGCAGGCGACAGAGTCGATGCCCGAGGACGCCTGCCAGTATTTCTACCCGTGCGTCGGCTGTGGTGAGACGCTGAAGCCGCGAGCCGGTGACTGCTGCGTGTTCTGCTCTTACGGCAGTGTCGTGTGTCCGCCGATGCAAACCGAAGGAGGCGGACCGGATGCAGGCACCCGATGCTGTTGAAGATGCCGAGTTGGGGCCGTCTGCGTGCTGGTGCTGCGGGGCGATCGACGCTCCGGATCGCATGGTGCAACTGGGCAACCATCCTGAGGTCGCACTGTGTCTAGGGTGTGCGCGATGGGCTGCCAAGGTGGCTTGGGAGATCGAGGACCAGAGCAGGACCGGTCTGGTGGTGCGGGCCCGCGACCGGTTCCGCGCCATCCGCCGCAGAGTCGTCGACCGAGGGTGGCATCGGCATCGAGTGTTCGGCGGACCGTTGCGTTGGATCGGCAATCGCCTCCCGTAAGCAACATCCGGTCATCGGCTACTTGTTTCATTGACCCAGGACCGGTGCCTGGCGAGGCTCGGTCTAGGCGCCCGGGCTGTCGCTCTCACATCGGCTGCCCGCGACTCGTCGTGTGGCTCTCATTTGGCCTGCGCGGTCCGGGCGTCACCCCA